>DATCCR010000129.1:0-26189 GCA_036511155.1 Acidimicrobiales bacterium
AAACGGCGGGCCGACCAGCCCGGTGACGGTGACGGTCGGACTCACCAAGCAAGGGGAGCCGTCCCCGATCCCCTTCGAGCTGAGCATCGTCAACCTGGTCGACGACCCGACCGTCGGTGGCTACGTGATCACGGGCCACGACGTGACCGACCGGAAGCGCCTCGAGGAGGAGCTCTCGTACCAGGCCTTCCACGACTCGCTCACCGGCCTCGGCAACCGGGCCCTGTTCCTCAATCGGTTGGGCCATTCGCTCGAGAAGGCGCAGCGTGACAACGACCGCATCGCCGCCCTCTTCCTCGACATGGACGGCCTCAAGTCGGCCAACGACCGGCTGGGTCACGCCGCCGGCGACCGGCTGCTGCAGTCGATGTCCGAGGTGCTGGTGGGGTGCATCCGCCGGTCGGACACCGCCGCCCGCCTGGGCGGTGACGAGTTCGGCGTGATCGTCGAGGACTTCACCTATCCGCGCGAGGTGGAGGCCCTGGCCGACCGGATCCTGGCGGCCTGTCGGGCGCCGTTCACCATCGGGACGCATACCCTGTCGGGCACCGTCAGCATCGGCTTCGCCTTTTCGCGACCGGGCATCAGCGTCGACGAACTCATGTCCAACGCCGACCGGGCGATGTACGCGGCCAAGTACCAGGGCAAGGACCGCTCCGAGCGGTTCGAGGCGTGGATGCTGGAGGCCGACGAACAGGTGGGGTGAGCCCGCCGCCGGTCTCCACTGACTTCGGGGTCGTCGCGGCCTACAGTCCCCCCATGGCATCGACCCGATCGACGCTCGCCCGCCTCCGGTCCCGGCAGGTGCCCACCTGGTGGCGCGACGCGAAGCTCGGGATCTTCATCCACTGGACGCCGGCTTCGATCCCGGCGTATGCGCCCACCGGCAGCGACTACGGCGAACTTCTCGGCTCGGGGCGGCCCGACGCCTTCGCCTACTCGCCCCATGTCGAGTGGTACGAGAATTCGCTGCGGTTCCCGGACAGCCCGGCGGCGCGGCACCACCGCGACGTGTGGGGGGACCGCCCGTACCGGTCGTTCGCCGCCGACTTCGAGGCCGGCCTCGACCGGTGGGACCCCGAGGAGTGGGCGGCGAGCTTCGCCGCCACGGGGGCCCGGTACGTGGTGCTGGTCTCCAAGCACGCCGACGGATGGTGCCTGTGGCCCTCTGCGGTCCCGAACCCCCACCTGCCCGGGTGGCACTCCACACGCGACCTGGTCGGGGAGTTGGCCGAGGCGGTGCGTGGGCAGGGCATGAAGTTCGGGCTGTACTACAGCGGCGGCCTCGACTCCACCTTCCACGAGTTCCCGATGGGCTCGATGGGCGGCGTGCTGGCGGCCATCCCCCGCGGTGACTACCCCGCCTACGCCGAGGCCCAGGTGCGCGAGCTGATCGAGCGCTACCGCCCGAGCGTGCTGTGGAACGACATCGCCTGGCCCGCCCCCGGCAAGGACCTGTGGCCGCTGATCGACCACTACTACCGGATGGTGCCGGACGGGATCATCAACGACCGGTGGATGCCCTGGTCGCCCCTGCTGGCCATGGCCCGCAACGCCCAGGGCCGGAAGTTGATCGACGCCCTGTCGGCCCGCCAGTCACGTGCGGACGGGGGGCTCGTCCCGCCCAAGCCACCCCTGTTCGGCTACCGGACCCCGGAGTACATGACCTTCGACGAGATCCAGCGCACTCCGTGGGAGTGCGTGCGGGGGATGGACCAGAGCTTCGGTTACAACGCCCAATCGACCGAGGATGATTTCCTCACCCGTGACGAGCTGCTGTGGTCGACGACCGACATCGTGTCGAAGGGCGGGAACCTGCTCCTGAACGTGGGTCCCCGGGCCGTCGACGCCCAGATCCCCGACGAGCAGCTCGAGCGTCTCGGGTGGCTGGCCGGCTACCTACCTCCCAACGGGCACGCCGTCTTCGGCACGAGGCCGTGGTCGACACCGGGCACCACGACCGTCGAAGGCGACCCGGTACGGTACACGGCCCGTGACGAGGAGGTCTTCGCCTTCGTCCGCTCGGGCGGGCCGGCGGCCACCTTCGCCGAGGTCGTCGCCACGGCATCGACCACGGTGGTGGGCGTCGACGGGCGACCGCTCGAGTGGTCGTCCGAGGTGGGGGGGCTGCAGGTCGCACTCCCGCCCTCGCCACTCGGCGACCCGGTGGTCGCCGTCCTCGGGCACGTGGACTCCCGCGGCTCGGGCTGACGATCTGCCACCAGATCACAGGTTCAGCCGAACAGCCCGGACACCACGACGATCCGGACGCCGATGGCGATGTAGAGCACGGGCACCAGCCAGTGCCCGACCCGCTCGATCCCCGCGATCAGGGTCCGGCGGTCGGCCAACGCCCGGGCCGCCGCGCACCACACCCCGACGAGGACGGCGAACACCACCATGTACGTGACGGTGGTACTGGCGCCGGCCTGGCGGAAGAGGGGGACGTAGACGCTCACGTTGTCGGCGCCGTCGGCCACCGTCAGCGCCACCACGCCGGCCATGCCGGTCACCGCCGCGGCCCGCTCCTCCTCGGGAGCGGTGCGGCGCAACAGGACGAGGCCCCGGATGCCGAGCGCCACGGGCACCAGGCCGAACAGACCGATCCATCGCTCGGGTACCGACGACAGGCCCGCGGCGATCACCGTGCTGGCCGCCACCAGGACCCCGATCCCGACGTACTGGCCGGTCACGATCTGCCGGTTCGTGGGTCCGCCCCGACCCACGGTCACGAACAGCGCGGTCAGCAGCACGAAGTCGTCGACGTTGGTGACCACGAAGGGCCACACTCCCGAGAGGGCGGTGGTGAGCACATGGGTCACCGGTGTCCCCGACCGTCGGCCGACCCGGCGGGACGCGGGGGCGTGGTCAGGAGGGGATCTCTCGGGCGGCGCGCTCACCGGAGGTGACGGCGCCCTCCATGAACCCCTTGTACGCCTGCGAGGTGTGCTCCCCGGCGAAGTGGAGATTGCCTTCCGGGGTGCCCTCGATGCCGCCGAAGCCGGTGGCCTGGCCCACCCGGTAGTAGGAGTAGGAGCCCCCGAGGTGCTCGTCGACCGTGCCGTCGGCGTACCAGGCGATCCTCGGTCCGGCTTCCCACGACGCGGCCAGTCCGGCGCCCACGATCACCACCCGTGGGTGCGATCCGGAACGTGCGGCCGCTCCAGCCGACTCCGGACGGGTCGACGGTGCGGCGGCGAGGATGCCGGCGGCCGTGGCGCCAGCCAGGAAGGAGCGACGGTCGATCCGGGCCTGCCTGACCGCCGCAGCGGCCTCGTCGAGCGGTGCGCCGGTGGCCCGGGCCAGCGACGATGTGCCCATGGCCCGTCGGAACCCGGACCGGAAGGCACTGTGGAAACCGGCGCGCATGCACCCGTTCTAGCGGTCGGGTCGACGGCCGGCAACGGGCCCTAGCGGAGGACCCACCGCGGGCGCGACCAGATCTGCCAGTGCTCGAAGACGGCGCGCCCCGGCTCCCGATAGAGCCTGGTGCCTGCCCGGCTGGCCATCAGCAGCGAGATCGGCGGCCCGGTCTGCTGACGCCGGTAGGAGACGGCCCGCAGCAGGCGCCGCCCGTATCCGGCCCGCTGGTACTCGGGAGCCGTCGACAGCGCCCACCCGACACAGAAGCGGTCGCGGACGTGGACGTTGAGCGCGCAGCACATCAACCGGCCGTCCTCGAACAGGCCCCAGGTGCGGCAGTCGTCCCGCTCCAGGATGGCGTCGGTGAAGACGATGGCGCCCACCTCCTCGGGTACACCGAAGGCCGCGGCCGCCAGGCGGCGCGCGTCGTCCAGTTCGTCCGACTCGAGCAGGCGCACGTCCGGGTCGTCCTCGGCGGCGCCCTGCATCTTGCCCATGAAGGGCAGCGCCCCGGTGGAGACCCACCCGGCCTCCGATAGGACCTCGACGGCGCCGAGCCCGGCACCGGTCAGCATGACGAGGGCAGGGACGCCGGCCGCGGCGACCTCGTCGAGGATCCGGGGTGCCACCTGGGCGCTGGTGGGCCCGTGGAGGAGTGCCAGGTTGTAGTCGACGTGGTGGGTGCCGCTCATGGCGAGCCACCAGTCGTCCTCGACCTGGTGGCGGAAGGCGGCCCAGGGGGCGGTGCCCAGCCCGTAGCCGGTGCGCGCGGAGGCGAGGTCGCCGAGGTCGACCGGATTCGACACTTGCTCCATCACGCCTGGCTCCCGCTCCGGGCGGCGGACAGGTCCGCCGCCTCCCCTGAAGTCGGCACGAACCTACCACCGGCCCGCGGGAGCGCACTCGGACCGGTGGCGCGTCGCCCCAGGTCAGGGGGATGGCTCAGAACGCCGAACGTCGGCCGGCGGCGACCGGCGAGAATGGGGAGATCCGACCGGGGCCGCGCGGGGCTGCAACCCGACCTGGCCTCCGCGCGAAGCGAGGACCGATGCCCGACCAAGGCGGACTGCGGTACCGGTCCGGGGCGGGACGGTGGGTGCTGGCCGCCACCGTGCTCGGCTCGGGGATGGCGTCGGTCGACGCCACCGTGGTCGGGATCGCACTGCCGACCGTCGGACGCGAGTTCCATGCTTCGGTCGCTCAGCTCCAGTGGGTGGTCAACGGCTACACCCTGGCCCTGGCCGCGCTTCTGCTGGTCGGCGGCTCGCTCGGTGACCGGTTCGGCCGACGGAGGGTCTTCACCATCGGTGTCGTCTGGTTCACGGTCGCGTCGGCGGCCTGTGCCCTCGCGCCGGGTGCCACCGTGCTCATCGCCCTGCGGGTACTGCAGGGGGTCGGCGGCGCCCTGTTCACCCCCGGGAGCCTGGCCATACTCCAGGCGTCCTTCCGGGAGGAGGACCGCGGCCAGGCCATCGGTGCGTGGACCGGGCTCGGTGGCGTGGCCGCGGCGACCGGCCCGTTCATCGGCGGCTGGCTGATCGCCGTCGCCTCGTGGCGCTGGATCTTCTTCATCAACCTGCCCATCGGCCTCGTCGTGCTCCTCCTGGCCGTCCGCCACGTCCCCGAGTCGCGCGACGCATCGGCCCAGGACCGGGTCGACCTGCCCGGGGCGCTCCTGGTGATGACGACGCTGGCCGGGGTGACGTACGGCCTCATCGAGGGACCGGCCCACGGGTGGCACGGTCCCGGGCCGGTGGCGGCCCTGCTGGTGGGCGCGGTGGCCGCAGGCCTGTTCGTCCTCGTCGAGTCGAGGAGTCCGGCGCCGCTACTCCCGCTCGGCCTGTTCCGCCGCCGCCAGTTCACCGTGACGAACGCCGTGACCTTCGTGGTCTACGGGGCCCTCGGCGGGGTGCTCTTCCTGCTCCCGGTGGTGCTGCAGGTGGTCGGGGGCTACTCACCGCTGGCCTCGGGAGTGGCCCTGCTCCCTCTGACCGTGGTGATGCTGCTCCTGTCGTCGACGTCGGGCCGCCTGGCCTCGCGGATCGGACCGCGCCTGCAGATGAGCGTCGGGCCTGTCGTCGTCGGATGCGGACTGGCCCTGCTGTCCCGGTTGACGACCGACAGCTCCTATCTGACCGGGGTCCTGCCGGCGGTGTTGGTCTTCGGGCTGGGCCTGGCCGCCACCGTGGCGCCCCTGACGGCGACCGCACTGGCTGCCGCGCCGGTCGAACACGCCGGGCTGGCGTCGGCGGTCAACAACGACGTGGCCCGGATAGGCGGCCTGATCGCTGTGGCCGTCCTGCCCGCGCTCAGCGGGATCAGCGGATCGGCCTACCTGCACCCGAGCCAGCTGGCCGACGGGTTCCGGACGGCCACCCTCATCGCCGGGGCATGGTGCGTGGCCGGTGGGGTGTTGGCCGCGGTCGGGATCCGCAACCCGACGACCGGGGGCGCCGAGCCGACGCCGGAGGCGGCATTCGCGCGTGAGTACATCCACTGCGGGCTGGACGCTCCGCCGCAGGTGGTGGGCGAGTGACGTCCCCGAAGCTGCGCATCGTGCAGCGACCGGGTCTCCAGGAGGTGACCAAGGTCCCTGGTCGGAACGGCCGCCGCTCGCCACTATGGAGGCATGGGTCACCGATCGTCACGCAGCTCCGCCGCCCCGCTCGTCCGGGCCTTCGCCCACGGGGTGGCGTGATGGAACGCAGAGTGGACCGTCGCCGGCCGATCCGTCTGGCGGGTGCGGGACTGGCCGCGGCGGCGGTACTCGTCGTGGCCGGCTGCGGCACGTCGTCCACGACGAGTTCCTCGACCACCACGTCGTCGTCCGCGGTCACCACCACGACGGCCGGATCGACGGTCGGTACCGCCGTGTGGCCGTCCGCCTCGTCCAGCCAGCGCTACCACGACCCGGTGTCGCTGACCCGCTCGTTCGCCACCGACTACCTCCAGTTCGTGGGTCCGGTCGTCGGCACGTTCCGCCAGGGTGACGCCCGTTCGGGGGAGGTCGACGTGCGGCCCAAGGCGTCCGGCCCGGTGACCACGGTGCTCGTCCGGATGCTGGGCACGGACGGGACGTGGTGGGTGCTCAGTGCGTCGACTCCGGACATCCAGGTGTCCTCGCCTGTGGCGTACGCCGGCATCACGTCACCGGTGACGCTGGCCGGCACGAGCACTGCCTTCGAGGCGACCGTGCGGGTCTCGGTCCGCCAGGACGGTGACGTGACGCCTCTGGCCTCGGGCATCGTGATGGGCGGCGCCAACGGCATGATGGCGCCGTTCGGCACCACACTCGCCTTCGCCAGGCCGACGGCCTCCCGCGGGGCGGTCGTCTTCGACATCGTGTCCGCCGAGACGGGCCACGTCGCCCAGGCGACGGTGGTCCCCGTCGGCTTCCCCTAGGCCTTCCTGTCCATGGGTTGAGGTTGCACATCCACCATGAGGTGGGGTCAGGCGATGCCGGCGCTGGTCACCAGCACCGTCGCCTGCCTTGCCGGGTTCTTGGCCGAGCAGGGGGCGGGCGGCGGCGAGACCTTCGGTGGGAACGTCTTGAACTTCGGGGACAGCATCAACTCCATGGTCAGGGTCGACCCGGCGAACGGTCCCTTGGCGATGATCCCGACCACGGTGGCGCTACCCCCGCCGCCGTAGGTGACCGACACCGGCACGTGCGAGGAGCCCGAGCCGGTCCATGTGAGGATCGCCGACCCGGGGAAGGACGAGCCCGACCCGGCGCTCACGGTGCTGCACGTCATGGCGGCGGCAGCCGGGACATGGAGCACGACGGCGGCCGAGGTGACCGATCCGGTGCACCCGATGACCGATCCGGCCACGGTGACGTTCTGGGTCTGGGCGGTCGTGGTCAGTCCTGGTGCGAACTTGGCGGTCCCCGTTCCGGCGGTGCAGGTGGTGCTTCCGCCTCCGCCGCCTCCCGTCGAGGTGAAGGACTGGTCGAACGAGCCGTAGACGATGTTGACCGATGTGGTCCCGTGGTCGGTGGTCGTGCCCCCTGGCGAGGTGACGGAAGCGGCGTAGGTGGCGGGCTCGTTGTACATCCGACCGTCGCAGGCGGCGAACGTGGTCGTCGCATAGTCGGCCGTCCCGGAGATCGTGGTCGACCCCGAGGTGATGGTGTAGCTGGCGTGGAAGGCCGAGAGCACCTCGAGGTCGAGTTCCCAGTAGCCGGTCTCGGTGAAGGTGCCGGGATACGGGCCGGTGGCGGTGCCGCTCGCCGTGTACGGGATGCTGCCGGCGTCTCCTGGCGGCGGGCACGTGCCGGCGATGTCCGTACCGGTGAGCACCTCGCCGTTGAGTGATGGTGCCGCGGCCGACGCCACGCCCGACGGCACGGCGACTGCCATGGCCGTCCCGGCGACGAACACGATCGACGCCACGATGGAGATGCCTCGACGCATGGTGGTTCCCCCCGATGTCTGCAGGGATCCGATGATACCCGGCATCGGCCCGAGGGGCCGGGGAGGACGACGACGGAGCGTGCCGTCTGTGCCTCTCCGGTTGGCGGCGTCATCCGGGACGGGCTCCTGATCGCCAGCGCCCGATCGTCCCCGCCCGGTCAGGTCGCCAGGTCGCGCCGCTCGAAGAGGACGACGGCGGCCACGAGGAACACGAGGGCGACGGCCACCAACACCGCCAGGTGCGCGACGAGGAACCCGTTGCGCAGCGGATCGACCCCGATGGCGTGGTACCACGGTGATGCCGGCCGGGCATGGCGCAACCACGTGACGAGCTCCGACAGCGAGCTCAGCAGATAGGCGGTCACCGCCAGGGCGGCGGCACTGCCGCGGGCCACGCCCCGCCGACCGGTACCGGCACCGACCGCCAGGGCCACCGTGCCGAACAGGATGGCCAGGAGGACCGTGGCCACCACCGCAGCGCCCAGTTCGGCCCAGGTTACCGACAGGTGGACGAGCGGAGCTCCGAGGCCGAGCGTGAGACCGAGGCTGGTGGTGGCCACGGCCACGCCGGCCACCATGGCCAGCCACTTCTCGATCACCACCCGCCGCCGTGAGATCGGGTTGGCCAGCAGGAGGTCGATGGTGCCGCGCTCCTCTTCGCCCGCCGTCAGATCTCCGCCCCACAGCACGGCGAAGATGATCAGGAGCAGGGGCCCGAGGAGCGAGAAGACCTCCGCCCGCAGGTAGCCGGGGCCCGACGTGTAGTCGGTGATGGCGAACAGCGTCTTCAGGGCCTTCGGATAGGAGTCGAGCAGTTTGGCGAAGTCCTTGTTGCCCCGCACCGTCGGGTACATGGCCAGCATGGTGGCGCCGTACAGCACGAGGCCGACGACCCACCCCACGAGGGCGTGCCCCTCCTCGCGGAACGTACGCCCGAAGACCGAGCGCAGCGATACCGACCGGCTCCCGCGCCCGGTCACGTGCGCTGCTCGTAGAACGAGAGGAACAGCTCTTCGAGGTCGGGCTCCCGCACCGTCAGGTCGGCGAGACGACATCGGGCCAGGGCGGCGACCAGGGGGTCGATCGAGCCGCTCACCTCGAGGTGGACGGTGGCTCCCTGTTCATCCACCACGGTGACGCCCTCGATGTTCGACCACGGGGGGCGTTCGGAGCCTCCGGCGAGTATCACCTCGACCAGGTGGACCGAGCGCCCGCGGAGGTGCTCGACCTGCTCGATGGAGACGACCCGGCCGTCGCGGATGAGGCCGACCCGGGTGGCCACCTGCGCGACCTCGGACAGCACGTGGGACGACAGGAACACCGTCCGACCCTCGGTTGCCGCCTCGCGGATGACGTCGTGGACCTGGTGCTGGACGATGGGGTCCAGCCCCGAGGTCGGCTCGTCGAGGAGGAGCAGGTCGGGATCGCCCATCAGGGCCTGGACGAGACCGACCTTCTGTCGGTTGCCCTTGGACAGCGCCCGGATGGGTCGGTCGAGCTCGAGGTCGAAGCGGTCGGCCAGCGCGGCGATCCCGTTCCAGGCGAGGCCGCCGCGCAGGTGGGAGAAGTGGGTGAGCAGCTCGCGCGGCGTCAGGCGGGGATAGAGGGACAGGTCGCCGGGTAAGTAGCCGATGCGGCGCCGGGCCGCCACCCCCTGGGTCCGGATGTCCAGCCCGAACACCCGGATGGTGCCGGCGTCGGGTCGGATCAGGTCGAGGAGGAGCCGGATGGTGGTCGACTTGCCGGCGCCGTTCGGTCCGAGGAAGCCGAAGACCTCACCGGGCCGGACCTCGAGGGAGACGTCGGTGACCCCGCCACCGCCCCGGTAGCGCTTGGTTAGTCCTTCGACGGCGATGGTGGCGAGGCCCCCCGACTGGGGTGCGGTGGTCATGGCGCTCCTTGCCGCTCGTTCTCGATGAGACGACCCGACTCGCAGTGGACCACCCGGTCCGCCGCACCGGCCACCTCGAGGTCGTGGGTCACCATGACGATGGTCGTCGCCTCGTCCCGGTGCAACCGGGCCAGCACGTCCATGACATTGTCCACGCTCGCCGGGTCCAGGCTACCGGTCGGTTCGTCGGCCAGGACCACACCGGGATCGTTGGCCAGGGCCCGGGCGATGGCCACCCGTTGGCGCTCGCCTCCCGAGAGTTCGGGCGGCCGACGCCCCGCCTGGTCCGCCAGTTCCACCAGGTCGAGGAGCTCCAGCGCCCGGAGTCGGCGCTCCCGGGCCCCGACCCGGGTCCCGAACATCGCGACCTCGACATTGCGGACGGCGTCGAGGTGGGGGAGGAGGTTGTGCAGCTGGAAGACCAGGCCGATCTGGGTGCGCCGGTAGCGGTCGAGCCTTACGTGACCGGCCAGGTCGGCACCTCGGAACCGGACCGTCCCCCGGGTCGGCCGGTCGAGCGCGGCGAAGAGTTGGAGCAGGGTCGACTTCCCGGAGCCGGAAGGACCGGTGATCGCCACCCATTCGCCCTCGGCGATGCTGATCGATGCCCCGGACAGCGCCCGCACCGACCCGAAGTCGACGTCGACGGCGCAGGCCTCGAGCACCGGGACGGACCGGTCGGAAGGCAACGTGCCGGCTGCTGGCGTCGGGTCCGGCCGGCGTGACGGCGTGTCGGTGTCCATGTCCTACTCCCTCCGGAGAGCGACGCCGGGCCGCAGCAGGGCGGCCCGGGCCGACGGATAGAGGGCGGCGAGGACGCCGATGGTGATCGCCGAGTAGAGCGCGGTCCAGAAGAGTGACGCGCTGAGCTGAGCGTGGAAGATGCCCCGCAGCGGCGAAAAGCGCTCGAGTCCGATCATGACGACGAACGAGAGCCCGACCCCGACACCGGCGCCGAGGAAGCTGATCCCGATCGCCTCGCCGAAGACCAGTCCGAGCAGGCGGGCGCGCGACCACCCCACCGCCCGCAGGAGCCCGAACTCACGGATGCGCTCGACGAAGGAGAGCAGCATCGTGTTCATCACGATGATCACGCCGATCACCAGCGCGATGATCAGTGCTCCGGTGCGGGCCGCTTCGAGGAACTGGAGGTTCCGGTCGACGCGGCCGAACTCGTTGGCCTGGCGCACGGTGGCGAGGTTGGGACTGGCCCGCTCGATCGTCCGACGGACGCCCTCGATGTTGCTCCCGTGCGACACCTGGACGACGGCCAGGGTCACGGTCCCGGGCTTCCGTTCCCGTGCCTGGAGCGTGACCAGGGGCATCATGAGGCCCGTGTCGGCGAAGACCTGGTTGGTCGAGTAGGTGCCGACGATGGTGAACGGCGTCCCGTCGAGGACGAGCTCGTCGCCGACCCGCTTGTGGAGATCCTGGGCGGCCTGCCATCCGAGGATGACCTCCTGGGGGGCGCTCGCCGTGAAGGCACGCCCGGTGAGGATCGTCACCCCGAACGGGGTCAGGGTCTCGGGCGTGGCGCCGATCTGGAGGAAGAGCGGGTGGTCGGCGTCGATCCGGATCGTGGCGATGAGCACCCCGACTGCGCTCTTCACGCCGGGCGTGCCGGCGATCGCCCGCACCTGGGTGTCGGTGACCACGCTGTTGATGACGTCGGACACCGAGCGCTGGGCGACGGTGAAGTCGGAATTGCCGGCGGCCAGGACCTCGGCCGCCGAACTCTTGAGGCTCTGGGTCACGACGCCGAGGGTGACGACGGCCATCACGCTGATCGCGACGGCCAGCGCGGTCAGCGCCGTCCGCACCCGCCGCGTGCTGAGATTGTGGAAGATGAGGCCGACGAAGGACATCCCGTGTTGAGGTGTCGATGCGCCACCACCGGCGCCCTGATGTGCTGTCGGCTCCACTCTGCTCCTCGCTCCGCTACGACCACTACCGGGTCAAGCGTGGCCCGGTAGTGGAGGGTCGGGTAGGGGATTAGGTCCCTCGCGACGTGCCTCGCCCCGGGGATGGCGTCAGGGGAGGGAGCCGGGGGCACTCAGCCGGTCACCGTCCCGAACAGCGCGCCCACCCCGTAGGTGACCGCCATGGCTATCCCGCCACCGACGCCGATCCTGAGTGACCCCCGCACCCGCGACGCGCCACCGAGGGACGCTCCCACCGCCCCGAGGATGCAGAGCGCGACCAGGGTGACCGCGGCGATCACGATGCTCCTGGGCGTCGCCGGGCTGACGGCGGCGGCCAACAGGGGCACGGCGGCCCCGATGGCGAAGCTGGCCGCGGAGGTGACCGCGGCCTGCACCGGACGCGCCCCCCCGCCCTTCGTCTGGCCGAGCTCGTCCAGTAGGTGGGCGGCCAGGGGATCCGACGCGTGGAGCGTCGTGGCGACCTCGGTGGCGAGGGCCTGCGGCAGCCCACGGGCCTGGTAGATCGCAATCAACTCGGCGAGTTCGGCATCGGGGTCCGTGGCGAGCTCCCGCTCCTCGCGTCGACGGTCCGCCGACTCCGTGTCGGACTGTGCGCTGACCGAGACGTACTCGCCCGTGGCCATGGCCATCGCCCCGGCGGTCAGGGCAGCGATGCCGGCCACAAGGATGGCGTTGCGGGCGGCCCCGGAGGCCGCCACACCCACCAGCAGCGCCGCCGTGGAGACCAGCCCGTCGTCCGCCCCGAGCACCGCGGCGCGGAGCCAGGCGGCCCGTGACGACCGGTGCCGCTCCGGATGTGCATCCATGGCTGGACGGTAACACCGCGGCATCCCCCGTACGTCGGGTCATTCACGAAGTCGTCAGGTCCGGCCGTCATCGTGGTGGTGGGTGCCGCCCGTGAGGGCGCCACCCGACCACGAGAAGGGAACCGTCATGCACCTCCGCACCTCTGCCCTCGCCGCCCTCGCCGTGCCGGCCATCGCCCTCGCGGGCGCCTTCCCCCTGGCGTCCACCACGGCCGGTGCTGCCTCTGCCCTGCCGCCGACGACCACGGTGTCCCTCAACGCCAAGGCCCAGCCGACCTTCACCCCCCGGACCTTCACCCTTCGCCCCAACGGCCCGTGGGGCTGCAACGTCACCCTCGTCAACCCCACGGCCACGACCCTGGCCCTGGTGTACGGGACCCCGGGCATGTGGAAGCGGCTGCCCGGCGGTGTCGTCGGACCAGGGGCCTCGACCGGCCTCGGGGTCGGAATGGCCAACTTCACCGGCTACTTCGCCGCCATGGGTTCGTCCAACTACGTCACCATCCACTGCCGCTGACACGGTGGGACGACCGCTGAGCAGGACCGGACCGGTGGCTGTGCCTCGACAAGCCGCCCCACCGTCGCCCTCGGGACGGACACCCGTCCCCGCCACGGGGCCGGGCACCGGGCGGAACCCCGCCGGTGTGGCCGGGCACCGGTACGCTCCACGGGATGACCCGGTCCCCTGGCGAGCGTGCCGACGGGTGGGTCATCGGCGGGCTCTGCCTGCTGACCACGGCGACGGGTGCCCTGGACGCCACCAGCTTCCTCGACCTCGGACGCACGTTCACGGCCAACATGACCGGGAACGTCCTCCTGCTGGCGTTCACGCTGACCGGAACCTCACTGGGCGGGGGGTCGAATTCTCGGGGATTCGCGGTGGCCCTGGTCGCCTTCGTCCTCGGGGCACTGCTCGGCGCAGCGGTGGCCGGTCGACGGGGTCGTCCGGCCCGGCTGCCGGCGGCCCTGGCGGTCGAGGTGGTGCTGGTGGCCGTTGCCCTCGGCTGGACGGTCACCGGATCAGTGCAGGAGACGTGGCGGCGCGATGTCGTCGTGGCCCTGCTGGCCCTGGCCATGGGCGTCCAGAACGCCATGGTCCGCCGGATGAGTGTCGCCGAGGCCAACACCACGGTCCTGACCACCAGCCTCGGCTCCCTGGCCGCCGATGTGGTGGCGGTGGGCGGCCATCCGCCCCGGGCCGGGCGCCGGGTGGCCACGGTGGGATGCATCTTCCTCGGTGCCGTGCTGGGCGCCGAGCTTCAGCGTCACGCCGCATCCTGGGCGCTCTTCCTGGCCCTTGCGCTCGTCGCCTCGTCGGCCGTGGCGTTGGGCCGGGCCGGATGGCCCGCGCCGGTCGACTAGCGGCGACCTCACGGCCGGCCGTCCGGAGTCCCTCGCGGCCTGAGCGCGGGTCGACCCGGGACCGATGAGGAAATTGTTGCAATACCCCGTATATCGCCGGTGGAGCCCGTCCGTTACACGTAAATGTCGGGCGGTCAATTGGGCCTATGCGAGCCCGAAACGCCGTGGTAGACCGGCCTCCGTGCGCCATCGGAATCAGGAGTCGGCACCGCCGAACCGCAGGCATGCCGCCTTCCCGAGTGTGTCCGCGCGGGTGCGGATCCTGCTGTGGTGCGCGCTCCTCCTCGCCGCCACGTTGGCGTCGTCGGTACTCGTGACCCGGGTGATCCTCTTCCGCCATCTGACCAGCGAGGTCGACACCGAATTGGTCCACGAAGTCGATGAGGTCGACCAGCTCCGGACGGGCGGTGTCGACCCGGTGACGAAGCTGCCGTTCGCCCAGACCGACGCGCTCCTCCGGTCGGCCATCACCGCCGCGTCACCTCGCCGTTCGGAGGAGCTCCTCGCCATCTCGGAGGGGAAGGTGATCAGTCGGACCCCGGCCCACCCACTGCTCGAGCTCGGGAAGGACCCGCGGCTCGTCGCCACGTGGTCGAAGGTCTCCGCTCGCACCTTCGGCACGGTCCAGACCGCGCAGGGGACGGTCCGCTACCTGGCGACACCGGTCGAGCTCGGCGCCCCCGGCCGCGCCCCGGGCGACGTATTCGTGGCCGCCAAGTTCGTGGACGGCGAGCGCGGGGACGTGAGCAGCACCGTGAACACCGCGTCCGTCGTCGGGCTGGCCGTCCTCCTCATCGCCATCCTCCTGGCGTGGCTGGTCGCCGGCCGGATGCTCGCTCCGGTGCGTGACCTCGAGGTACTGGCCCGGTCGATCACGGACGTCGACCTCACCCACCGGCTCGACGTCCGGAGTGACGACGAGATCGGCCGGCTGGCCACGGCCTTCAACTCCATGCTCGATCGGGTCGAGACGGCCTTCCGCTCGCAGTCGCAGTTCATCGACGATGCCGGCCACGAGCTGCGGACGCCGATCACCGTGATCCGGGGCAACCTCGAGCTCCTGGGCGACAACGACGTCGATCAGGCCGAGGTCCGGGCCGTCATGCTGGACGAGCTGGACCGCATGGGCCGCATGGTCAACGACCTGCTGTTGCTCGCCCGGGCGGAGCGGCCGGACTTCCTCCATGTCGGCACCTTCGAGAGCTCGACCTTCGCCTCCGAGGTCCAGGCCAAGGTCCAGGGGTTGGCCGACCGGACGTGGGTCGATGGTGGCCAACCGGTGGGGCCGGTCGTGGGCGACCGCCACCGGTTGACCCAGGCATGGATGCAGCTCGCGCAGAACGCCGTCCAGCACACCGACACGGGCGATGCCATCGAACTGGGGTCCCGCCTACGGGACGGCACGCTCGAACTGTGGGTCGGCGACTCGGGGTCCGGCGTGGCGGTCGAGGACCGGGACGCCATCTTCCACGGGTTCGCCCGATCCGGTGACGGCCACCGCGACGGCGAGCACTACGGCCTCGGACTCCCGATCGTCCGGGCGATCGCCGAGGCGCACAAGGGGCGGGTGACCGTCGGGACCAGTGCGCTCGGCGGTGCCCTCTTCACCATCGCCGTCCCGGTGGGCGACGAGTCCCGGGGGCACCCCCGATGAACCGGATCCTGGTCGCCGAGGACGAGCCGCGCATCGCCTCGTTCATCGTGAAGGGCCTGACGGCGGCGGGATACACGGTCGCCGTGGCCGAGGACGGCGACAGTGCGCTCTGGGAGGGGCGATCGGGTGAGCACGACCTGCTCGTTCTGGATCTCGGGCTCCCGGGCCGAGACGGGCTGTCCGTGCTCCAGGAGCTGCGCCGGAACCGGATCGACATCCCCGTCGTGATCCTCACCGCCCGCGACGGAGCGGAGGTCCTGGTCGAAGGTCTCGACGCCGGTGCGGACGACTTCATCTCCAAGCCGTTCGTGTTCGACGAGCTCCTCGCCCGGATCCGCACACGTCTGCGTCCCAACCGGCTCGCCCGGCAGACCACGCTCCGCATCGGAGCGCTGGAATTCGACCTCGAGGGACGGAAGGTCACCCAGGACGGGGCGCGGATCGACCTCTCGGCGCGCGAGTACCGCATCCTCGAGACCTTCCTCCGGCACCCGGGCCAGGTCCTGTCCCGCCAGCAGCTGATCAGCCACGCGTGGGGCCAGGACTTCGACTCGAGCTCGAACATCGTCGACGTCTACGTCGGCTACCTCCGCCGGAAGCTCGGTCCCGGCGTCATCTCCACGGTCCGGGGCATGGGGTACCGGATGGAGGACGCCGGCCCTCAGCCTGTGCAGGACGCGACGGCCTGACCGTCCCTGACGGCGCGACCTCGTGTCGCGCCGGGGGCCCTGACGAGCGCGGCGTCATGGCCCCCTCCCCGTGGAGACCGGGATGTCGCGGCCGTCCCGTGCTACCGCCGGAGCGCAGCGTGCGAACGCGGCCCGCACCTCCGCCACCCAACATGAGAGAAGTCTCACCGCGCGCTCATGGCCCACTCATCTCCGCGGTTCAGGATCGTCGGCACACGCCAGCCGTAGGCCATCCGCCCATGGCCCGCTCGACGACCGGAGGGAAGCGACATGACAGAGCTCAGCACCGACGAGGCATTCCACCCCCGGCCGAAGCCGTCGGGACGACGATGCGTCGTCACCGGGATGGCCGGGTTCATCGGATCCCACCTCAGCCAGAGCCTGGTGCAGCAGGGGTGGTCCGTCACCGGTGTCGACGGCTTCACCGACAGCTACAACCCCGTCGAGAAGGTCGTCCGGGCCGCCGGCCTGGTGCGGACGGCGGAGATCTCGTTGGTCGTCGGCGACCTGGTGGACCTCGACCTCGTGCGCGTCTTCGCGGGGGCCGAGGTGGTCTTCCACCTGGCCGGCCGAGCGGGGGTGCGAGCCAGCTTCACCGGCGTGGACCGCTACGAGCACGACAACATCCTCGCCACCGAGCGGGTGCTGGCCGCGGCCAAGGCCGCGGGGGTCCGGCGGGTCGTCTACGCCTCGTCGTCGTCGATCTACGGCGACGGTGAGACCCCCTTCCGCGAGATGGCGACCCCCGCCCCCATCTCTCCCTACGGGCGGACGAAGTTGGCCGCCGAGCGGCTCTGCCTGGACGCGTCCGGCGCCGGGCTCGAGGCGGTGGCCCTCCGCTACTTCACCGTGTTCGGCCCGGGACAGCGGCCGGACATGGGGCTCCGCATCTTCGCCGAGGCGGCCCTCGCCGGCCGACCGATCACCTTGTTCGGCGACGGGACGCAGCGACGGGACTTCACCTACGTGAGCGACATCGCCGCCGCCACCATCGCCGCGGCCGATGCCCCGGCGTCGGGACTGGCCATCAACGTCGGGGGAGGGTGCGACGTGAGCATCCTCGAGGTGCTGGACCAACTGCGGGACCTGGTGGGAACGCAGCTCATCCTCGACGAGCAGCCGTTCGCTCGCGGCGACGTACGGGTGACGGCGGCCGACCTGAGCCGGGCCCGCTCGATTCTGGGGTTCGAGGCGCAGGTCCCCTTTGCCGCCGGCTTCGAACGCGAGGTGGCCTGGGTGCGCGAAGTACTCGACGCCAAGGTCGCGGTGCCGGCATGAGCGCGGGTCCCGCTGTGCGTCGCGTGCTCCTCTACTCCCACGACACCTACGGGCTCGGGCACCTCCGCCGGAATCTGGTGATCGCCCGCCAGCTGCTGGCCGGCCCCCACCCGCCCCGGGTGGTCCTCGCCTCCGGCTCCCCGGTGATCGACCAGGTGAACCGCCCGGAGGGCCTCGTCTGCGTCCAGCTGCCGCCGGTCGTGAAGACGGGCGACGACGAGTACCGGTCGATCGATCCGGCCCTCGCCATCTCACTCGTGCGACGGGCCCGCAGTGCGGTGCTCCTCGACGTGGTCGACCGCTGGAAGCCCGACGTGTTCCTGATCGACCACGCTCCTCAGGGCATGAAGGGCGAGCTTCTGCCCGTGTTCGACGCCATCCCCGTCGTCAGTCCGCGCACCAAGGTCGTCCTCGGGCTGCGGGACATCCTCGATGAGCCGGAGCGGGTGGTCGAGGCATGGCGCGCCGACCACGTCTACGAGACGCTCGAGTCGGTGTACGACCGGGTCCTCGTCTACGGCGAGCAGGACCTGTTCGACCTCGGGGCCGCCTACCGCATCCCCGAGCCGGTCGCCTCGCGACTCGAGTACTGCGGGTACGTCACCGGGGACACGCCCTTCCGTCCGGCCCACGCGCCCGGCGGGCCGTCCGACGGGGAGTACGTCCTCGGCACCGTGGGAGGCGGGGGTGACGGCGTGGAGGTCCTCATGGCGACGGCGCAGGCCGCGGCCGCGTCGGGGCTCGGGAGCGTTCTGTGCATGGGACCCCTGATGCCGGAGCCGGACCGACGCCATCTGCGGGCGCTGGCGTCCTCCGTCCCCGGTGCGGCGGTGGTCGATCACGTGCGCGACCTCACCGGCGTGGCCACCCGTGCCCGCTGCGTGGTGAGCAGAGGTGGGTACAACAGCCTGTGCGAACTGGTCAGTATGAGGGTGCCGACGATCGTCGTCCCGCGGGCGTGGCCCCGTCGGGAACAGCTCCTGCGGGCCCGCGCCTTTGCTGCCCGGGGCCTGGTGGACCTGGTCGAGGACGAGGGCGATGACCTCGTCCGACGGCTCGCGGCGGCGATGTCGACCGCCCGCCCGGCGCGTCCGGGTGCCCAGCCGCTCGACCTCCGGGGGCGCGAGCGTGTGGTCGAGGCGCTCCACCAGGTGGTCGGGGCGGCGTCCCGCACGGCCCCGGACCGGCACGCCGCGCCGGTGGGGGTGCCGGCATGAGCGTCCGTGAGCTGCCCGGGACGGCACCCGGCACCGTCTGCTACCTGACCAAGCGCTTCCCTCGGTTGTCGGAGACGTTCATCCTCGACGAGATCCTGGGCCTCGAGGCACACGGGGTCCCGCTCCGGCTCTTCGCCGTGGCGGATCCCGGTGAGTCCCACGTGCAGCCCGATGTCGGGAAGGTGCGCGGCACGGTGGTCTACCTCCGCAGGGGCGCCGGCGCCGGGGCCGCGGTGCGCGACCACGCCCGCTTCCTCCGTGGCCACGCCACCCTCTTCCGGCGTGATCCGCGCCGGTGGTCCCGCACGGCCTGGACGATGGCCACCCGGGAGCGGAGCATGGCGCTGGCCCGGCACTTCCTCGAGGCCGGCGGAATGGCACGCGAGATGGAGCGGGTGGACGGCGTCCATCTCCATGCGGCCTTCGCCCACGGCCCGGCGTCGATCGCCTACTACGTGCACCAGCTGACGGGCGTCCCGTTCAGCTTCGCCGCGCATGCCAAGGACCTCTACCTCTCGAGCCCGCCGGTGCTGGCGATGAAGATCGAGGCGTCGACCTTCGTCCTGGCCTGCTCGCAGAGTGCGACGTCCGAGTTGCGTCGGATCGCGGTGGCCGAAGCCGCGCGCCGCGGGACGAGCGGCGACGTCGCCGACAAGGTGATCCTGGCCCCCCACGGAGTGGACGTCGAACGCTTCCATCCGGGGGGCCGGTCGGACGGTGTCGACCACGAGGGGTCGGCAGGACTCCGGATCGTCGCCGTGGGACGCCTGGTGCCCAAGAAGGGCTATCCCGTGCTCCTCGACGCCCTGGCCGACCTCGCCCGCCGCAAGGTGGACGTCGAGTGCCGGATCGTCGGCGGGGGTGACCTGCGGGACGCACTCGCTGCCCGAGTGGCGGCCCTCGGCCTCGAGGGTGTCGTGACCTTCCTCGGAAGCCGGACCCAGACCGAGGTCCTGGACGAGTATCGGGAGGCCGACGTCTTCGTCCAGGCGAGCGTCATCACGGACGACGGTGACCGCGACGGGATCCCCAACTCGGTCCTCGAGGCGATGGCCTGCGGCCTTCCGGTCGTGGCCACCGAAGTGGCCGGGATCCCCGAAGTGGTCCACGACGGGACGACCGGGCTCCTGGTCCGGCCGGAGCCCCGTCTCCTGGCCGATGCCCTCCAGTCGCTGGCCGAGGACCCGCGGCTGCGGGCCCGACTGGGGGACGACGCCAGGCGACTCGTGGTCGCCAGGTACGCGCGCCGGACCTGCGTCGAGCTCCCGGCGGCACTGCTCCTCGACCGCCTCTCGTACGAGCCGGTCGCAGGGGTCCTCGCCCGATGACGACGTCCCTTCTGCCCGAGGCGAACTACGCGGGTCGGCGCGTCGCCTACCTGCTCCCCGACCCCGGCATCCCGATCGGGGGGACCAAGGGGGCGTCGGTCCACGTCGACGCCCTGTGCGGCACCATGGCCCGCCTCGGCGCATCGGTCCGCCTGTATGCCGCGACGGTGGTCGGACCGCTGCGATCGCGGGGTGCCGGCGAGGTCGAGGTGCTTCCGATCGATGTGGGCAGGGTCCGCTCCGGTTCGGATGCGGACGTCACGAGGCTGGCCGCGGCACGAACATTCTTCGAGTCGATCGGGCCCGACGTCCGTGCATTCCGGCCGGACTGGGTCCACGAGCGGCTGAGCCTGTTCGCCGCGGGCGGGACGGAACTGGCATCGACGCTCGGCGTCCCCCGTGTCGTCGAGGTGAACGCGCCGGTGGCCGACGAACGGATCGCCCACTTCGGACTCCGCCTGACCGCCGATGCCCACCTCGCCGAACGGGAGGCCCTGCGTGGTGCCCGGGTGGCCGCCGTCTCGGGCCCACTGGCGGCGTGGGCGAGGGAGTGCGGCGCGGCCGACGCCACCGTCATCCCCAACGGTGCCGACACCGGGCGGCTCGACCCCGCGACGTGGTTGAAGGCCGGGCTCGAACTCCGTCGCCGGCTGGGGTTCGACGAGGGGCGACCGGTGGTCGGGTTCGTCGGCAGCCTCAAGCCGTGGCACGGCGTGGAGCTCCTCCTCGACGCCGTGTCCGAGCTGGCCGGATCGCTCGCCATCGGACTGCTCATCGTGGGTGACGGCCCCCGACGTGCCATGGTCGACGAGCGGGCCCGTCGGCTGCCGGCGTCGGTGCAGGTGGCCGTGACCGGTGCCGTGCCCTCCGACGAGGTGCCGCGGTACCTCGCCGCCATGGACATCGCCGTGGCGCCGTACCTACCGAACGAGCGGTTCTACTTCTCGCCCCTCAAGGTCGTGGAGGCCATGGCCTCCGGCCTGCCCGTCATCGCCTCGGACTTCGAGCCCGTGCGGGAGATGCTGGGCCCGACCGGCATCCTCGTCCCGTCCGGGGATACCGCCGCCCTGGCGGTGGCCGTTGGCGACCTTGCGTCCGATCCCGACCGACGGCGCTGGCTCGGCGAGGCGGGGCGCGCCCGCGCCGTTGCGCAGATGGACTGGCTGGCGGTCGCCTCCCGCACGATGGACCTCGGGATGTCCGCCCGTCGCGTCGGGGCCTTGGACGGGTGACGGCGGGCACGCGGGCGGAGCGGATCCGCACGGCCTCGTTCCTGGGTTGGGGACTGGACCTGCGGCCGGTGCGCGCCGCCATCGCCGGGGGCGTGTGCTTCTCGGCGTTCCGGGCGATGCTGCAGTGGGTCGCCCCGGTGCCCCTCAAGGTGATCTTCGACAGCGTCTTCTCGAACCACCCGCTCCCGGCCGCGCTGTCGTGGCTCCCGACCAACCACACCGACCGCCTGTACGCCCTCGTGGGGTGCATGGTGGCGATCGCGCTGCTCCTGGGGCTCACCGCCTACGGCGCCGACGCGCTTCTGGCCGGGGCGGGCCAGCGGGTCGTCTTCGACCTCCGCGACCGGTTGTTCCGCCACCTGGCGGCGCAGTCGGCCGGATTCCACCACCGTCGGAAGCTCGGTGACCTCCTGGCCCGCATGGGCGGCGACGTCCAGGCGATGCAGAGCGTCGTGGTCAACGTCGTGCCGGTGGTGGTCGAGAACACGCTGACCGTCGTCGGGATGCTCGTGATCATGCTCATCCTGCAGTGGCAGTTCTGCCTCCTGGCCATGAGCCTGCTGCCCGTCCTGTGGGCGGTGATGCGCCACTACATGCGGACGATCAAGACCGCCCAGCGCGAGGCGAGGCGGAACGAGGGCCTGGCCACGGCCGCCGCCCAGCAGGTCCTGGTGTCGCTGCCGGTGGTGCAGGCCTACGGGACCGAGGAGGTGGAGGCCGGACGGTACGGGGACCTGGCCTCGGAGGGGCTGACCGCCAACCGCCACGCGGTACTCCTCCAGTCACGGTTCACCCCGCTGGTCACCCTCCTGATGACCCTGTCCACCGCCCTGGTCATGCTGTTCGGCGGCTTGTCGGTGCTCCACGGCCATCTCACGGCGGGAGACCTGCTGCTCTTCTCGGCCTACTTCGGGGGGATGTACACCCCGGCCCGCCAGCTGGCCAAGCTGGCCGGGACCATCGGGGTCGGCCAGGCATCGGCCGAGCGGGTGAGTGAGCTGCTCGGCATCCACGAGGAGGTCCCCCGGGCGTCGCACCCACGGCGTATCGGGCGTCCGACGGGGCGGATCGAGTTCGACCATGTCAGCTTCGCCCATCCGGGCGAGGGCGTGGTCCTCGACAACGTCACCCTCGACGTCCCGGCCGGACACCGGCAGGCGCTGGTCGGATCGACCGGGGCCGGCAAGAGCACGCTGCTTCGCCTGGTGCCTCGCTTCATCGACCCGACAGCCGGAGCGGTGCTGCTGGACGGCACCGACCTGCGGGACCTCGACCTCGACCGTCTGCGACGGAACATCGCCTTCGTGCCCCAGGAGCTCGCCCTCCTCCGGCCGACGGTCTGGGAGAACGTGCTCTACGGCTCCGTGTGGACGTCGAGGGCCGATGCGGTGGCCGCCGCCCGCGAGGTCGGTGTGCTCGACGTCCTCGACAACCTGCGCGACGGGTTCGACACGGAGGTCGGCGAAGGGGGATCCGGCCTGTCCGGCGGACAGCGGCAGTGCATCGCCGTCGCCCGGGCCATGGCGCGGGACGCCCCGATCCTGCTCCTCGACGAGCCCACCACCGGGCTCGACGCCAGCACCCAGTCGGTGGTGGTCGACGCCCTCGACCGCCTGAGCGCGGGGCGGACCACGCTGATCGTGACCCACCAGCTCAACGCCGTCCACAACGCCGACCGGATCACCGTCCTGTCCCAGGGCCGGATGACCGAGCACGGGACGCACCACGAGCTGATCGAGGCGGGGACCGCCTACCACCGCCTGTACACGGCGGGCCAGCCGGCCCGGGCAACCCCGCTCCCACTCCCGATCCCGGACGGCTTCGCCGCCCCGGTGCGCTGAGCTCCGTGCACGGCTGAACCGCCACGTCCACACACCGTCGATCCACCACCCGCCGACCACCGCACGAGGAGCACTCCATGGACACCACCCCTGACCCGGCAGCGCACGACCACCTGCCGCCCGCCCGCACCGTCTGCGTCGTCGGTGCCGGCTATGTGGGTCTCACAGCCGCCGCCTGCCTTGCCCGGTTGGGCCACCGTGTGCGCTGTGTCGAGAGCGACCCCCGCCGGCTGGCCATGATCCTCCGGCACGAGATGCCGATCTACGAGCCCGGCTTGGCGGAACTCGTGGCCGAAGGCCGTGCCGAAGGCCGTCTCGACTTCCTCAGCGGAATCGAGCCGGCACTGGTGGGCGCGGAGGTGGCGCTGCTGTGCGTCGGGACGCCCCCCCAGCCGTCGGGCGAGCCCGACCTGAGCTACCTGGCGCACGCCGCCCGGCAGGTGGCCCGGTGCGCGACGTCGGACCTGGTCGTCGTGGTGAAGAGCACGGTCCCCCCCGGGTCCTGCGAGGCCCTCGAGCTGGTCTGCGCCGACGAGGTGCTCCCCGGGATCCGCATCCGTGTGGCCTCGAGCCCCGAGTTCCTGAGGGAGTCCCGGGCCGTCGAAGACTTCCTGGCCCCCGACCGCGTCGTCGTCGGAGCGGAGGACGACGATGTGGCGGAGCTCGTCGCCAGCCTCTATCCGCCGGCCAGCCCGGTGATCCGATGCGACCGCCGTGGGGCCGAGCTCGTCAAGTACGCCTCCAACACCTTCCTGGCCATCAAGGTGTCGTTCGCCAACGAGGTGGCCCAGCTGTGCGACGCACTGGGGACGGATGCCGGCACCGTCCTGGCCGGCGTCGGGGCCGACCACCGCGTCGGGCCCGCCTTCCTCCGACCGGGACCCGGATATGGGGGCTCGTGTCTGCCGAAGGATGTGGCCGGATTCGTAGCCCTCGGCGACTCGGTCGGGACCAACACCCTGCTGGCCGCCGCCGCCGAGGCCCAGAACACGTACGCCCGCGAGGCCGTCGTCGACAAGATGGAGATGATCCTCGGCTCGCTGGGCGGACGGCGGATCGGCGTCCTCGGGCTGGCCTTCAAGGCCGGCACCGATGACACCCGAGACTCGCCCGGCGTCCACATCGTCGAGCAGTTGGAGCGGCGCGGCGCCGAAGTGCGGACCTACGACCCGCTGGTCGCGACCGACGATCGGACCGGCATCCGTGTGCCCACCGTGGGCGAGGCGGTCCTGGCCGCCGATGCGGTGGTGATCACCACCGCATCGCCGGAGTTCAGCGCGCTCGAGCCCCGGGCCGTGGCCGCCGTCATGGACGGGAACGTCGTCTTCGACGCCGCCGGCGTCACCGACCTGGACGCCTGGTCCGACGCCGGGCTCGCCGTGTACGGGATCGGCAGGGGCACGCCACTCGGGTTCCATCCCGTCGTCTGGACGCCCCTGCGGTGGACCCACGCCACGCCGGTCTCCCCCGGGACGTGAGCGCTACCGGGCGTCAGGCGGCGGGTCCAGCCGGACCGAGCTGACGGTTCCGCCGCCGGCCGGGTCGAGGTGGAACGCCCAGGGGATCCGACCCGGGAACGGTGCGTCCTCGGGGAGGTTGCAGCCGGTGCCGGCCAGGTGCGCCGTGACCACCCGCAGGACGTGTTCGTGGGAGACCACGAGGACGGAGTGACCCGAGGCGAGCGCGGTCAGGATCTCGCCCTCCCATAGGGGGAGGAGACGGTGGAGGACGTCGCTGCTCGACTCCCCCGACGGCAGAAGGCCGTGGGGGACGTCCGCGTAGCGGGGGTCGTGGACCGGGTGCCGACGGTCCGCGGCACCGAGGCCCGGCGGCCGGGCCGTCGGTTGGCGCTTCCACGCCCGGACGACCTCGCGCCCCGCATGGTCGAGCATCTCGTCGCGGGTCATGCCTTCGAAGGCCCCGGCGTGCCGCTCGTTCAGCCGCCACCGGCGGCGGACCGCGTGGTGGGGCAGACCCAGGTCGGCGGCGACGAGTTCCGCCGTGCGCGCCGCCCGGGTGAGTGCACTGGCGTAGACGACGTCGACGCTGATGCCGGCGGCGCCGATGGCCCGGGCGGCCACGTGGGCGTCCTGCTCCCCCTGGGGGGACAGCGCGACGTCCTGCCATCCGGCGGTCCGGCCGACCAGGTTGGCCGCACTGGTCCCATGGCGCATCAGGACGAGGGTGCCCGGCGCGGGCCCGGCCGCCGGGGAGCCGTCGCCGTCGCCGGACCGGTCCCCATCGTCCGTACCCTGGGCCTCCACCCTCGCACCTCCCGTCGGCGCCGGCCCCGGTATCGGTCGGGATGGTGGCGGCGCCGAGCCTTCTCCCGCCCCGGTGTAGCACTGCTCGGCCGGGCGCCGGAGCCGGATGCCCGAAGATGAGAGGACTCTCATCCTCCCCTCATCCCCGTTTCACGAACGGCCCGCAGAGTGCGAACCGGGTGACGACACCGGTCCTCCCCGTCCCTCGTGGAGGCCCAGCCCGCCGACGTTCGCCGTCGCGGCCACCAGCTGGGCCCGCCGGCTGCCTGCTTCCGGGCGGTGGACGGCGTACAGCTCACCGAGGTAGGCCGTGGCCGTGGCCGTCACCATGCCGACCGACAGCCCGCTGATGATGCGGCCCACGTACAGGCCGGGGAGCGCCCGCCAGGACAGGAAGACCAGTGCGCTCACCACCGACAGTGCCACGGCAGGGGCGAGCACCCGCTTGCGGCCGTACCAGTCGGAGATGTGGCCGAAGAAGAAGAGGCTGATGATCACCCCGACGGCGTAGGCGGCGTAGATCAGGGTGATGGTGAACGAGGCGAAGCCGTCCCGGGCCTTGTACAACCCGAAGAGGGGGCTCGGCGAGGTCGAGAACGCCATGACCATGAGGTAGGCGAAGGTCACGGCGGCGATGCCCCGGCCGCGCCGGTCCCCTCGTCGGGCTACCAACGCTGGCGGGCCTCCTCGGCGAAGCCCTGCAGGCCGTCGAATCCGACGTGCAGCCCGTCGTCGGTCGTGAGGTGCCCCGCCCAGGTCCCGAAGACCTGGTGGACCTGGCTGCCGAAGTCCTGGCCGCCGCCCACGTCGGTGTGCTTGTCGAACCGCGGCGTCAACACGGCGTGCAGCTGGCCCCCGGGGTCGGAGACGGTCCACGGCTCCATCGGCTCGTCCCAGTCGTACTCC
>DATCCR010000130.1:0-13709 GCA_036511155.1 Acidimicrobiales bacterium
CGTCCAGGTCGTCGTTCTTCAGAGCGGCGGCCAGTACGTCGGCCTGGTAGTCGGCCATGTCGGTCCAGATGCGGCCGATGACCGAGGCGTTGGTCACCCGTACGCCGCGCTCGTCGGCCGCCCGGTCGAACACCCGTTTGAAGGTCAGCCGCTCGGTACCACGGGCCAGGCCCTCCTCGATCAGCAGATCGAGCCCGACTTCGACCAGGAGTTCCTTCAGTTCGTCGCGCCGCATGGGGGCAATCTACGCCGCGATCGCCGGTGGCGTCACGGAGGTGGAACCACCTGGCGGAGGCCTAGGTTGCGTAGGCTCGCCCGGTGGCCCACCGATCCTGGACCCGGACCCGGCGTCCGAGCGTGCACCGACCGGGCTCGTCCGAATGACAGCCTGTCGCTACAGTCCGGGCTCGCGGCAGGACCTGGACGGATCCGGCAGCGAGGGCGTGGGCAGCGTGGGCACAGTGGAGAAGAACCAGTGGAGGAGATGAGTTCCATGGACCCGTCGCCGAACCCGGTGGCCTACGCCGACATGCCTGACGCGCGCACCTGCTTCGGCCGGGGCACCGAAGCGTGGTCGTCCGCCGGCCGGCTCCAGGTCGAGGACGACTGGTGGGTCGCCCTCAGCGGCACCCCGCACGTCGACTACAACCTCGCCCTCCTGCACGGACCCACCGGCCCCGACGTGGCCCCTGCGCTGATCGAGGAGATCACCACGGCCAAGGTCCCCTCGCTGATCATGCTGGCCGGTGCCGGCCTGGGCGCCGTCGGGGCGCTGCGCGACGCCGGGTGGGTGTGCACCGGCGCCATGCCGTTCATGGCCCGGACGGGCGGACCCGCACTCGACGATCCCGCCGTGCGCCGGATCCAGGCCCACGAGCTGCCGGACGCCCGGGCGCTCGCCGCCGCCGCGTTCGGGGTGCCTGATGAGGTCGGGACCATCGTCTACGCCGACGGCGCGGTCGAGCGCGAGGACTGCCGGATCTGGGGGCTGTTCGAGGACGGCGAGCTCAAGTGCTGCTCCCACGGGATGTGGGTGCAGGGCCGCTACAGCGTGGGCTGGGCCCTGTCCACGGCACCGGGCAACCAGCGGTCCGGGTACGGCCGGCGCCTGCTGCGGGCCAGCATCCACCACCGGCTGCACGGCGGGGGTCCGCCGGTGGCGCTGCTGATGGCCACGCCGGTGGCCGAGCGGCTGTACCAGGAGGAGGGCTACGTGACCCTCGAGTACTGGCAGATCTGGTCGCGGGCCCGGTGGGTCCTGCCCTAGCGATCCCGCGCACCGGCACCATGGAGCCCCGATCGGAACAGGCGGTCGCCCGCCGCTGTTGTACGGGGCCGACGAACCAGACGAAGGAGGCCCGATGGCTGCCATGACCCCCGATGTGGACATCCGCAGAGCCGAGGACCGGTTCGCCACCGACCTGGGCTGGCTCGACTCCAAACACTCCTTCTCGTTCGGCCACCACCACGACCCGGCCAACGTGCACCACGGCGTGCTGCTGGTGAGCAACGACGACACCGTGCGGGCCGGGACCGGCTTCGACACCCATCCCCACCGCGACATGGAGATCGTGACCTGGGTGCTGCGGGGCTCACTCGTGCACCAGGACTCGATCGGCACCTCCGGGATCATCTACCCCGGCCTCGCCCAACGGATGAGCGCAGGCACCGGCATCCTCCACTCGGAGAAGAACGACTCGTGGACGGTCTCGGGCGACCGGCACGAGGAGCCGGTCCACTTCATCCAGATGTGGGTGCTGCCCGACACCGCAGGCATCACCCCCGGCTACGAGCAGCTGGAGATCGACGCCGAGCTGCTCGACGGCAGCCTCACCACCGTCGCCACCGGCATGGACCGGTACGCCGACCGGTCGGCCATCCGGATCCGCAACGAGCACGCCGCCCTGCACGTGGCCCGGCTCCGACCCGGACAGCCGGTCGAGGTGCCCGAGGCACCATGGGTCCACCTGTTCGTGGCCCGGGGCAGCGTCACCCTCGAGGGCGCCGGCCAGCTGGCGGAAGGTGACGCCGTCCGGTTCACCGGAACCGGCGGCCAGAGCGTCACCGCCGTGGAGCCGGCCGAGATCCTCGTGTGGGAGATGCACGCCACCATCGGCACCTGAGCAGGCGCCAACACCTCCCATCCGGGACCTTCGCCCCTTCCGCGGCTGCTGCGTCCGTGCCTGAATGGACGCATGGCACGGGATCACGCACGGACCGGCACGGCGCTACGGGTCGTCGAAGTGGGTGCGGCAGCCGTCGGTGCGCTGGTGGCCGCCGGAGGTGCGGCGGTGGCCACCTATCCCAAGTGGCGCCCATGGTGCGTCAACTGGGGCGCGACCGATGACGAGGCCCAGCGCGAGCTTCCCGGCGACGGGCTGGTGGGCGATCCCGACCTGGTCACCACACGGGCGATAGCGATCGCCGCGCCGCCCGATGCCGTCTGGCCCTGGCTGGCCCAGATGGGCCCCGGCCGGGGCGGCGTCTACACCTACGACTGGATCGAGAACCTGCTGGGTCTCGGCGTCCACAGCGTGGACGACGTGGTCCCCGAGTACCAGCACCTCGCAGTGGGCGATGCCCAGTACCTGGGCGACTCCGGCCCGGTCCTGCGCGCCGCCGTCGTCGACCCGGGCGAGGCGATGGTGCTGCGCTCGGACGACGGCCACTGGTCCTGGGCCTTCGTCCTCGTGGCGACCGGGGCCGGCACCCGGCTGATCAGCCGCAACCGGATCGTGCTGCCCCAGGACACGGCGTGGACCCGGTGGTTCTACACGTACGCCATGGAGCCCGGGAGCCTGGTCATGGAACGCAAGATGCTGCTCGGCATCAAGGAGCGGGCGGAGCGCCTGGCCGGCCGACGGTCGGGCGAACCGGTGGCCGCCTGAGCGGGACGACCTGAGCGAGGAGGAACCGATGTCCGACACCACCACGAAGCACTCGAGGACGAACCGGTGCGGCGGGGCCGGCGGGCTGTGGTTCCTCGGCTTCCTCGGTACGTTGATCTACTTCCTGCACGTGCATTCCGGGAGCTTCTGGCTGGTCGTGGTGGCGATGTGGAAGGCCTTCTTCTGGCCGGCCTACCTCACCTACTACGCGTTCCAGTCCATGCACGTCTGACCCGGGTACCGTCGCCTCCAGCGGTCGGGTGACCCCCCTCGACGGCGCCATCCGTGCTTTGCTGCCCTAGTGTCGAGACTCGTCCTGGCACCCGCCGGACGGCGGGCTGGTGTCCTCGCGACCGCCTGCGCGTGCGCGCTCACGTTGGCTGCCTGTGCCTCCGTGCGTCCCTCCGCCCCCCCGACGACGGTCCATCGGGCGCCGCCCACGACGACCACGACCACCGCCGTCGAGCAGCCGGGGTGGACGACACTCGGCCGTGATCCTGCCGGCATCGCCGTCGACACCAGGACGCTGACGCAGCCGGACGGGAGTTCCATGATGCTCGTGCGGTTCCTGGCCGGCCACGTCACGTTCGACCTCCACATCGGCAGCCTCGAGCCGCCATCGGGCGCCGCGGCCATCGGTCCCGACTCGGGACCGATGATCAGTGCCGCCGAAGCGCCCTCCGTCCTGGCCTGCTTCAACAGCGGCTTCAAGGTCCACGACCACCCCGGCGGCATCGTGACGTGGGGCCAGCCCCTCACCCCCGTGGAGCCCGGGCTCGCGACGTTCGTCCTCGACGCCGCGGGGCACGGCACGGTCGGGGTGTGGGGCAAGGGGCTGCCCACGTTGGCCGACCCGGCGCTCAATGTCCGCCAGAATCTGCAGCCGCTCGTCACCGATGGTCAGGTGAACCCCCTGGTGGGCACCATCACGGCGTGGGGGTGGACCTACGGGGGCGGGACGCGGGTGGCCAGGAGCGGCCTAGGCGAGGACGCCGTCGGCAACATCGTGTACGTGGCGTCGATGTCCACGGTCCCGGCCGACCTGGCCCAGGCACTGCTCGCCGTGGGGGCCGTCAACGGAATGCAGCTCGACATCAACCCGGCCACCCTCCAGATGGACACGGCCACGTCGCCCGGTGGAGCACTCGTCGCCCAGATCCCCGGCCAGCAGCACCCCTCCAACCAGTGCCAGGTCGGTTCGACACGCGACTTCCTGGTGGTCCTCGCCGCTCCGGCGTCTGCCGCCGCCTCCACCACGGCCGCCGGGTCGGGACGGGCCGACAGGCCGGCAGGTGGGTGAGCCGACGCCCCGTCAGCGCCGCTTGGCCAGGTACTTCCTGTAGCCCTCGGCCAACTCCAGCAGCTCGGGGTCGGCGTCGAACCGGGGCTGGAACGCCTCCCACGCCGCCTCGCGCTTGGCCGGGATGTACTCCGTGGGCCAGTACCCCTCGTGCGGGCGGTAGCCCTTCAGGACATTGCGGGCGACGGTGGCCTTGTGGACCTCGTCGACGCCGTCGGCGATCCCCATGGTGGGCGCCCCGGCGTACATCGCCTGCAACGGCGTGAGGTCGGTGGTGCCGAGCGAGCCCATGATGTGCAGCGCATTGAACGACACGTCACGGAGGACCTTGGCCATGGTGAACTTGACCGTGGCGATGTCGGTCCGGCACTCCTGGGTGCTGGTGTTGTCGATCTTCCACGCCGTCTCGAGCACGAGCAGGCGGAGCATCCGGATCTGGGCGTAGGAGTCGGCGATCTTCTCCTGGACCATCTGGTGCTCGCCGATGATCTTGCCGTGCGACTGGCGGCTCAGGGCCCGCTCGCACATCATGTCGAAGGCCAGGTTGCACTGGGCGATGGTGCGCATGGCATGGTGGATGCGCCCGCCGCCCAGCCGGCGCTGGGCCAGCACCTTGGCGCCGTCTTCCGGCCCGAGCAAGTGGTCGAGGGGCACCCGGACCTCGGTGTAGACGATGTGGTTGTGGTTCCGGGGCTCGGGCTGGATCTCGACGCCCGGCGTCTCCCGGGGCACCACGAACATGCCGTTGGTGCACATGACGAAGAGGATGTCGGCGACCCGGCCGGCGCTGGTGAACCACTTCTCGCCGTTGATCACCCACTCGTCGCCGTCACGGGTGGCATACGTCTTGAAGAGGTTGGGGTCGGAGCCGCCCTGCGGCTCGGTCATCGAGTAGGCGGACCACAGCTCCTGGGCGAGCATCGGCTTCAGCCACCGCTCCTTCTGCTCCTCGGTGCCGTAGGCGGCGAGCATCTCCATGTTGCCGGTGTCGGGCGCGGCCGCCCCGAACATCTGCGGCGCCGAGGGGTACCTGCCGAGGATCTCGTTGAGCAGGCCGAGCTGGAGCTGGCCGTAGCCGGGGCCGCCGAGGTCCTCGTCGAGGAAGATCGCCCACAGGCCCTGGTCCTTCACCTGTTGCTGGAGGCCCTTGACCAGCGCACGGATCTTCGGGTCCTTCGAGCGGACCGCATAGGGGAACACGTACTCGAGCGGCTCGACCTCCTCGCGGCAGAACTGCTCCACCCAGTCGAGCTTCTTCTGGTAGTCGGGGTCCGTCGAAAAGTCCCAGCCCATCGTGCCTCCTGGTCCGAGGCCCGTTCCCCCGGGCCGTTGGGGGACACGCTAGGCCGACGGACCGGGTGCGGGCGCGGGTGCCGCGTTCTCGGTGGCCGACGGAGTGCGGGCGCCCGGCCCCTCGGGCAGACGCATCGACGGACGACCCGTTCTCCGCCCGGTGCACGGCCCCACGGCGCCTGCATGCCGGCACGCGGCCGCCCACCGGGACTTGACATTCGGTCCGCTAACGTCGACTATCTTAGGTATGCCTAATCTTTCGCCTAAGGGAATCGAATGAGCGAAACCAGAATCATCCTGCTGGGGGCGATCGCCGGAGGGACCATCTTCCTCGGCCTCCCGATCGGTCGCATGAAGCGGCCGGCCCCGCAGCTCCGCCAGTTCCTGAACGCGTTGGCCATCGGGATCCTCGTCTTCCTGATCTGGGATGTCCTGGCCCATGCCTACGATCCCATCGCCGCCTCGCTCGACCGCCTCCACAACGGCACCGGCTCGCTGGCCGTGGTGCTCGGCTACTCCCTCCTGTTCTTCGGCGGCCTCGGCGTGGGACTACTGGGCCTCACCTACTACGACCGCTTCCTGACGCGACGGAAGCCCCGTCCGTTCGGTCCCGGCGCCATGGCGATGGAGGAACCGTTGGCGACCTCTGCCACTTCGGACTCGCTGTCCCCCGCCGAGCGCCTCGGGCTCCTGATCGCCATCGGGATCGGACTCCACAACTTCGCCGAAGGCCTGGCCATCGGGCAGAGCGCCGCCCAGGGCGCCATCTCGTTGGCCACCGTGCTCGTGATCGGGTTCGCCCTCCACAACGCCACCGAAGGGTTCGGCATCGTGGCGCCCATGGCGGCTGCGGGCGAACGGCCCTCCTGGGGCTTCCTGGCGTTGCTCGGGCTCATCGGGGGCGGGCCGACGGTGGCCGGCACGATCATCGGCAGCCAGTTCACCAGCGCCCCGGTGAGCGTGGCCTTCCTCACCCTGGCGGCGGGGTCGATCCTGTTCGTCGTCCTCCAGTTGTTGGCCGTCGCCTTCAGGCAGGCCCGGCCGCGCACGTTGGCCTGGGGCCTGTTCGCCGGAATGGCGGCGGGCTTCGTGACCGACATGGTGGTGACCGCGGGCGGGGCCTGATGCGCCGGGCCGTCCTGATCCCCTTCTGTGCCGGAATCGCCGTGGTCGCACTGGTCGTCGGCGGACTCGCCATCGCGCGCTCCGGGGCCTCCACCGGCTCCGGCATCGATCCGGCGACCGCCCAGGCCATGGCCCTGTCCAGCCGCATGGAGGGACACACGAAGTCGCCGGACTTCACGCTGGTCGACCAGCACGGCCGGGAGGTGTCGCTGCGCTCCCTTCGGGGGCGGGTGGTGGTGCTCACCTTCCTCGATCCCCACTGCATCGACATCTGCCCGATCATCTCCGCCGAGTTCGTCCGGGCTGACCGGCTGCTCGGCACTCACCGGGGCGACGTCGCCATCGTGGCGGTCAATGTGAACCCCTACGCGACCTCGACCGGTGACGTGCTGGCCTACGCCCGGGCGCACCAGCTCGAGGGGCTCGGGAACTTCCGCTTCCTCACCGGGACCGGAGCGGGTCTGGCCGCCGTCTGGAAGGACTACGGGGTGTTCGTCCAGGCGCCGGATCCGGCCACCGACGTGGTCCACACCTCGGTCACCTACTTCCTCGACCGATCCGGCGTCATCCGTTACCTGGCCATGCCGAACGTCGACCACCGGAGCGACGGGACGTCGTACCTACCCCAAGGATCGATCGACACCTGGGGGAAGGGGATCGCCCAGGTGGCGGAGGCCCTCCGAGGCTGACCCGGCCCCGGTGCACCGGGGAGCGGATCGCTACTCTTCCTCCACGGACGAGACGCGGGATGATCCCGTGGCACAGGGAGGAGCAGACCCATGGTCAAGCGGCTCGGCCTGGACCGCCTCGAGTCCCTGCCCGGAATCGGCCCGTCGATGGCGGACGACCTGCGGCGCATCGGGATCGACGAACCCGGGCAACTCCGACAGGCGGTGCCCGAGGACCTGTTCGACCGGTTGCAAGTGATCGACGGCCCCACCGACCGCTGCGTGCTCTACGCGTTCCGGGCCGCCCACCACTTCGTCCAGAGCGACGGGGACGTCGATGATGCGGAACTCCTCGACTGGTGGAACTGGAAGGATTCGAAGCGGACCTGACGACATCGTGGCGAAACGGGGCCGGGGCGCCAGCCAATCCTGGTGCCCCCCAATCCGACCCCGCAGGCTCAGACGCCGGTCCCGACGAGCTGGACCTGGACGGCGGCACTGCTGCCGGTGGAATTGATGACCCACTTGTCGTGGAAGATGCCAGCCGCCTTGGGGGAGAACGTCACCGTCTCCGTGAGCTTCTCGCCCGGGGAGAGTGCGACCCCTTCGGGCAGGGCGGTGGTGGCCCGGAAGTGGTTGGCCACCGGAGGTTGGGACTTGGTGACGATCACCGCAGTGCCGCCGACGTTCGACACCGTGAAGGTCCTGGTGGCGACGCTTCCCACGGCGACGTTCCCGAACTTGATCAGGTTCGGGGCCACCGAGAGCTGACCCGGGGTGGCCGACGAGCCCGAGAGCTGCACGGCTGCCGTCCCACCCGCACCGGCGTCCACCGTCAGACTCCCGGTGAACAGCCCGTAGGCGGTGGGAGCGAAGCCCAGGGAGCCGGTGAACGACTGCCCCGGCTGGAGGACCGCTCCGGCAGTCGCCAGACCGGAGGCGACGAAGGGCGCGGTGGGGAGCGTCACCCTGGCGATGGTCAGCGGGGCGCTGCCCGTGTTGGTCATCGAGACCCCGCTCGTCACCGTCAGGCCCGGGCTGCTCCCGCCGAAGCTGAGCGCACGCGGCCGCACGGTCAGCTCCGGCCCGGCGGCCACGCCGGCGCCCTCGACGCCCACGGCGAACGGGAGGCCGTCCACCAGCACCGAGACCACCGAGCCCTGCTCGCCCTCGAGCGTCGGCCTGAAGGTGACGGGAATGTGCAGCAGCTTGTGCTTGGCCAGGGCGACCGGCACCGCCGGTGTCGGCGTGCCGAGGGTGAACTGGGGGTCCGACGAGGTCGGCGCGCTGACGGTGTGCGCCCCCGTCGCCATGAAGGTCAGCGTGCCCGTCGACGTCTGCCCGAGGGTGGTTGCCGGCAGGAACAGCGGGTTGACGGCCAGCGGCGTCGTCACCGGCGCGCCGAACCCGTAGACCTTGCCGGTCAGCCCGACCACGTAGACGCGGTTGTTGGCGGCCATCGGCTCCGTCATCTTCTGCGCCCCGTCGTCGAGCGGGAAGCTCCGCAGGAGGGTGAGCGTCCCGCCGGAGTCGGGCACGGCCGAGTACGCCCGCAGCTCGGCGATCTGGCTGTTGGTCTGCGGGGTCCACGTGACCCACACGATCCCCGAGCCGTTGGCGCTGGTGCCCGACGTCACGATCGGGGAGCTCGAGCCGTAGGCGAAGGCGTCGGTGGTCTGGCCCACCTGGGCGAGGCTCGGCCGGCCGTTCACGTCGATGCCGTACTTGAAGGCCAGCAGGCGGCCGGCCCCGCCGATGGAGGATGAGTCGACGAGATACACGTAGCCACCGGCCCCGCCGAACACGGCCGGCTTCCCCCAGACGCCGCCGAACGGCCCGAGCCGCTCGATGACGGCGTCACCGCCGCCCGCTCCCTGGGCGTAGCCGCCGAGGTTCTGGGCGTCGAGGAGGTAGAGGTATCCCTCCTTGCCGATCTCGACCGCCAGACGGGGGTGGTTGACCGAGCTGAACGGGGTGGACGGCAGCAGCACCGGGGCGCCGGAGCCGAGGTCCCCGTCGATGGCGTTGAGGGAGGGGGCGTCGTAGGGGATGAAGAAGTCCGAGGCGCTCAGCGCGCCGCCGGCTCCGACGGTGAGCCGCACCACGGCGTTGCCGTAGGCGCCGGGAGTCTGGCCGGCGTGGGCCGGCCCGATGGGCTCGGTGCCGTTGCCCGTGGACAGCACCATGGTGCCCGGGCCGTCAGACACCAGTGCCCCGCCGCTCTGCCAGATGCCCCCGTCGGCGCCGGCCGTGGTCTCGTCCGACCACATCGTGGTGATCGTGCCGGCCTCGGACACCCCGATGACCCAACCCTCGTAGGTCGACCGGTCGCAGTGGCTGCCGAAGGCGGCGTACACGACGCCGCCCAACAGGACGAGCCCGGGTCGCTGGAGCTGGGCCGTCGAGTTGAAGGAGACGCCGGGTGCATTCGTCGCCTGTCCCTGGATGGCCACCGGGAACCCGGCCACCTCGACCCCGGTGGGCACGTGGCGGGCATCCATGAAGTTCTGCCCGGTGCTGGTCTTGTAGACGAAGTACTCGACGTCGGTGGCGGTGTCGATGACCGGCGTGCCGGTCACCCCGACACCGTTTCCGCTGGCCCCGCACCCGATGATGAACGGGTCGAACGGCGGCGCCAGGTGCTGGCGCCACTTGACCGCCCCGGTCGTGGCGTTGAGGCCGTAGATGTCGTTGTTGCTGTTCTCGGTGAGCAGGGTGCTCTTGTCGACGAGCGGCTGAGGGAAGCCCTTCGCCGTGGTCTGCGTGGCGAACAGGCGTCCGAACGTCGTGCCGGTGACCGACTGGTGGGTGAGTTGCACCTGCCCCTGGAACCAGCTCGTCCCCTGCTGGTCGGCGCCGTAGCCCATGGACACCGACGTCGGCGTCGTGACCGCGCCGGACGGCGCCACGGTGACGGTCCCAGCCAGGACGAGTCCCACGGACGCGACCAGACAAGCCGTTCCGAACCGGTTGCCCCTCAGCATGGTGATCATCGTAGGGGGCGACCAGCGCGTGAGGCCACCCTCGACCGCGCTCCGTGGCGACTCCGTGACACGGGGGCGGCGACACCGACGGCGTCACGCCTCGTCCGCGTGCTGGAGTACGTTCCAGGCAGTGGCCCCCACCGATGACGTACCCGCCCTGATCACGGAAACCGATCGGCTGGAGGCACTCTGCGACGAGCTGTCCGGCGAGGAGTTCTACGCCATCGACACCGAGTTCCACACCGAACGCACCTATTGGCCCGCGCTCGCCCTGATCCAGCTGGCATGGCAGGACCGGGTGGCACTGGTGGATCCCCTGGCCGTCGACCCCGCTCCCCTACGCCGCCTGTTCGAAGGCCCCGGCACCGCCGTCGCCCATGCCGCCGGGCAGGATCTCGACATCCTCCGTACTGCGTGTGGTGCGGCCCCCGGACGGGTCTTCGACACTCAGGTCGCCGCCGGGTTCCTGGGGATGTCCTCACCGTCGCTGGCCCGCCTGGTCGATCTGGTCCTCGGGATCAGCCTGGCGAAGGCGGACCAGTTGTCCGACTGGCTCCACCGGCCCCTACCGGCGACCCAGCTCGCCTACGCCGCCGGTGACGTCGAGTACCTACTGGCGCTCCGCTCCACCATGGTCGACCGGCTCGAGCAGCGAGGTCGCCTCGCCTGGGCCCTCGAGGAGTGCACGCTGGTCCTGCCCGGTCAGCGCCGCAGCGTGGTGCCCGAGGAGGCCTGGTGGAAGGTGGGCGATGTGCGCCGGCTGACTGGCCGGGCCCGAGGAGTTGCCCAGGAGGTGACGGCGTGGCGTGAGCGCCGGGCGGCCGCCGTCGACCGGCCCCGCCGCAGCGTGCTTTCCGACCTGGCGATCCTCACCATCGCCCAGCGGCCACCGCACAACCGCCAGGAACTCGAGAAGCTCCGCGGGGTCGATGCCCGGAGCTTGGCCAAGGGTGCCGCCGGCGAGATCCTCGAGGCGGTCGACCGGGGTCGGGCACTGGCCCAGGACGAGCTGCGACTTCCGCCCGATGCCGCCGAGTCGAAGGCGTCCCCGGTCGCTGTGGCCGTGTGCGCGGGGCTCGTGCGCCAGATCGCCGACGAGCTGGACTTCGACCAGGGCCTTCTGGCCACCCGGTCCGACATCGCCCTGCTGGTGGTCGGCGAGCCCAGCCGACTCGACCAGGGCTGGCGCGGGGACATCGCCGGCGACCCCATCCGGTGGCTCCTGGCCGGTGAGGTGGCCGCCGCCTTCGATGCCGACGGCCAGTTGGTGCTCGAGGCGCGCTCCCACGTGCCCGCCGGGTCCGACCCCGCCACCTGAACCCGCCACCTGAACCCGGTGGCACCCTCAGGGTGAGGCCGAAGGGCACGACACGACCCGTCAGCCGGCGAGGAAGCGCCTGCCCGCACTCGTGTCAGGACCTGCTGGCGATGCCGTGCCAGGTTGCCAGAAGCTGCGTCAACCCGATCCTCCACCGATCAACGACGTCGCCGAACGCGGGGTCACCGGCCAGCGCGTCCCTGGGGCCTCCGTGCGGACCAGAGGTTGCGTTGCACGCCCGAGCCCGATTCGGCCGGACGCATCATCCCGCCAGTGCCGCCTCGAGCCGAGCCATCGAACGATCCACCAGGTTCTCGCCGAACTTGTCGGGCGCTGCCTGGAACATCGATGCGTTGTAGCTGACCACGTACTGATTCAGGCGGACGATCTGCACGACGAAGCCGAGCTGCTGCTTCGTTCCAGCCACGTCGATTGCGACGACGACCTCATAGGCAGTCGTCGCATCGCCGGCCGACGGCACACCGACCCGTTGGACGTCTGCGGTGACCGTCGCGGTGGGCCCACCCTCCGCGTTGATCGAAGCGACCTGCTCCTTCAGGAGCTTGTCGAACACCTGCTGCAGGCAGGTGCCCGTCTGCGACCCGGCGTACACGGCATAAGCCGACTTCGCCTGTGCCTCCGAGGAGTACCCCACGACCTGATTGCTCGCCTCGTTGGCAGAATCCGCGGGCATCGTCGAATCGCTGAACGTCGTCGAAGTCAGTTGGGTCTGCTGCTTCTCGAGATCCGACTGCTTGACGAAGGCGTTGCACGCCGTGATGGATCGGGCCGCCTTCTTGGTCTGGGCATCGTCCGACGTGGCCTGCGGCTTCGAGGACTCAGCCCAGCCAGTCGGGAAGTCACTAGCTCGCAAGAGGACGGTGGCCATGGCGGCCTTGTTCGGGCCCGGCCCAACCGTCGTGGTCGTTGCACTCGTCGAACTGCCGCCGCACGAGGTCATGAACATGCCGATTGCCGCAACTGACAGGGCCAATGTATACCGAGTACCCCGATGAGTAGATCCCCAAGTTCCGAGTGTCTCTCTGGCCATAGCGTCCACCTCTTTTCTCTCATATTGATGGCACAGGCCGACCACCACTAGGGGACAAGGTCCCTAGTGGTGGTGCAAACACGCCCGGACCTGTTCGGCCGGGATACGTCAGACACTTCGGATACATGGCGGTATTTCTCGTAGGCATAGTCGCCAGTGATCCGGATCGGGAGATGCATTCACCATCGACAGAATCGGGGGGGGCGGGACGCGTCCGCCAAGGCTGGTCGGGTGGGCCCGGGGCACATTCTCCTGGCTCCGGTAGGCACACGGAGGTGAAGAGACACTCCCCATGTTTCCGATGCATGGCACGGGTCCGATTCCCGACATCTACTCCGATGTAGCAACCGTCAGGAGACCTCAGGGACGGTGGGAGGCTGCCTCGGTCCCGTGCAAATGGGCCGAAATCAATTGCTCAAGTACAGTACGACATGAGCCGATAACCACAATGGGAATCTCTGGGCCAATGGGTGCTTTCGATGTAAGCAGGCGGTTCGGAGATCACCGGAATCTAACAGAACAGGTCGCCCAGGACGGCTGCCGACCTCGCAGCCCGGCCGGGCCGCTCGGCGTGCCCGATGCTCTCGGGCTCCACAACTGATTGGTAGGCGGCTGATCGCCCGACGCCTGGATCGAGCCGGCCCACGCCCGCATGCTCCATCGCCAAGTGGACGACGCCCCGAAGCAGGCCCGACTCCCCCGGCTGCCAATCCACGACCTCCGCCACGCTCCGTCACCCTGGCGAGTCCCACCGGTGTCACGGGGGCGGACGGACCCTAAGGCCTCGCAACTGGTCGAGCATGCGGTCGTCCTAGCCCTTCTCGACCAGCTCGGAGCGGGCACCACCGATGTCACACGGATCGTCTTCTCCCGAACGGAGGACGACCTGGTGAATTGAGCATCACGGCCCGCTCGCCGGAAAGTAGTCGACTGGATGAGGTGCAAGGTTCTGGGCCGGGATCGGGACGTTTGGCATCACTTGGATCGGTGGCGGGGGCGGGGGCGGCACCGTCGTCGTCGTGGTGGACAGTGCCGTAGTGGTGGTCGTACCGGTCGCCCTCTTCGCTCCGGTCGTGCTACTC
>DATCCR010000131.1:0-10228 GCA_036511155.1 Acidimicrobiales bacterium
CACCTCGGCCAGCAGCCGGATCCCCAGCGGGTCCACCGTCTCCTTCAGCCAGTCGACCCAGATGTTCGGATTCAACTCGACCGCGGCGATCCCGGCCTGCTCGGCGGTGTCGAACTGGTCCGCCCCGGTCGCCTCGGGCGGCAGCTGGACGTCGACCGCCACCTGTTCGACCAGCGAATCGTCGAGCGGAACGGGCGCGTTCTCGGCCACGTACAGCGGCGGAGACGACACCTCGTCGTCCCAGGCCAACCTGGGTCAGACCAACACGCTTGTCCCCTCGCACTCCGTCGGGGCCGACTCCCAGACCAACGCCGGCGGTTGCTCGAACTGCTACTACGGCGAGTCGTCTGCGCCTGACGCCGAGGGCGACGCCTTCGTCAAGGGAAGCCTGTCCGGCCAGCTGGCCGTCGGCACGGCCAACGACGTCGTCATCACCGGGAACCTGAAGTACGCCGACTGCTCCGGCAAGTGGATCATCGGACAGAGCGGCGAGCCCCAGAGCTTCTGCCCCTACAGCGCGGGTGGCATCAATGACTCGCTCGGACTCGTCGCCCACAACTACGTCGAGGTCAACCATCCGGTGACCAACGGTGGCGGGTCCGTGCTGGCTCCGTGCGGTAGCGCCTCCGGTGTGCTGTGCGACCCGTCCAACTCCGGGGGCGGCCTCACCATCGACGCGGCGATCCTGGCCGTAACCCAGTCGTTCGTGGTCAATAACTACGCCGCGGGGAACGGGGAAGGCCAGCTCGCCATCTACGGATCGCTCCAGCAGTTTGCGCGCGGGCCCGTGGGAACCTTCAACGGCAACTCGTCCGTTTCCGGCTACGTCAAGCACTACACATGGGACCCACTCCTCGACTTCCTTGCACCGCCGGACTACCTCGTTCCTTCGACGAACTCGTGGGGCCTCGGTGCGGTCGACACGACTGCCGGCGCCGGCTCGACCAGCGTGTGCCCACCCCTGTCCGGCGTCTATGCCGGCACGGACACCAACGGGGTGATCCAAGACGGCCCCGCCGTCACCCGGTACTGCTCGGCCTCGTCGGGAGGCCTGCCAAACTATCCCTCCATCACCGCGCCCTCGCCGCCGACCGGTGTCTCGGTGTCAGCGGTGGGGCCGTCCGACGTCAGCGTCAGCTGGATCGCCCCGGCCTGGGACGGCGCATCGCCTGTCACGGGGTACGTGGTCACCCCGTACCTCGATGGAACGACAGCGCAGGCTCCGCTCACCTTTCCTTCCGCCGCAACGACCGAACTGGTGACGGGGTTGGATCCGAATTTCAACTATTCATTCAAGGTCGCGGCGGTCAACGCTCTGGGAACGAGCGACATCTCGTCCGCCTCGGCCACCATCCGCGGCTGATCCGCGCGACCGCTTGCGGACTCCCGGTGTCGACACCGGGAGTCCGGCAGGATCCACCTTCCGATGTCGTCGTTCCGGCGTCTGCGCCGAACGGTCAATTCGAACAGACCGGCACGTCCTTGGCCCAGGCGAGCGCCACGTCACGAACCTCCGGAGCAACCGCGGCATGAAGGTCGAGCAGCCGCGAGTGGCCACCGCATCCAACGGCGGTGACCGCTCGGCATGGCCGTCTTCCTCGGTTGAACTGACACCGTCGGTCGGCGGAGGTCCCGGGTATCATGCGCTTCATCCCGCCTAGGTTCGATGTCGAGGGGCAACTCTCCGACATGATCGCCGATGCTCCCGATGACTTCTGCCGAGCTCTTCCGCGCCGTCGGGAATCGTGCCCGTTCGACCGCCGATGGCCTGGTCACATCTCGTGGACTCTCTTGCGAGCGTTCGACGAAGTGGCCTAGCTTGCCGGCAACCAGGAGCCAGATCCCGGCACGTCGCCGGCACGATGAATAGGAGTGAGAAATGGGTAAGCGGATCATTGGCGGGACGATCCTCACCGTGGTCGGACTGGCCCTCGCCGGCTGTTCGTCCTCGACTACGACATCTACGACGACTTCGACTGCGGCCAAGTCCGCGACGACCACCACCAGCGGATCGTCCACTTCGAATGCGTCGGAAGGAGCTGCGAGCCCTCAAGACCTTGGGACGGCGTACCTCGCCGTGCTGTCCAGCCCCGACCCCGGCTCGTTCTGCACCTTCGCTGTTCCAAGCCAGGTCGCGAACTGCAAGACGGCATTCACGACTCCTGCCGGGCAAGCCGCCCCGACGTTCAAGGGCATGGCTGTCGGGAGCGTCGACATCCAGGGAAGCAAGGCGATCGTCAATCTCACCGGGACAACCTGTATGGGGGCGCAGTGCATCTCGAACACCGACCCGAAAGTCGGTACGGCTGACGGAACCTCCTTCGACGAGGCCTTCTCCACGGCCGACAATCCGAACAGCCCGAACAGCACGCCATTCGTCGTGGCAGCGGTGATGCAGAACGGTCGCTGGTACGCCAGCGGATTCTGACGTCGGCCCGCACCGCGTCGCCGTCCACATGGTGTCCTGCACCACGTCGGTGATCGGCGAAGCGGTGCGGGTCCGTCGGGCTTTCCGGGATGGGGGCATGGGATACATGGAGGGGGCGGCGTCGTGGTCGACGTGAGCCCGTCGCCGGTGGTACGGCTGGACGGTGTGGCCGTGGTCCGCGACGGGGTGGCGCTGCTCGATGACATCACCTGGACCGTCGGCCCAGGGGAACGGTGGGCGCTGCTCGGTCCCAACGGCTCGGGCAAGACCACGCTGCTGCGGGTGGTGGGTGCCGGGCTCTGGCCGACCCGGGGCACGGTCGAGATCCTGGGCGAACAGCTCGGCCGGGTCGACATGCGCGAGCTCCGCAAGCGCATCACGGTGGTGAGCGCCTCAGTGGGGCGGACCCTGCGCCCGGCCCAACCGGCCCTCGACGTGGTGCTGACCGGTCGGTACGCCGCGCTCGAGACGTGGTGGAACGAGTACACCGACGCCGACCGGGCCCGGGCGTCGGCTCTGCTGGCCGACGCCGGTTTCGGGGGTGACCTGTTCGCCGGGCGGGCCTTCGGCCTGCTGTCCGAGGGTGAGCGCCAGCAGGTCCTGCTGGCCCGGGCATTGATGGGCGACCCCGAGCTGATCCTGATGGACGAGCCGGCCGCCGGGCTCGACCTCGGCGCCCGCGAGGGCCTGCTCGCCCGGCTGGCAGTCCTGGCCGCTGACCCGGCCGTCCCCCCGATGATCCTGGTCACCCACCACCTGGAGGAGATCCCCCCGGGCGTGACCCACGCCGCCTTGCTCCGTCGGGGCGCCCTGGTGGCTGCCGGGCCCATCGCCGACGTGCTCTCCGACGCAGCGGTGTCGGACGCGTTCGGAGTGGCGGTCGCTGTCGAACGGCATGGCGACCGGTGGGCGGCGCGGGCCCGGGGCTGAGGGAGGCTGAGCGGGGTGTCGGCCTACCGGCCCCTCAGTGGACGAGCGACAGCACCAGGAGCCCCTGTGCCAGGTGGTAGGTGACGTGCACCGCCACGTTGCCGAAGGGGAGCGGCCGGACGAACCGGTTGAGGGCGAGGACCGTGTCGGACACCACGAACAGGGCCGCGCCGACGGCGGCCACCGGACTTCCGACGTTGGCGGCCAAGACCGCCATGGTCAGGATGGCCAACAGGTAGACGGCCACCGGGCCGATCAGCGCGCTCGTCCCGTCACGGGCGAGTGCCCGGAAGATGAGCGTGGCCGGCACGACGCCGTAGGCCACGGCCACCAGCGACGCCACGACCAGGCCGGTGGTCGAGAAGGCGAAGGGCGGCGTGCCGGGGGGCGACGGCGGCTGCAGCAGGCCCACGATGAACAGCAGGTGGCCGACCAGGAAGGCCAGAAGGCCCGGCACGAACAGGTCCCGGGGCAGCATCAACAAGACGTCGCCGAGTAGGCAGAAGGCCAGTGCAGCCACGAACCACCACTTGCGATCGACCAGGTCGGTGTGGGCGTCGGGAAGCACGGCGGCCGCCGCCATGAGCAGGGCCAGCACCGCCGGTTTGGCCGCGTACTCGAGGCGGGTGTCGTCCCGGGCCACCGCTGTCCAGTCCACGACGGCGGCCACTGCGGCGAGTGCGAGCAGGGTCCAGAAGGCGGTCACGGCATCGACGCTAGCGGTGGCCCGCCGTCCCGCCGGGGAGCATCCACCACTGGGGAATTCCATGTCAGTACCGTTTGTCCTGGTAACAGGTCGGTGGAGGAGCTGATGCCTGTGGTCGTGGTCATCATCATCGTGGCGGCATGGTCCGTCATCCTGGGGCCCAGCCTCCTCAAGCGGCGTGCCCGCGCCGGCGGCGACCAGTCGATCACCCACTTCCACTACCAGCTGCGCGTGCTCGAGCAGCGCGCCCCCGAGCCCATCGTGGCTCCCGCCTACCGCCTCCGGGCCGTCGACGGCAGCGGCGCCCCGACGACCATCCACTACCCCGACAGCGGCCGGCCGCCGGTGCTCACCGTGGTCGGGGCCAAGGAGCTGCCCCGCCCGGCGCTGGCCTTCCTGGGCGAGCCCCCGGTGGACGCCGAAGCCGCAGCCCCGTCCCCCGTCTTCGCCCCGGTCGCCGAACGGACCGCCGACCTGGCGCCGCCGGCCGGCCGGTTCGACACCCCGGCCCACGACGCCGTACCCGCACCCGTCCCGACGGCGCCCCGCGTGCCGGACGCCCTCACCCGGGCCCAGGCCCGGCGTCGCCGTCAGGACACCCTGACCATCCTCGGAGCGGTCTTCATCATCACGCTCATGGCCGCCGCGGTCACCGGCTCGTCGTTCGTCTGGGCGGTCGTCGCCCTCGACGGTGTGGCCCTGGCCGCCTACGTCGGCATCCTGGTCCACCTCCGCCGCATGGCCTCGGAGCGCGAGATGAAGCTCCACTACCTCGACCCCCTGGCCGAGCGACCGGGCCGGGCCGCTGCCCAGCGCACCTACATGAGCGGCCGCTACGCCCACCCGTCGAACCAGCAGGCCGTCGCCCGCTGAGGGTCCGAGGCGCAGTCGCGACCCTATTGCTAGGGTTTCGCATGACCCACGACACCCGTGCACAGGACCCGCAGGCCCGGCTGACCGCCGCCGTGGCCACGTCGCTCGAGGGGCGCATGCTCCTCACCCATCCGTTCTATCGACGGTGGGAGTCCGGTGAGCTCCGGACCCAGGAGCTGGCCGAGTACGCCGTGCACTACCGGGCCTTCGAGGCCGTGCTCCCGACGGTGCTGTCGGCCGTCGTGGACCGGCTGATGTTCGACGGCGAGTTCGAGGCCGCCGAGCTGGTGGCGCGGAATCTGGCCGACGAGGTCGGTCGGCCCGAGCCGCACCTGGCCATGTTCGACGGCTTCGCCGCCGCCCTGCCTGCCGCCGACGCCGCGGCCCCCGGCCCGGCCGCCGACGCGCTGGCCGCCACCTATCAGGAGCTGGCCGTGCAGTCGCCGGTCGCCGCCATCGCCGGGCTGGCCGCCTATGAGACCCAGGCCGCGGCCATCGCCGCCTCCAAGGGCGACGGCCTCCGACGCTGGTACGGCGTCGACGCCGACGGCACGAAGTTCTGGGACGTCCACGCCACGATGGACGCCGACCACGGCGACTGGGCCGTCGAGGCCCTGGCCCTGCTCGGGGCCGACGGGGCCGAGGTGGCCGAGGCCTCCCGCCGGGCCGCCGACGCCTGGTGGGCGCTGCTCGACGAGCGCGAGGCCGAGGGCATGGCCGCTGTCTGAACGACCACCCGCACCCCGGGTGCGGGTGGTCCGACCGTGCGCAGGACCCGGCCCATCGGGCCGGGTCCTCGCAATTCCGGCCGGAGCGCTTCAGCCGAGTTCCGTGCCCACCACCGATACGAACGACACCATCTCGCCCGGGTAGCCCCCGAGGTTGTGGGTGAGCGCCAGCTTCTTGTCGGTGTCGATCTGCCGCTCCGGGGTGGCCTCGCCGCGCAACTGCAGCCACGCCTCGAAGAACATCCGCAGGCCCGACGCGCCGACCGGATGGCCGAAGCTCTTCAGGCCGCCGTCGGGGTTGACCGGGAGCGCCCCGGTGCGGTCGAAGGTGCCGGCCAGCACCTCTTTCCAGGCGGTGCCCCGGGGGGCGAACCCGAGGTCCTCCATCAGGACCAGCTCGGTGGGGGTGAAGCAGTCGTGGACCTCAGCCATGGCCAGCTCGTGGCGCGGGTCGGTGATGCCGGCCTGGGCGTAGGCGTCCTGGGCCGCCGTGGCGCACTCGGGGAACCACGTGTAGTCGTACTCGGGGTCGATGAGCCCGGACCCGCTGCCCGCCGCGAACGACAGGGCCTTGATGTAGATCGGCTTGTCCGTGTACTTCAGCGCGTCCTCGGCCCGCACCACGATGGCCGCGGCGGCCCCGTCGGCCACGCCGGCGCAGTCGAACACGCCGAGCCGGCCGGCCACCCGGGGCGACGCGCAGATCGTCTCGGTGGAGACCTCCTTGCGGAACTGGGCCCGGGGATTGCGGGCGCCGTTCTGGTGGTTCTTCCACGAGATGCGGGCCAGCACCTCGGTGAGCTCGTCCTCGCTGACGCCGTACTTCTTGCCGTACGCGGGGGCGACCATCGAGAACATGGCCGCCGCCGTCAGGGTGCGGGCGGTGCCGTCGTTCGGGACGGGGAAGGCGTTGAGCCCCTGGTATCCGGAGTCCTTCACCTTTTCGGCGCCGACCGCCATGGCCACGTCGTAGGCGCCCGACGCCACCGCGTAGGCGGCGGCGCGCAGGGCCTCGGACCCGGTGGTGCAGTAGTTCTCCACCCGGGTGACGGGCTTGCCCTCGAGCTGGAGGGGCCGGGCGAGGGTGATCCCGCTCATGCCTGACTGTGCGGTGCCGAACCAGTAGGCGTCGACGTCGTCCTTGGTGACGCCGGCCGAGGCGAACGTGTCGGTGGCGGCGTCGATGATCAGATCGTCGAGGCTCTTGTCCCAGTGCTCGGCGAAGCGCGTGCACCCCATGCCGATGATCGCCACCCGGTCCTTGATTCCGTGCGAAGCCATTGCTCTCCTTGAGGTCGTGCTGTGGTGCCCCGGGCGTGCTGCGGACCCGGGGCGGGGGTATGCGGTGGTCAGCCGGCCGCGAGGTCGGACGGAACGGGCTGACGGACGGGGGTGGCCTTCCAGAAGTAGTCGTGGATGCCGTCGGCGGTGAACAGCTTGCGGAAGGTCATCCGCACCCGGTCGCCGATGTCGACGGTGTCGGGGTCCACGTCGGTCAGCTCCACCGGGAACCGCCCGCCACCGTCGAAGTCGAGGATGGCGAAGACGATGGGCGGGCTGGGTGAGTAGGCCAGCCGGTCGATCGTGTAGGTGGCGATGGTGGCCTCGGTGTCGGCCCGGTCCACCGGCGTCATGTCGTCGACCGCCCCGCCGGTCATCGAGACCCGGGACGGCGGCAGGTGGACGGCCCCCGACGTGCGGTCCTCGGAGCCGACGAAGCCGAACTTCCAGTCCTCGTTGCGCCATGCGGCCGACGACGAGACCCGCTGGGGCTCGGGCCGGCGCGGTGGCTCGGGCGTCACCATGCCCCGCCACGTCAGGAACTTCCCGTAGGGGAGGTCGCTTCCGGCCGCCACCTGGTCGGCCACCGGGTCGGCGGGGGCCCAGTCGGCGATGGCCGGGGTGGCCCGGAGGATCAGCACGTCGGCGCCGTCGGCCAACGCCACCACGGCCACCACCTCGCCGGGGGCGGCCTGCTCGAGCATGGACGCCAGCACCAGGCCGGCATGAGCCGCCCCGGTCTGGCCGACGGTGGCGGACAGGTCGTCGGCCAACGCGCCGTCGCGCACGCCCAGTTTGCGGCCGAGCGCCTTGGCCGCTCGACCGTGCATGCCGGTGACGACCACCCGGTCGACCTCCTCGGCCGTCACGCCGGCCGCCTTCAACGCCGCCTGCCAGGCGTCGGCGCCGAGCGGCACGTAGCGGGTCTCGCCGAAGCGCTCCTCCCACGTCCGGGAGCGGCGGTCGCCGGCTGTGCGCCAGCGGTCGAGGAACTCGTCGCTGACCGAGGCCCCGCCCAGGAACTCGGCGATGACCGGGGTGCCCGGTCCGTCGTCGCCGACCAGGACGGCGGCGGCACCGTCGCCCCCGGCCGATTCGTCGGCGGAGGTCGGCAGCCCGTCCCGCAGGTCGGCCACCACCACCAGGGTCGTGCCCGCGCCTCCGGCGTCGAGGGCGGTGCGCAGGGCGCCCGGGCCGGACCGCAGGGCACCGCCGAAGTCGAAGGCGGCCACCTCGGTCGGCTGGCGGAGGGCGGCGTGGAGCGTGGTGGCATTGGTCTTGTCGAGGTAGGCCGGGGTGGCGGTGGCGAACCACAGGGCCACCGGGGCGCTCCCCGGGGCGGAGCGCAGGGCCCGCCGGGCGGCCTCGACCCCCATGGTGGTGGTGTCCTCGTCGTGGGAGGCCACCGAACGGGCGCCCTTGCCCCCGCCGGTGCCGAAGACCTCGGCCACCTCGGACCGCTGGAGGCGGCGGTAGGGGACGTAGCCGGCGATGCTGACGATGCCCCGGGTCATGCCGGTGCCCCGGTCGGATGCGTGTGGTGCATGGTGCTGCTCGTCCCTTCGTCGTGGCGGCGGGCCTGTGCGGTGGTCGGGGCCTGCGTGGTGGTGACCGGATCGACGCCCGGCCTCGCGGCGCTGGCCCCTTCTGCCCGCTCATCCTATGATGTGCACAGTATCTGACGGTCAGTCAGGTAACATCTGACGGTCAGTCAGAAAGCCAGTCAGAGTACGACCGCGGCGCCCGCCGTACGGCAGAGGATGGAGGCCAGGCCATGGACTTCGAGTTCACCCCCGAGCAACTCGAGTTCGTCAAGGAAGTGGAGCAGTTCCTCGACGACAACTACGACCCCGAGGTCTTCGACGTCACCCGGGAGAACATGGCCCAGATCGTCGACACCCCCCCGCGCCGCAAGTTCATGGCCAAGCTCGGCGAGAAGGGCTGGCTCGGCATCACGTGGCCCAAGAAGTACGGCGGCAAGGAGGGCGACGGCGTCTACGAGTACCTGCTCAACGAGGCGCTGGCCGCCCGGGGCGGGCCCCAGATCGGCAAGGGCGTCGGCATCATCGGCAAGACCATCATCAGCCACGGCAGCGAGACGTTGAAGGCCGAGTTCCTTCCGAAGATCCTGAAGAACGAGGTCGAGTTCGCGGTCGGCTACTCCGAGCCCAACGCCGGCTCGGACGCCGCCTCGATGCAGCTGAAGGCCACCCGGGACGGCGACGGCTGGCGTCTCAACGGTCAGAAGACGTGGACCACCTCGGCTCACTTCGCCGACTGGTACTGGGTGGGTGCCCGGACCGACCCCGACGCCCCCAAGCACAGTGGCATCAGCCTGTTCCTGGTGCCGATGAACCATCCGAACATCACCATCAAGCCGATCTGGACGATGGGCGACGAGCGGACCAACGAGGTCTACCTCGACGACGTCTTCGTCCCCGACGACTACGTGGTGGGCGAGCTCAACAAGGGTTTCCAGTACATCTCGGAGGCGCTCGACCTCGAGCGGTTCACCCTGTTCACGTACTCGCCCACCGCCCAGCGGCTCGACCTGCTGACCCAGTACGTGAAGGGCGCCACCCGGGACGGCGAGCCCATGAAGGACGACGACGTGGTGCGCTCCAAGGTGGCCCAGCTCCACACCGAGGCCGAGGTGGCCCGGGTCCTCGGCCTCAAGTTCGTGGCCGCCTCCACCGCCGGGGGCGCCCCTCCGACGTCGGAGGCCTCGGAGTACAAGCTGTTCACCACCGAGTACTCGCGCCGCCTGGCCAACGCCTCGATGGACCTCGCCGGCCCCGGTGGCCAGCTGCGGGTCCACACCGAGGAGGCTCCGATGGCCGGCCGCTCCGAGTCGACCTATCGGTACACGGTGATCGACACCATCGGCGGCGGCTCCTCCGAGATCCAGAAGAACATCCTGGCCCGCCGCAAGCTCGGCCTGCCCAAGAACTTCTGAGCCGCGCGACACCCGTGACCACTCCGCCCGCCTCCTCTGCCGCCGCGCCCGTCGGTCCGGTGCCGGCACGCGCCCCGGACGGGCCGCTCGCCGGAGTGGTCGTGCTCGACCTGGCCAGCGTCGGCCCGGCCGCCCGGTGCACCCGGGTGCTGGCCGACTACGGGGCGACCGTGGTCAAGGTGGGCACCGTCCCCGGACGCGGCGTCGAGCCGCTGCGCCCGCCGTTCTACGCCTACAGCGGGGCCCGGCACCTGCGCCACGTGGCCTTCGATCTGAAGGATCCCGACGGCCGGGCCGCCTTCCTCGAGCTGGTGCGGGGTGCCGAC
>DATCCR010000132.1:0-3431 GCA_036511155.1 Acidimicrobiales bacterium
GTTCGAGCTGAGCGACGCCTTCAACGCGGCCCGTGACGACCCGTCCGTCGGGGTCATCGTCCTGACCGGACAAGGCCCGGACGCCTTCTGCTCGGGCGGCGACCAGAAGATCCGCGGCGACGACGGCTACATCGGTGACGACGCCGTAGCCCAGCAGGGGATCGGCCGGCTCAACGTGCTCGACCTCCAGATCCAGATCCGGCGCATGCCCAAGCCGGTGGTGGCCATGGTGGCCGGCTACGCCATCGGCGGCGGTCACATCCTCCACCTGGTGTGCGACCTGTCGATCGCCGCCGACAACGCCCGGTTCGGCCAGACCGGCCCGAAGGTGGGCAGCTTCGACGGTGGCTACGGGGCCAGCCTCCTGGCCCGCTCCATCGGGCTGAAGCGCGCCAAGGAGGTCTGGTTCCTCTGCCGCCAGTACGACGCCGACACGGCCAAGTCGTGGGGCCTGGTCAACGAGGTGGTCCCGCTGGCCGAACTCGAGGCCGAGACCGTCGCCTGGTGTCGCCAGATGCTGTCGCTGTCGCCGCTGGCGCTCCGGATGCTGAAGGGCGGGCTGCACGCGGCGGACGACGGCCTGGCCGGGCTCCAGCAGTTCGCCGGCGACGCCACCATGCTCTTCTACATGAGCGAGGAGGGCCAGGAGGGCCGCAACGCCTTCCAGGAGCACCGCCCGCCGGACTTCGGCCGCTTCCCCCGTCGCCCGTGAGTCAGCCGGGGCCGGCGGGCCCGCCCCCCGTACCCGGGCCGGTGCGGAAGTGGTGGCTCGGTGCCCGGCCGCGGACGCTGCCGGCCGCACTGGTGCCGGTGGTGGTCGGGACGGCGGCAGCGCACTCGCGGCACGCCGCCCACCTGCTGTACGCGAGCAGCATGCCGCTCACCTACGGCGGCTTTCCTGCCCACCCGAAGGTCGACCCCTGGTGGTGCGCCCTCGGCGCCCTGATCGTGGCTCTGGCCATCCAGATCGGCACCAACTACGCCAACGACTACTCCGACGGCATCCGGGGGACCGACGACGCCCGGGTGGGCCCGGTGCGCCTGACGGCCACCGGTCTGGCTTCGCCCTCCGCGGTCAAGCGGGCGGCGAAGCTCTCGTTCGGCGTGGCCGCGGTAGTCGGGCTCGGACTGGCCTGGGCCACGTCGTGGTGGATCGTGTTGGTCGGCGCCGCCTGCCTGCTGGCCGGCTGGTTCTACACCGGCGGCCCCCGGCCCTACGGCTACGCCGGTCTGGGCGAGGTCTTCGTGTTCGTCTTCTTCGGCCTCGTCGCCACGGTCGGCACCTTCTACGTCCAGTCCCTGAAGTTGGGCGTCTGGCAGGTGTGGGCGGCGGCCGTCATGGTCGGCCTCCTGGCCACCGCGCTGCTGCTGGCCAACAACCTGCGCGACATCGCCACCGACGTGGCGAGCGGCAAACGCACGTTGGCCGTCCGGATCGGCCGCCACGCCGCCGGCCGGTGCTACGTGGCATGCGTGATGCTCCCCTTCGTCGGCATCCTCGTCTGGGGCCTGCTGGCCGTCACGGGAGCCGCCACCACTGCATGGCCGGTGCTCCTCTTCCTCCCGATGCTGGCTGCACCGCTGACTCTGCCGCCGACCAAGCTGGCCCTGGGTGACGCCGAGGGTCGGGCGCTGCTGCCGGTGCTGGCCGCCACCGGGCGACTCCAATTGGCGTTCGGTGCCCTGCTGGCCATCGCGCTGTGGGGAACACTCCCCCCGGGAGCACTGTTCGGGTGAGGACCGCCAGGCGAGGATCAGTCGCGGTCGGAGCCGGCCAGGAACGCCCGCACGACGGCCGCCACGTCATGGGGACGCTGCAGGTGGGGCGCATGGTCGGTGTCGCCGATCTCGACCTGTCGGGCGTTGTCGCCGATGGCTTCGACCATCCGTCGGCCCAACGCGGTGAACTTGGCGTCACGTGCACCAGCGACCGACAGCACGGGCATCCGGAGCTCATCAAGTCGGCCCCACAGGGGTTCCTGGGTGCCCGTTCCGGCGAGTCGGAGGCTCGAGGCGAGCCCGGCGGCGGTGTTGCGCTTGCGCTCGTCGACGTCGTTGGCAGCCCCGGGCACGTCGCCGAACATCGGGTTGGCCACCCACCGGTCGATGAACTCGGCCACCGTGTCCGCCGGCGGTCCGCCATCCACCGGATCGAGGCCCTCGGCCAGCGCTTCGTCCGCCCGTCGCCGCTCGGCCCGTTCGTCCGGGTCGTCGATGCCGGCCGTTCCCGACATCAGCACGAGGCGTCGCACCAGGTCCGGTCGTTCGAGGGCGAGGTGCAGACAGAACCGGGCGCCCATCGAGTAGCCGAGATAGTCGGCCGCCCCGCCCGCCTCTCCCAACAAGGTCGCGCCCTGGACGAGGTCGGCACGGACGTCGGACGATCCTCCGTGGCCGGGCAGGTCGAGCAGGACCAATCGGTGGTCGACGGCCAGGTCATCGGCCAGGCCACCCCACAGCCGGCAGGACTGGGTGAAGCCGTGGGCCACGACCAGGCGGGACCCTTCGCCGAGCGTCTCGGTGTGCAGTACGGGCGTGGGCATAGGAGGTGGCAGTGAGCGTACCGAGCGGGTCCGGGGCGGTCGGCGATGGCGACCGGCAGGCGGCGTTCTGCGCCACGCTGGTCGACGAGTGGGTGCGGTCCGGCATCGGCCACGCCGTGGTCTGCCCCGGCTCGCGGTCGACGCCGCTGGCGCTGGCCGTGGCCGCCGAGTCCCGGCTGGCCCTGCACGTCCGTCTCGACGAGCGCTCGGCCGCCTTCACGGCGCTGGGGATCGGCATGTCCACCGGCGTGCCGGCCGTGGTTGTGGTGACCAGCGGGACCGCCGCCGCCGAGCTCCACGCCGCGGTGGTCGAAGCCGACCTGGCGCGAGTCCCGATGGTGGTCTGCACGGCTGACCGGCCGTCCGAGCTCCGCGACGTGGGGGCACCGCAGACGATCGAACAGACCCACCTCTACGGGCGCGCCCCCCGGTGGTTCGTCGACCCGGGCGTGCCGGACGACGCGTCGCGGTCGTCGTGGCGGTCACTCGGAGCGCGGTCGGTGGCCGAAGCCGTGGCCGGGCCCCGTGGGCCGGGCCCGGTCCATGTGAACCTGCCGTTCCGGGAGCCGCTGATCGGTGACGCCCCGTCCGGGGGCATCCCTGACGGTCGTCTCGACGGTGGGCCGTGGCACCGGGTGGACGCGCCTGTGGCGGCCCCGTCGACCGGGCTGGTCGACGAACTGGTGGCGTCAGGCGCGTTCGGTCCGGGTAGCCGGGGCGTGATCGTGGCCGGTGGCGGGTGCGGCGATCCGGACGCCGTGCTGGCCCTGGCCGGGGCGTTGGGGTGGCCGGTGCTGGCGGACCCTCGCTCGGGTCTACGGACCGGCGACGCCCGGGTGGTTGCCGCGGCCGACGGGATCCTGCGGTCGGCCCGGTTCGCCGGGGCCC
>DATCCR010000133.1:0-5046 GCA_036511155.1 Acidimicrobiales bacterium
ACATCACCCCCTTCGCCTCCCTGGTCGACGTCCTCGAGTCGGTCCGCCAGGGCACCGTGGACCTCGGGTTCATCCCCCTGGAGAACGCCATCGAGGGCACGGTCCGGGACATCATCGACAGCCTGGTCTTCGACTTCGACCTGCGCATCCAACGCGAGGTCGTGCTCGACATCCACCTTCACCTGATGGCCGCCCCCGGTACCGCCCTGGCCGACATCGAGCGGGTCGCCTCGATCCCGGTGGCCACGGCTCAGTGCCGACGGTTCCTGACCGAGCGCCTGCCGCACGTGGAGTTGGTGGCCACCAACTCCACGGCCGACGCCGCCCGCCTCCTCGGCGAGGGCGACCCGTCCATGACCGAGCGCGCCACCGCGGCCATCGCCCCCCGGCTGGCCGCCAGCCTCTACGGCCTCGACATCCTGGCCGAGCGGGTGGAGGACCACCCGGACAACCAGACCCGGTTCATCGCCGTGGCGCCGACGGGCATCCCGGCACCCACCGGCCACGACCGGACGAGCATCGCCTGTTTCCAGAGCGCCGACCACCCGGGCAGCCTGTACGCCATCTTGGGGCACTTTGCCGCCAGGGACATCAACCTGTCGAAGCTGGAGTCCCGGCCGACCAAACAGGCACTGGGCGACTACTGCTTCATCATCGACTTCGAGGGCCACGTGGCCGACGCCATGGTGGCCGACTGCCTGGCCGACCTCCACGCCGAGTTGGCCGGGGTCAAGTTCCTGGGCTCCTACCCCGCCTCCGGCGCGGCCGGTCCGGCCATCCGGGCCGAGGTCGACGCGTCGCGCAAGCGGGCCGGCCAGTGGCTGGAGGGCCTGCAGGCCGAGATCGGGACGCCCGGGTCCTGAGCGGCCTCTCGACCGCCGACTACCCTGACGGGGCCGGGAGGGATGGCAGAGCGGACGAATGCACGGCTCTTGAAAAGCCGCGAGGTGCAAGCCTCCGGGGGTTCGAATCCCCCTCCCTCCGCCAGGTTCGAGAGCCGAGTCACGGCCACCACAGGGTTCGGACCGGGTCGCGGACGCTCTCGGCGGTGTCGGCAACCGGGCCACCGGTCCCGTCGCCCACGACGGTGGGCACACGCACCCGGACTGCCGGCTCCGACGTGTGTGCCTGATCCCTGGACCAGACCGAAACAGTCCCGGCTCCACCCGGAGGTGACCTGAATGTCCACTCGCCTCCGTGCACGAGGTGGAGCGCTGGTCCTCGGCGTCGTCTGCACCATGACGTTGGTGGTCGCTGCGTACCCGGCGACGGCTCCCGCGTCGGCGACCACCCGCGACCCAGACGTGGCTCAGCCCACTCCACCGGGTTACTGGTTGGTCGCCTCGGATGGTGGGGTCTTCACCTTCGGCGACGCCCGCTACTTCGGATCCATGGGGGGGCACGCCGCTCAACCGGCCCATCGTCGGCATGGCGGCTACCGCCGACGGCGGGGGTTACTGGATGGTCGGCTTGAATGGCGGGGTCTTCTCCTTCGGCGATGCCCGCTACTTCGGATCGGCCGGAGGTTCCTACATCGGTACGGGCTTCATCGGCATGGTCCCGACCGCGGATGGACTCGGGTACTGGATTCCCAACGATGCGGGAGGGTTGTTCGTCTACGGGGACGCCGAGTTCCTCGGCTCCTGCGGCTCTCAGGCCATCGAGTGCCACGCCGTGGGCATGGCGACCCCCTGATTCAACCCTGTTCAGGTCCGTCCAGGATCCGCACCGTGCATTGACGAGGTTGAGAACGACGGCCCACGTGCTCCGCTCTGGTGCTGACGTGCGGCAACCTGGGCGCCGGCACGCATCAGGGTCGGTGACGCCCGGGTCGGTGACGCCCGGGTCGGTGACGCAGCCCTACCCCAGCCTGGTCAGCACGTTCCGGGTGATCTGCTCGATCTGCGGGTCCCGCCCCGCCAGGCCGTGGGCCCAATCGGTCGACCCGGAGGTCACCACGGTTGCCCCTGCTCCATTCGTGTACGCCCCGAGCACCGCGTGACCGTGCCGGATGCGCTCCATCGCCTCGGGCTCCCGCGTCCCGAACAGGCGCGCCGCGATGTACTCCAGCTCGCTCGGCTCTCCCGGCTTCGGGGGACGGGGCGCTGTCTCGCGCGTGAAGTGCTGGGTCGGACACGTGCCGAGGATCTCGAACGTCGCCGGCGTCCCGTCCTCGCCGGTCGGATACGGCAACCCGTCGCGATAGGTGAACGAGCAGCCGTCGCACTCGTAGCCGACGACCGTCGACCCGGCTCCGAGCACGTCGCCGTAGCCGAGCCCCGTTCCTTCGAACATCCAGTGTCCGGCACGGTGCACGGTGTAGCCACCGAGTCCGGCGGTCACGTTTCGACCGATCCGGTGGTACCCGCCACGTGTGAACGAGACACCGGTCATGTCATTCTCGGGACGGGCGACGATCACGTCGGACCAGAACGTCGTGACCTCCGGCTCCCGGTCGGTTCCCATGCACGGGTCACTCGGGAAGAACCCCTTGTACCCGACCATCACGTCGTGATCATCACCCTCGATGCGCACCTGCCACAGCGAGGTGTTGCCCGAGAAGAAGGCTGCATTGCCACCCCGCGCGATGAACGCCTCCACCGTGTCCCGCATGCCGGCGCTCCAGTACTCGTCATGGCCGACGGACAGGTACAGGCAGGCGTCGTCCAGCACCTCGGGGTGCTCCTCGAGATCTGCGTTCGTGCACACGCCGATCTCGAATCCCTGGCGCTCGGCCCACTGGATGAAGGGGAGCTCCCAGTCGGGCCAGCCCGCTGACCCGGCGTAGCCGGAGAGGTGGTTGATCTGCACGTAGCCAACGTGGGCGGCGTTCTGCGGATCGGGCTCGCCCGTCCCGGTCACGCGACGACCCTTCCCCGGCGGCTTGTACAGGTAGCCCGCCGCCATCGGTCGCTGCATGGAGACGTGGGTCCCGCCCGTGTACAGGTTGGGCCCCCCGAAGTCGTTGTAGGCATGCCACGTATTGGTGGCCAGCGCGAGGACGATGCGTGCACCCGATGTGGGCCGCACGACGAAGAACGCACGATCGCGCCGCACCTTGTCGCCGACGTCAATCTCCATGAGGACCTCGTAGTAGCCCGACCGCCACTCGGGGTCGACCTCCAACGTGAGCGCGGTCGGCCAGCCGCAGCCCTTCGAGGAGGCGTCACCCGGTGTTTCGTGCTCATCAACCGCGAGCGCTTCTGTACGGAACACGACCTCACGCTCTGCGCCGATCCGCGCCACCTCGACGCGCACCGGTCGCCCGCCGGACGACGACAGGTGCACACCGACCTGGCCGCCCCCGGACACCGATTGCGGCCAGCAGTACCCCGTGACCACCTCGCGCACCATCCCTGGAGACTAACTGGGGCGGGTCGGTCGTGACGCCAGGAGGAGGTCGGGCCGCGACGTCGTGACGGAGACGGCCGGGACAGCCCGACGCCGAACACGGGCAGCTCCCACCGCGGTCGGGACCGCCTCAGCCCGCGATGGCATCCAGTTCGGCCACGTCCTCGGCGGACAGGTCGAGGCCGGCGCCGGCGACGTTCTCCCGGAGGTGGGCCACCGACGACGTGCCCGGGATGAGCAACAGGTTGGGCGAGCGCTGCAGCAGCCAGGCCAGTGCCACCGCCATCGGGCCGACGCCGTTCCGGGCGGCGACCGCACCCAACGCGTCCGACTGCAGCGGCGTGAAGCCGCCGAGAGGGAAGTAGGGCACGTAGGGGATGCCCTGGGCAGCGAGCGAGTCGACCAGCGCATCGTCCACCCGGTGGGCCACGTTGTAGAAGTTCTGGACGCACACGACGGGAGCGATCGCCTGGGCCTCGGCGATCTGTTCGGCGTTCACCGTGCTGACCCCGAGGTGGCGGATCAGGCCCTGCTGCTGCAGATCGGCCAGCGTCTCGAACTGCTCGTCGATCGAGCCGGGCTCGGCACCCGCCAGGCCACCCATGCGCAGATTGACCACGTCGAGCACGTCGAGGCCGAGGTGGTCCAGGTTGTCGTGCACCGCCTGGCGCAGCTCCTCGGGCGACCGGGCATGGGGCCACCCGCCCTCGGCATCCCGGCGGGCGCCCACCTTCGTCACGATCCGGAGGTCGTCGGGGTACGGGTGCAGCGCCTCGAAGATGATCCGGTTCGTGACGTGCGGGCCGTAGAAGTCGCTGGTGTCGATGTGGGTGATCCCGAGGTCGACGGCCTCCCGGAGAACGGCGACCGCGGCGTCGTGGTCGGCCGGCGGGCCGAACACCCCCGGGCCGGCGAGCTGCATGGCGCCGTAGCCCACCCGGGTGACGGTCAGGCCGTCGGCCAGGGTGAACGTCCCGCCGGCAAGATCCTTCGGTGCCATCTGCGCTCCTCTCCTCGGTGCCGACGCCCAGGTGGACGTAGGGCAGGCCCTTCCCGTCCATCGCCCGGCTGCCGGCCCACTTCAGGAGAGTAGCGACCGGTTCGTCGCTGCCGAGCGCTGCCCGGAATCCACTCGCAACTCAATGAATCGGCCCTCCGTGACGATGGTGGTGGAATGGATCACGGACAATCCGAGAGGACGGACTGATGGCTGCGAAGAATCCCACCGGCAAGGCGATCCTGCGGGCCTCGCTCGAGCTGTTCCGTCAGGACCGTCAGATGATCTGGCTCCCGGTCATGGCGGCGGCCACAGCGTTGGTCGCCTTCGCCGTCATCACCGGGCCGCTCGTCCTCGTCCTCGGCCACAACGGGTTCGCCGTCATGGTCGCCGTCGCCTGCGGCTCGATGGTCGCCACCGCCGCCACGGTCGTCTTCAACGTCGCCCTGTGCTTTGCGGCGGCCGATCGGATCGAGGGCCGGACCCCCACGGTCTCCGGGGCGCTCGCCCAGGCCTGGGCCCGCAAGGGCGTCATCATCAAATGGGCGATCCTGTCGGCCGTGGTCGGCACGGCCATCCGGGCCCTCGAGGAGCGCCTGGGGCTGGTCGGCCGCCTGATCGGCATCGCCGGTGGCCTGGCCTGGGCCGTCGCCACCTTCATGGTCGTCCCGGTGCTCGCCTTCGAGGATGTCGGCCCG
>DATCCR010000134.1:0-12316 GCA_036511155.1 Acidimicrobiales bacterium
TCGGCCGGACAGGCGCTCTTTCCGGCACTGAAGGGCCCCGTCCCGATGGACGCCGGCACATACGGCTGCCGGGCGGTGCCCGGCCCCGGACTGTGGACCGCCGACGGCGGCGACACCACCACGCCGCTACTGACCGACGCCACCGGCAACTCGCTGATGGCTCTCGACGTGCACCCGAGCCCGGACTGGGCGACCTACCAGAGCGGCGTCAGCGAGCTGTGGATCGGCTTCGACTACGGCCCCTCCTACCTGCAGTGGCTCATCCTCTCCCCCGGCCTCATCGACTGGCTCACCAAGGGCGCCCACCTCGGGCTGTCCCGGAGCTACTTCGGCCAGAACGTCGACGACACCTTCCTGGCCGACAACGCCTGGAGCTCGGTGTACCACTGCACCCCGGCGGCCACGAACCCACCCGACACCACCTGTCCCGCCGGCGTCGCCAACAACCCGGTCGACACCCCCGCCGACCAGCAGATGACCCCGGCCGACGTCACCCATGTCGTCGAGTGGCAGAAGCAGACCGGCATCACCCTCGAGATGGCCTTCAACGGTGAGGGAGCCTGCACCACCCAGGGGGAGGCCCCGGTGGCCCAGGGCTGCCCGAGCACCAACGTCTCCTCTGCGCCCGACGACCAGGCCTACGTGGCCGCGATGCTGGCCCACAGAGCCGACTTCAACTGGGTGAACCACACGTGGTCCCACCTCTTCCTCGGCTGCAACAACTTCCGGCAGATGCCGCTCGGTTCGGTGACCCCCGGGTCGTCAGGCTCGCTCGGCGCCGGCACGAACACCTATGAGATCACCGCCTTGACGGCCTACGGCGAGTCCGAGACCTCCGCATCCAAGTCGGCCACGGTCGGCGCCGGCGGCTCGGTCACCCTGGCCTGGCCGGACGCACCGAACGCCAACGGAGATAGCCTGTCGCAGCTCGAGGCCCAGTTCACCGGGGGCTCCGGCTTCTGGGGCTACCACGTGTACCGCCAGAACCCCGACGGCTCCTACGGCCTGGTCGGCACCGTCGCCGAGGACCCCTCGGGTGCTACCCCGACGTACCACTTCACCGACACGGGAGTGGCGGCACCCGGATCCGGGCCGGCCTCGACGGCGACCTACCCGACGGCCACCAATCCGAGCATCCTGTGCGCCGATGCGGCAGGGTGGACCTCGACGGCCAACATCCGCGCCGAAGTGGACCAGAACACGACCTTCGCCCAGGCCAACAACCTCCCGAACATCGATCTGTCCGCACTGGTGACCGGTGAACACTCCGGGGTCGAGAACCCGAACATGACGACGTCGCTGGCCCAGTCCGGCATCACGTCCTTCCGGACCGACGCCTCCCGCCAGCCCACCCAGTACCCGCTGGGGGCGGCCTCGTCGGCGCCGAGCTACCCGAGCAACATCTACTACAACGCCGCCAACTGGTCCCAGCAGGTCGACGAGTACAACACCCTGTACTGGTCCGGCGCACCGAACGGACACTGCGTCGACACGGCCACCAACACGTGTCTCGGCACGCCGGCGACCGAACAGAGCATCGTGGCGTCCGAGTCGTCGATCGAGATGCGCCACGTGCTCGGTAACGACCCCCGCGTGGGCTACGCCCACCAGATGAACCTGATCGGCCCCGCCACCCAGACCGTGGGTGGCGTCACCTCGGACTACGGCTACACCCTCCTGACCTTCCTGGACCACGTGAAGTCCCAGTACGACAGCTGGTACATGGTGCCGATGACCCCGGTCACGGTGTCCTCCGAGGCGAAGACCCTGAAGCGCCAGAGTGCCTGGGCCGCTGCCCTGGCCAGCGGGAACGTGACGGCCTCGAGCAGCAGTGCCGGCGTCAGCGTGACCAACTCGACCGGATCGGCCGTGGACGTGCCCGTGAGCGCTCCCGCCGGCTCGACCCTCGGGGCAAGCGCCTTCGGGACCCACATCGGCCTGTCCGACTCGGACTGGGTCACGGTGCAGCCCGGCGCCACGGTCACCATCGACACCTCGGCCACCGACCCGGCGGTCTGCAGTGCGTCGTCCGCCACCGCCCAGGTCGGGCAGGCGTTGTCGTTCACGGTGACCGGCTGCGGATCCAATGCCCCCGCCCTGGCCGCCGGTGCGTTGCCCGCGGGCCTCACGTTCGCCGCCCACGGCGACGGGACGGCCACCCTGGCCGGCACCCCCGCCCCGGGTACGGCCGGCGACCGGGCCATCACGCTGACCGCCTCTGACGCGGCCGGCTCGTCGACCCAGGCATTCACCCTGCACGTGCACGAGGCGACCGCCTTCACCAGCCCGCCGACGGCCTCGGCCACCCCGGGCGTCCCCTTCTCGTTCACGGTGACGACCACCGGCACCCCGGTGGCCTCCTTGTCGCAGGACGGCACCCTGCCCCTCGGGCTCACCTTCACCGACAACGGTGACGGCACGGCCACATTGACCGGCACGCCGACCCAACACGGTGACTTCCCGCTGACGCTGTCCGCTCACAACGGGACCGGGTCGGACGCCACGCAGGCGCTGGATCTGAAGGTCACCCAGGACGCACCGCAGATCACGTGGGCGGCCCCGGCGGCCATCACCTACCGTACGGCGCTGACCGGCACCCAGCTGGATGCCACCGCCAACGTACCCGGCACCTTCGCCTATGCGCCGCCCCTCACCACCGTCCTCCAGGCCGGCCCGCAGACCCTGTCGGTCACCTTCACCCCGGCCGACACCGTGCGGTACACCACGGCTACGGCAACCGTCCCGCTGACGGTCGGCCAGGGGACGCCGCTCGTCACCTGGGGCAATCCGTCGGCCATCACCTACGGCACCGCCCTGTCGGGCACCGAGCTCGACGCCTCCTCGGCCGTGGCCGGGTCGTTCACCTACACCCCGACCCTGGGGACGGTGCTCGGCGCCGGGTCCCACACGCTGTCGGTCACCTTCACGCCGACCGACACGGCCGACTACGTACCGGTGACCACCACGGTCCCGCTGACCGTCGACCGGGCCACACCGGGCGTCACGTGGGCCAACCCGGCCCCCATCGCCTTCGGGACCCCGCTGGGCGCCACGCAGCTGAACGCCTCCTCCGCCGTGGCCGGGACGTTCGCCTACACCCCGGCCCTGGGGACGGTGCTCCCGGGCGGCACGCACACCCTGTCGGTCACGCTCACCCCGACCGACGCCACGGACTACACGTCGGCCACCGTCACGGTGAGCCTGGCCGTCGGCCGGGTGCTGCCCGGCCTGGCGTGGGCGACCCCGTCGCGCATCACCTACGGCACGGCTCTGGGTGCCACCCAGCTCGACGCCTCGGCTGCGGTGGCCGGGTCGTTCGCCTACACCCCCGCTACCGGTGCCGTGGTGGGCGCCGGGACCCGCACCCTGTCGGTCACCTTCACCCCGACCGATACCACCGACTATGCGTCGGACACCACGACGGTGAGCCTGGTGGTCGACAAGGCCACGCCCACCGTGACCTGGGTGACGCCCGCGCCACTCGTCTACGGCAATGCCCTGGGCGCGCCCCAGCTGAACGCCACCGCCTCGACCGGCGGGACGCTCACCTACACCCCGCCCGCCGGCACGATCCTGACGGCCGGCAGCCACCCGTTGTCGGTGTCCTTCACCCCGACGGACGCCGCCGACTTCACGTCGGCCTCGGGCTCGACCACCCTGGTGGTCACCAAGGCGGTGTCCGTCGTGAGCTGGACCAAGCCGAAGTACATCCAGTTCGGGACGCCGCTCGGGGCCGCGCAGCTCGACGCCACCGCATCCACGGCCGGCACCTTCGCCTACAGCCCGCCGGCCGGCACGGTGCTCGGGGCCGGCAGCCGCACGCTGTCACTCACCTTCACCCCGTCCGACACCGCCGACTACACGGTGGCCACGGCCACCACGGCGCTCCTCGTCAAGGGGACGGCGACACGGACGTCGCTCGCGCTCACCCCGACGGTCACGTTCGCCAACCAATCGGCGGCGGACTTCGTCGTGACGGTGACACCCGCGTCGGGGGGCGCCCCGGCCTCGGGTCAGTTCACGGTCATCACCGGATCGACGCTGCTCTGCACTGCATCCCTGGACGTCACGGGAGTCGGTCGATGCACCCTCTCCCCCGGCCAGCTGGCCGTCGGCGGCCACCGGATCCAGGCCGCATTCACGGGGAACGCCAACCTCAAGGCGTCGAAGTCCCCGGGGACCATCAGGCTGCTCATCATCAACTAGCCGTCCTGGACGGGATCGGGTGGGTCGGCGCGGCGTCGACCCGGTGGGCGGCCCCGGTGCCCGAGCGTGGCGGTCCCGGGCGCGGCACGGACGCCATCTCCATCAGCGCGGAGCGGCCGGTCCCCGGTGCCGGCTGGCCGCCGAGCGCCGGTCAGGCGTGGTCGACGCCGAGGATCAGACCGCTGGTCGGGACGCCGGTGCCGGCCGTCACCAACACGTGCTCCACGTCGGGCACCTGGTTGTACGAGTCGCCCCGCACCTGGCGGACGCCCTCGGCGATGCCGTTCATCCCGTGCAGGTAGGCCTCGCCCAGCTGTCCCCCGTGGGTGTTGATGGGGAGCCCGCCGCCGATCTCGATGTTGCCGTCGCGGATGAAGTCCTTCGCCTCGCCCTTGGCGCAGAAGCCGAGTTCTTCGAGCTGGTAGAGCACGTAGGGGGTGAAGTGGTCGTAGATGACGGCCGTCTGGATGTCGGCCGGCGACAGGCCCGACGTCGCCCACAGCTGTCGGGCCACGGCGTCCATCTCGCCCAGCACGGTGAGGTCGTCGTAGTAGTACGAGGTCATCATCTCCTGGCCGGGGCCGGCACCCTGGGCCGCGGCCCGGATCACGGCCGGCGTGCTCGGCAGGTCGCGGGCCCGCTCGAGCGACGTGACGACGAGGGCCTGGCCGCCGTCGGTCTCCTGACAGCAGTCGAGCAGGTGGAGCGGCTCCACGATCCACCGCGAGTTCTGGTGGTCCTCCAGGGTGATCGGCTGCTCGTAGAACCAGGCCTTGGGGTTGGTCGCCGCGTGCCGTCGGTCGGCCACCGCCACCCGGCCGAGGTCTTCGCTGGTGGCACCGGTGGCGTACAGGTAGCGCTGGGCGGCCATGGCCACCCACTGGGCCGGGGTCAGCAGGCCCTGGGGCGCGTACCAGGCGAAGTTGGCCGTCTCGGCGTTGGGGGCGGGCGGTCGGCCCTGCACCCCGGCACCGAAGCGGTTGCCGGAGCGCTCGTTGAACGCCCGGTAGCAGACGACCACATCGGCCACACCGGCCTCGACGGCCAGGGCGGCCTGCTGGATGGTGCCGCACCCGGCACCGCCGCCGTAGTGGATGCGGCTGAAGAAGGTCAGCTCGCCCATACCGAGGCTGCGGGCGATCTCGATCTCGGGGTTGGTGTCCGAGCTGAAGGTCACCATGCCGTCGACCTCGGACGGCTCGATGCCGGCGTCGCGCAGGGCGAGGTCCACGGCCTCCACGGCCAGGTGCAGCTCGCTGCGGCCCGACTCCTTGGAGAACTCGGTGGCGCCGATGCCGACGATGGCCGTCTTGCCCACATAGGAGTGGTTCGTCCCGCTCATCGGGCACCCCCGGCGGGCAGGAGGAGGCGGACGGTGCCGGTCACGTGGTCGCCCAGGCCGTTGGCGCCCCTGAGGGTCACCTCCACGGCACCCCGTCCCTCGGCGTCGACGGTCTCGTCCCTGGCCGTCACCGCGCCGGTCAGGGTCATGGTGTCGTCCGGATAGTTGGGGGCCCCGAGGCGGATGTTGACGTCGGTGAGGACCGCCCCCGGCCCGGCCCAGTCGGTCACGTAGCGGCCGACCAGCCCGTTGGTGGAGAGGATGTTCATGAAGATGTCCTTGGAGCCCCGCTCGACGGCCAACTGGGCGTCATGGTGTACGTCCTGGTAGTCGCGGGAGGCGAGCGCGGTGGACACGATCAGCGTCCGGGTCAGGGGCACGACGAGTTCGGGCAGGGCGTCGCCCACCGTCACCTCGTCGAGGGTCCGGGTGGTGGCCCGGAAGTCGTGCTCGATGATGGCCTTGCTCATGCCGGCACCGCCTCGGTGGCGAGTCCCGCCGCCACCTGTCGGCCCAGGCGGGCCAGCTGGGCGCTGGGCGAGCCGAGCAGGAGCTCGATCTGCTTGCCCCACAGGAAGTAGCGGTGGATCGGGTAGGAGACGTCGGCGCCCATACCCCCGTGGAGGTGCTGGGTGGCGAACACCACCCGTTGGCCCGACTCGCCGGCAAACCAGGAGGCCACGTTCACGGCCCGCTGCGCGTCCAGCCCGTTGTCGAGGCGCCAGGCCGCCTGCCACGTGGTCACCCGCACTGCCTCGGTGTCGATGGCGGCGTCGGCGGCCCGCATCTTGGTGGCCTGGAAGGTGGCCAGCGGCAGGCCGAACTGCTCACGGCCGTTGAGGTACTCGGCCGTCTGGGCCACGGCGGACTCGGTGATCCCGACCTGCAGGGCACACAGCCCGGTCCAGGCCCGTTCGAGGATCCAGTCCCTCACGTGTGCACCCCTCGAGGCGTCGCCCCCGACCAGCAGGTCGTCGGCGGCCACCGTCACCCCGTCGAGATGGAGGTGGGGGTGGATCTCGCGGTTGGTGGTCAGGGCCCGCTCGACAGTCACGCCGGCGGCCGTCGGGTCGACAGCGGCCACCACGATGCCGTTGCCGGTGGCCACGGGGACGAGCACCCGGGCGGCCACGTGGGCGTAGGGGACGGCGAAGGCGGTGCCCGAGAGCGTGAGGCCTCCGTCGGCGGCCGGGGTGCCGGTCACGGCCGGGGAGCCCCCGCCACCCACGGCGATGTCGTTGGCCACGTCGGCCAGGGCCGCGGTGAGGATGACCTCACCGGCCACCACGCCGGGCAGGAGTGCTGCCTGCAGGGCGTCGGAGCCGAACTCGGCGACGGGCAGGGCGCCCAGCACCAGGGTGGCCCACAGCGGGACGGGCGCCACGACACTGCCCTGGGCCTCGAGCAGCAGGCACAGTTCGACCATGCCGAAGCCGCCCCCACCGTGGGCCTCGGGGACGGCCAGGCCGAGCAGGTCGGCCCGGGCCAGCTCGGCCCACAGGTCGGCGTCGACCCGGTCCACGGTGGCCTCGACCTCCTGGACCCGGTCGGGGTTGACCAGTCCGGAGAAGATGCTCGTCACCGCCTCGCGCACGGCGGTCTGCTCGTCGTTGAAGGTGAAGTCCATCAGTTCGTCCTCGTCTCGTCTGCGGGGTGGAACACCGGGAGGGAGAGCTCGTCGTCGAAGTCCTCGAAGGCGACCTCGACGGCCGTCCCGATGGCCGCGGTCTCGGGGGTGATGCCCGACACGTTGGCGATCAGGCGGGTGCCTTCCTCGAGCTCGACCAGGGCGACCACCAGCGGGTAGTCGAAGGCCGGCACCTGCGGGTAGTGGTTGACCACGAAGCTGTAGATGGTCCCCCTGCCCGACGCCTCGAGCGGCTCCCAGTCGAAGGAGCGGCAGTTGGCGCACGACGGGCGGGGCGGGTGGCGCAGCGTGCCGCAGGCGGAGCACTTCTGGATCAGCAGTCTGTGCTGCTTCGCACCCTCGAAGAAGAACGAGTTGTCCTGGGTGATGGCCGGCCGGGGGCGGAGCGGGCGAGCCGGCGCCTCCTGCGCGGCGGGCTCGGTCGTGGCGGCGGGCTTCACGGCACCCGTGCCCGGCTTGAACTTGAGGATGCGGAACAGCATGGTGGCGACGAGCTCGCCCGACTGGTCCCGGTACTCGAGCCGGTTGGTGATGAAGTGGCCGACTCCGAGGCCGGTCCGCTTCTCCCCCGAGATGGCGTCGATGACCGAGGTGACCTCGAGGTGGTCGCCCGGCACCAACGGCCGCTCGTAGTGCTGGTCGCAGTTGGTGGCCACCACCGAAGTGAAACCGGCCTCGTCCAGGAGGACCATGACCTGGTCGTTGGGCGAGTCGGCCGTGGCCGTGCCGGCGTCACGGGCGGCGTCGGCCAGGAGACTGGTCCGGAGGCCCCGCATGATCCAGGCCTGCAGCATCGTCGGCGGGGCGATGACGCCCGGGAACCCGGCGTCCCTGGCCGCCTCGTCGTCCACGTAGACCGGGTTGTGGTCACCCATGGCCTCCACCCAGTGGGTGATCATGGGCTCGTTGACCGGGTGGCGGCCCTTGGTGGCCGGGCCCGAGGCCTGACCGACGAAGGCCTGCAGTTTGTCGTCCAGCGAGAGTTCGTCGCTCATCGGGCACCCCGCTTCATGCCGAGGCCGGCCATGGCCAGGATCTCTCGCTGGATCTCGTTCACGCCACCTCCGAAGGTGTTGATCTGGGCCTGGCGGCCGGCCCGTTCGAGGTCGCCCTGGAGCACCGCCCCCGGCGTCCCCGGGCTCAAGTAGCCGGCGGCCCCCACGATGCCGAGGAGCTTGTGGTAGATCTCGACCGTCGACTCCGTCCCGAACACCTTGACCGACGACGAGTCGGCCGCACCCAGCGAACCGTCGGCCACGGCCGCCGTCATCCGCCACGTCAGCAGCTTCTGGGCCTCGAGCAGCGAGTAGGTGAGGGCCAGGTCCTGCTGGATCCACCCCACGTCGGTCAGCCCGTGCTCGACCACCCAGGCGGCGACCTCGTCCCACAGCCGGAACGCCAGGGCGCTGACCGCGGCGAGGCCCACCCGCTCGTGGTTGAGCTGGCCGGTGATGAGCCGCCAGCCACCGTGCAGATCGCCGACCAGGGCGTCCTTGGGCACCCGCACGTCGTCGTAGTAGGAGGCGGTGGTGGCCACGCCGCCCACGGTCACGATCGGGGTGCAGGAGAAGCCCTTGGAGGCCGTGGGCACCATGATGATGGAGATGCCCTTGTGCTTCGGCGCATCGGGGTCGGTCCGGCAGGCCAGCCAGATGTAGTCGGCCTGGTCCGCGCCGCTCGTGAAGATCTTGTTGCCGTTGATCACCCACTCGTCGCCGTCGAGCAGGGCACGGGTGCGCAGCGAGGCGAGGTCGGTGCCGGCCTCGGGCTCGGTGTAGCCGATGGCACAGTTGATCTCGCCGGCCAGGATGCCCGAGAGGAAGAACTTCTTCTGCTGTTCGGTGCCGTGGTTGATGATCATGGGTCCGACGGTCGACAGGGTCACGAAGGGGAACGGCGCCCGGGCCCGCTGGACCTCGGTGAAGAAGATGAACTGGTCGGTGGCCGGACGGCCCTGGCCGCCGTACTCGACCGGCCAGCCGATGCCGAGCCAGCCGTCGGTGCCCATCTGGCGGACGAACTTCCGGAAGGTCTCGCCGCCCTCGGTCTCGTCGTCGAGCGCATGGCGCACCTCGGGCGTGAGGAGCTTGGCGAAGTAGGCCCGGAGCTCGGCGCGCAGTGCCAGTTGTTCGGGCGTCTCTTCGAGGTGCATGCGGGTTCCTCCACTCAGCGACCCGCCGCCACGCCTCCTGCGGGAGTGCGTGCTCAGGGAGTCGGTCGACGTCGGTCTGGCGCCACCGTCCTCGGGCTCCGTCCGTTCCGGTCGTCGGGTGCATCGGGCGCGGGCACCGCTGCCCCCGTCGCTCCCCCACGTCCGGCTCGACCGAGCCGTCGTTCGGCGTGCCACCGGACTCCGTACCGCTGGAGACCCGGGTGCAGCTGACCTATGATAACTGATACACGTTCTAGAAACGTCACTGCCGCCCAGGCTCGGCCCCTGGCCCCTTCCGCCCGGTCGCCACCTGCGGCCACGGGCGTTCCACCAGGGGGAGTACACATGGATCTGGCCGAAATCGACCTCTGCGACCCGGGCAACTTCGTCTCCGGGGTGCCCTATGAGTGGTTCGCCCAGCTCCGCCGGGAGGCCCCCGTGTACTGGCACCCGGACCCCGAGGGATCGACCGGTGGCTTCTGGGCCGTCACCCGGTTCGAGGACTGCGTAGGGGTGAACCGCGACTACGAGCACTTCTCGTCGTCGCGGAAGACCTCCCTCTTCCGCGATTTCGACGACGAACTGATCGAGCAGCAGCGGATGATGATGGTCAACATGGACCCGCCGCTCCACACCCGGTACCGGCGCCTGGTCAACAAGGGCTTCACCCCCCGCATGATCCGGGACCTCGAAGCCAAGGTCGTCTCGTCCACCGACGCCATCCTCGACGCCGTCTGTGAGCAGGGCACCGCCGACTTCGTGGAGCAGATCAGCGCCGAGCTGCCCCTCCAGGTGATCGCCGACCTGGTGGGCGTGCCCCAGGAGGACCGCCACCTCGTCTTCGACTGGTCCAACCGGATGGTCGGGGCCGACGACCCCGAGTACCAGGTGAGCGCCGAGGCGGCCGGCCAGGCGGCCATGGAGCTCTTCGCCTACGCCGACCAGCTGTGCGAGCAGAAGCGCCTCGACCCCCACACCGACCTGCTCAGCGTCCTGACCCAGTCCGAAATGGACGGCGACAGCCTGAGCCAACTCGAACTCGACCTCTTCTTCATGCTGCTGGCGGTGGCCGGCAACGAAACCACCCGGAACCTGATCTCGGGAGCGATGGTGGCGTTCTTCGACCACCCGGAACAGTGGCAGCGACTGCAGGCCGACCGTTCGCTGCTCCCCTCGGCCGTCGAGGAGATGCTCCGCTACGTCTCCCCGGTCATGCACTTCCGTCGCCAGGCCTCCGCGGACGTGGTCCTGGCCGACCAGAAGATCACCGAGGGCGACAAGGTCGTGTTCTGGCACATCTCGGCCAACCGGGACGAGACCGTCTTCGCCGAGCCGGACAAGTTCGACATCGGGCGGACCCCCAACAACCACATGGCCTTCGGCGGAGGCGGCCCCCATTTCTGTCTGGGGGCCAACCTGGCCCGCATGGAGATCCGGGTCATGTTCGACCGGCTGCTCGACCGCATGCCCGACATCCACCTCGACGGCGACGTGCAGCGCCTCCGCTCCAACTTCATCAACGGGGTGAAGCACATCCCCGTGGCGTTCGCTCCCACGGCACCGGTCGGGGCGTAGGGCGAACCCCTCCCGTGTCCGTGATCGTCTGATCGTCGTCTCCTGATCGTCTGATCGTCGTCTCGACGCTCTGCCTGCTCGACGGTTCGCCCGTCACCCGTCCGGCCCTCTCCTCCAGCTGAAAGCCGAGGCCCATGCGCTTCCACCAAGCAATCCAGTTCCTCCCCCTCGAGACCATCCGGGCGCTGACCTTGGCCTCGGACCAGATGGGCTACGACGGCGTCTACCTCTCGGACCACCTGTTCAACCCCCGGGTGCTGGAGTCGAAGTACACCTACTCGACGGCCCCCGACGGCGCCCCCTTCTGGGAGAAGGAGACGGAGTGGCCCGACCCGATGTGCCTGGTGTCGGCGCTGTCGGCCGTCACCACCGACGTCACCTTCACCACCGGGATCTACATCGCCCCAGTGCGTGACCTCATCACCGTGGCCAAGTCGGTGGGCACGGCCGCCGTACTGTCCGACAACCGGGTCCGGCTCGGTGTCGGCGTCGGGTGGTGCAAGGAGGAGTACGTCCAGACCGGGCAGGAGTTCCACACCAGGGGTAAGCGCCTCGACGACATGATCCCCGCGCTCCGCGCACTGTGGCAGGGCGGGTGGGTCGAGTACCACGGCTCCCACTACGACGTGCCGGAGTGCCAGATGAACCCCGCGCCCACCCAGCCCGTGCCGATCCTGGGCGGAGGCGACTCGGCCCCCGCCCTGCGTCGGGCCTCCACGCTGTGCGACGGCTGGATCAACACCGGGGCCGCTTTCCCCGACGAGGCGTTCGAGCAAGTGAAGCTGGTGCGCGAGGCCCTGCACCAGGCCGGCCGGGACGGCGAGGACTTCGCCATCTACCTGGCGGTCAAGGCCTTCCCCGACCTCGACCTCTACAAGAAGCTCGAGGACGCCGGCGTCACCGACCTGCTGTGCGCCCCGTGGATGCTGGCCGAGGTGGGCGAGTCGGACAGCCCCGAGAAGATGCTGGCCGCCCGCCTGGCCGAGGTCGAGAAGTACGCCGAGGGGTACGTCGCCAAGATGCGGTAGCGGTGGCAGTCGTCCGTCCCGTGCGGACGGGCCTTCTGGAGGCGCGACGACGGTCCCGCGATCGCCGGGGCGGGGCGATCACGGGACCGTCTGTCCGGGGGCGGCCCAGCGTCAGTTCGTCGTGGTCGACGGCGAGCTGGAGCCCGAGGAGCCGCTGGGGGCACTGCCGTTCGGGGCCTGGGCACCGGCCGGACCGGCGCCGAACCCGGTGATCGTGGTGATCACCTTGAAGCTCGAGTCCAGCTCCACGGTGACGTCGGTCCCGTCGGACTTGGACAGGTGGACCTCGTACGGGTAGTCGCCCGAGGAGTTGGTCTCGGCCCGGATGACCGTGGCACCGGGCACGGCGGCCGTGGCCGCGGATG
>DATCCR010000135.1:0-2232 GCA_036511155.1 Acidimicrobiales bacterium
GTTCACCACCGGCCAGCTCCAGCAGTGGGTACTGCTGGCCGACCTGCCCGTGGGCCGACGGGCCGTGGTGGTGGGCGCGGAGCACGTTGCCTACTCGGCCGTGCTCACCCTCCGCCGTGCCGGGGTCACCACGGTGGCCATGGTGACCGACCTGCCCCGCCACCAGACGGTGGGGGCCTTCGCTGTGGCCGCCCGGGTCGGCCTGCGGGTGCCGTTGCGCACCTCGTCGCGCATCGCGGCCCTGTACGGCCACGGCCGGCTGGAGGCCGTCGACGTCGAGGACCTGGCGACCGGGTCGGTCGACCGGATCGAGGCCGACACGGTCGTCTTCTCCGGGGACTGGGTTCCCGACCACGAGTTGGCCCGACGGATGGGGGTGGCCACCGACCCTGCCACCCGGGGCCCCCGCACCGACGGCTGGGGGCGCACGTCGCGGCCCGGGGTGCTGGCCGCCGGCAACCTCGTACACCCGGGCGAGACGGCCGGGATCGCAGCCACGGGGGGGCGGGCCGTCGGACGCCGGCTGGTCGACGACCTGGCCCGCGGCGTCCCACCGGTGGCCGTCGGCGTGGGCGTGACCGTGGCCCGCCCGCTGGCGTCGGTGGTGCCGGCCGTGGTGGACCCCGCCGACCGACCGGCGCGGCTCCTGGTGCGCACCGACGTGTTCACCGGTCGCCGCCTGGTGGTGGCCCGCCAGGGCGGGCGCGAGATCGGCCGGGTCAAGCTCCGGCACTCGGTGCCCCACCGGTCGCTGGGCGTGCCCGGCCGGGTGCTGGCCGCCATGACGCCCGACGGGGGTCCGGTCGAGCTCACCCTGGCGTAGGTGGCAGTGGGGCGAGGCCCCGGACGCACCCGGACCGGCGCGGTACGCTGCGGTGCACCTGAACCCGGGGGGGGAACATGGCCGGTCTCAATTTCGCGGACATCTTCGAAACGGTCGTCGACACGACGCCCGATGCGCCGGCGCTGGTCGTCCGGTCGACGGCCGGCGACGAGGTGCGGCTCACGTTCGCCGAGCTCGACGCCCGGGCCAGCCGGCTGGCCCACGTCCTGCTCGACCATGGCATCGCGCCCGGCGACCATATCGGCTGCCACCTCTACGACGGCAACCAGTACATCGAGGCCACGCTGGCCGCCTTCAAGGTCCGGGCCGTACCGGTCAACGTCAACTTCCGGTACGTCGACGAGGAGCTCGAGTACCTGTTCGACAACGCCGACCTCAAGCTGCTGCTGACCGAGCCGGACCTCGAGGCGCGGGCCGCGCGAGCGGCCAAGGGCCTGGCGTGGGAGTGCCCGGTGGTGGTGGCCGACGACCGCTACGAGGCGCTGCTGGCCGCCAGCCCCGACACCCGGCCGGAGGTCGAGGCCCGCGGCCCCGACGATCTCTACGGCCTGTGGACGGGGGGGACGACGGGCATGCCCAAGGGCGTGATGTGGCGCCACGAGGACATCTACCTCTCGGTGGTGGGCGGCGGCGGCAACCCGGCGCTCGGCATCGCCCCGGTGGCCGACCTCGACGACGTGGCCACCCGGGCGGCCGCCGCCTACCCGATCCCGGGGGCGCTGACCCTCTGCCCCTTGATGCACGGAGGCGGCTGGTGGATCGCCTTCAGCGCGCTGCTGTCGGGCACGTACAACGTCCTCATCCGCGACCTCGGCTTCGACCCGGACTTCGCCTTGCGGGTGATGGCCGAGGAGGAGGTGCGGGTGGTCATGACCATCGGTGACGCCTACGCCCGCCCCCTCATCGACCACCTCGAGGCCGACGGCACCGGCGCCCACGACCTGTCCAAGCTCCTGGTCTACGGCTCGGGCGGGGCCATCCTGTCGCCGTCGATGAAGGCGGCCCTCAACACGCTCCTCCCGCACGTCATCGTCATGGACGGGTTCGGGGCCTCGGAGACCGGCGGGCAGGGCAGCCTGGTCGGGCAGAACGAGGACGGCGCCCCGGTGTTCCAGATGGGACCGGGCAACGTCGTCATCGCCGAGGACGGCACGCTGTGCTCGCCCGGCGACGGCCGGATGGGGATGCTGGCCACCAGCGGGCACATCCCGCTCGGCTACTACAAGGACGAGGCCAAGACGGCGGCCACCTTCCCGGTGGTCGACGGGGTGCGGTACGCGGTGCCCGGCGACATGGCCAAGCTCCTCGCGGACGGGACGATCGCCGTCTACGGGCGGGGTTCGGTATCCATCAACTCCGGCGGCGAGAAGGTCTTTCCCGAGGAGGTG
>DATCCR010000136.1:0-2862 GCA_036511155.1 Acidimicrobiales bacterium
CGAGGCTCGGGTGCCCGGTCGCCGCCGGATTGGCCACCGGCCCGGCGTGCCCGATCTGTGCGGCCACCGCCGCGCCCTCGGCGTGGACGGCGTCGGCCAGGAGGGCCAGCCCGGGCACGGCCTCCGGACGGAGCAGCAACGTCCGCCCGTCGGTACTGCCCTCGGGCGACACCGCGCAGTAGGCGACGGTCGTCAGGGCCGCGCCCCCGGCCGCGATCCGACGGTGGAACTCGACCAGGCGCTCCCCCACCAGGTTGTCCCGGGCCGGCCCCTCGAACGTGGCCGACTTGATGAAGCGGTTCTTGAGCTCGACGGGTCCGAGCTTCATCGGGGAGAACGGGTCGACGGGCATCCTGATGGGCTCCATCCGGCCATGTTGCCATAGCTGGTGCTGGCACTGTTGCCATCGTGGCAGTACTGTCACAATTGATGTCCACGACTGAGCTGCAGAGCTCCGCTACCGAGACTCCTGCGCCCCGCGCCCGCCGGCGGGCCCGGTTGGCCGCCGAGATCGAGGCGGTGGCGCTCGAGCTCTTCGCCTCCCGGGGCTTCAACGCCGTGACCATCGACGAGATCGCCGCCGCGGCCGACATTTCGCAGCGGACGTTCTTCCGTTACTTCGCCACCAAGGAGGAGGTCGTCCTCGGCGGCATCGTCCGCCGGATCGACCACGTCGTCGTGTCGCTGGGCGGGCGGCCGGTCGAGGAGTCGCCGGTCGCCTCGCTGCGCGCCGCCCTCACCGAGATCGCCGACGCCGAGTCCTTCGGCTCCGGTCGCGTGGAGCACTGGCGCACCACCGTGATGCTGGCCGAGCCGGCCATCGCCGACCGGGGGCTGCAGTTGCTCATGGCGAAGCACGACGAGATGGTCGCCATCGTCGCCCGGCGGATGGCCATCGACCCGCTCGCCGACCTCCGCGCCGGGGTGGTGACCGCCGCCATGGTCGGTGCGTTGACCGCCGGGTGGCGTGCCGGGGTGGCGAGGGGAAGGATCGACCTCCTCCCGTCACTCACCGCCGAGGCCCTCGACCTCGTCGTACCGGCGCTCGACCGGCTGACGGCGCCGGCCTGAACCGGACCGTCGTCCCGCGTGCCGACCACAGACGGTCCGAGCGCCACCGGGCAGCGTGCCCCGACTGCGCCACCTACCCCGAGCAGATGCGGGTGACGGTCGCCGTCACCGGCCGGCTCACCCCGGAGGACCACCCGCCCGAGGTCCGCCAGGAGTGCAGCCGACCCGACCGGGCCCGGCGGGCGGAGCGCCCCGCCGAGGGTGACGAGCCCGGCCGGCGATTCGGGTTCGAGGCGTCCGGCCTCAGGAGGCCAGCGACTCCGACCGGTTCCACTCCCGGGTCATCACGGCCACGCAGGCCACGATCAGCACCCCGAAGGCGATGCTGACCGGCCCGTCCCCGAGGGCCATGCCGCTCAGGTTCTTCGGCTTGCCCAGCCAGTCGGCGATCGACGCCCCGACCGGGCGGGTCAGCACGTAGGCGAACCAGAAGGCCAGGACCTCGTTCATGTGGAAGTAGCGGTAGCCGAGGGCCGGGACGAGGATCAGGACAGCGAAGAGCACCGCCGAGGCGAAGTAGCCGAGCCCGAGGGTGTGTGCCGTGTAGTCGCCGGCAGCGGTGCCCAGGGCGAAGGTGGCCATGACGGCGGCCCAGTAGAAGAGTTCGCGCCCCATGCCGGTGATGCTGTGGATCGACAGCGTCCCCTCCACCCGGTACCAGGCGACGAACACCACGGTCAGCACCGCGGCGAAGTACAGCGACGAGATCGAGTAGGCCACGCCGAACTGCTTGTGGAGCACGTCGGCGGCCATGGTCCCGACGATGGCCACCATCAGCACGGCCAGCCAGTAGACCCAGGGGATGTAGTGGTCCTTGCCGACCTGGAAGGCGACGACCCCGAGGAGCACCAGGGTCCCGATGCCCACGGCGACGATCGGGTTGATGGCCTTGACCAGGTAGTCGGAGGTCGACTCCCCCATGGCGGTCGTGAGGAGCTTGGTCACCCAGAACAGGAGCGTGACCTCGGGGACCTTCTTGAGGGTCCGACGGGAGAGATCCATGGGGCGTCACTGTACGGCAGCACCTGGTGCCGGTCCGGTCGGAGCACGCCTCACGGAAGGACGCCGCACGGGCGCCCACCGTCGCTCCGCCCGCGTCCGGTCAGCCGCCCAGGGCCTGGTTCAGCGCGTTGTAGGTGGTGTCCACGTTGTTGAGCGTCGACTGGAAGGCCTGGCTCTGCGAGGCCGTCGAGTACGACTGCGCATCGGGCGAACGGGCCAGGCTGGTCACGGTCGTCACGGCCTGATTGGCCGCCGCCTGGGCAGCGTCGGCCTCCGACTGGGCCGAGGACGGGTAGATGAGGACCGACAGTGCGGTGGCGTAGACCTGGATGGCGGTGGCCCAGGTGCTGTCGGCCTGCTCGAGGCACTGCAGCTGCACGTCCGGCGGACTGGACTGGGCGGTGCACGCCTGGGTCTGCGACTTGAAGGTGTCGGTTGCCGTGGCCAACGACTGGTAGGCGCCCTGGGTGGCGTCGCGGGCCACCGTCGTCTCGATCGAGTTGAAGTTGAACGAGAACCGGAAGGTCGTGCTGTTGAGTGCCACCGAGGCGATCCCGATCACGAGGAACACGACGGTCAGGACCCGTGCACCGCTGGTCAGGACGAGGGGCCACCCGGAGGCAGGGGGCCCGGCCGGGTAGGTTCCGGCCGGCGGAGGAGGAGGTGGCATGGCCCCGGGAGGCGGGGGCGGCACGGCGCCCCCATAGGGGGGCGGGGGCGGCGGGGCGCCCGCATAGGGGGGCGGGGGCGGCGGGGCCGGGGTGCCGGCGGGAGGGACGATGCCGGCGG
>DATCCR010000137.1:0-2245 GCA_036511155.1 Acidimicrobiales bacterium
ATCCCGAAGGGGATGGTGATGATGAGCACGCACATGACGATCCCGGCCACCGCGTACCCGATGGCCAGCCAGAAGCCGCACAGCACCAGCCAGAGGATGTTGAGGACGGTCTTCACGCACCCCAGCATGGCACCGCCGATCCGGGAGGCACTCATGGTCAACCGACAGGCACCACTGGAGCCCTGACGGGACGCGGCGGTGACAATGGTCGGTCGGGTCCGGGCCGACGTCCGGCGCCCCTCCGTGGCGGCCTCGGCCATCGTCCCCGCGGACGGCGGGACGAGCGACATGACCCGCGCCCAGGGCGAGTGGGCCTGACCCGGGGCACTGCACCCCCGGTGACCCGTCTTACCGGACGGTCAGCTCCCGGCGGTAGACGCGGGCGGGCCCGAGCGAGGCGATCGTGGACGCCAGCTCGGCGAAGACCGCGGCGGCCTCGCCGTCGGGGTCGGCGACCATGACGGGAACGCCGTCGTCGCCCCCCTCGCGAAGGGCCGGCACCAGAGGGATCCTGCCCAGCAGGGGCACGCCCAGGTCGTCGGCCAGCTGTTGGCCACCGCCGGCGCCGAACAGCTCGTAGCGGGTGCCGTCGTCACCGGTGAACCAGCTCATGTTCTCGATCACGCCGCGCACGGCCAGCTTCAGCTTGCGGGCCGCGTAGGCCGAGCGCTGGGCCACCCTCTGGGCGGCCGGCTGGGGCGTGGTGACCACGAAGACCTCGGTCTTGGTCAGGTACTGGCCGAGGGAGAGGGTGACGTCTCCGGTGCCCGGAGGCATGTCGATCAGGAGGAAGTCGGGCTCGCCCCAGTAGGCGTCGACCAGGAACTGCTCGAGCGCCTTGTGGAGCATCGGGCCCCGCCAGATGACCGGGGTGTCGTCGGCCACGAAGAAGCCCATCGACAGGCACCGCACCCCGTTGGCCGTGGGCGGGACGACCAGGTCGCCGATGATCATCGGGTCGGACGTGATGCCCAGCATCTTGGGAACGGAGAACCCGTAGACGTCGGCGTCCAGGATGCCCACGTCGTAGCCGGCCCGGGCGAGGGCCACGGCCAGGTTGACCGTCACCGAGGACTTGCCGACCCCGCCCTTGCCCGACGAGATGCCGAGCACCCGGGTCTTCGACCGGGGCTCCATGAACTTGTTGGGCCGACCCTCCTCGTGGCCGAGGGCGCCACCCTGACCGTGGCCGTGCCCGTGGCCGTCGTCGGCGGCGTGCATGGTGCCCCCGTCGACGGCGTCACCGCGGAGGAGCATGCGCAGGTAGGCCCGGGTCTCCTCGTCCATCACCTTGGTGTCGACCAGGACCTCGTCCACCCCGTCGATGCGGGCCACGGCGGCCCGGACACGGTCGACCAACTCGTCCACCTGGGGGTAGTTGGCCACGGGCAGGACCAGGTCGACGGTGGCTTTCTTGCGCTTGGTGCGGACCCCGCCCACCATGCCCAGCTCCCCCAGCGGACGACGCAGTTCGGGGTCGTCCACGTGGGCGACCGCCGCTGCGACCTGGGACTCGTCGATGGACATGGGGGTTCTCCTGAGGGGAAATCGGCGTCACCGGTACACTAGGGGACGTGCAGCCCGACCCGGACAGCCAGGTGGCCCTCGCCTCTTCGGACGCCGACGCCCAGTTCGCCGCGGCGGTGACCGCCGTCACCTCGGCGTTCGGCGACCCCACCCGGAGGGAGATCTACCTCTTCGTGCGGTCCAACCCGGGTGCCACGGCCACCGAGGTGGCGGGCCGCTTCTCCCTCCATCCGAACGTCGCCCGTCACCACCTCGAGCGCTTGGCCGCCGGCGGCTACGTCGAGGTCACGATGGAGCGGGCCGACGGCGGCGGCGCGGGCCGACCGTCCAAGCGGTTCCGGGCCATCGGCCCCGACCCCACGCTCGACCTGCTGACCCGCCGCGACGACCTGCTGGTCCTCCTCCTCCAGGAGGCGCTGCAGATGCTCGGGCCCCTGGCCGCCGAAGGCATGGCCGAGCGGGTGGGCGAGGAGTACGGCCGCCAGCTGGCCGGGCAGATGTCACCGGGCGACAGCCAGCGGTCGCTGCGGGGGGCCATGCACGCGATCGCCGACACGCTGACCGCCCACGGGTTCGCCGCCCACGCCGAGGACCAGGGGTCGGCCACCGCGGTGGTTGCCGACAACTGCCCGTTCGGCGACGCCGCCTCGCAGTACCCGGTGCTGTGCGCCGTCGACCGGGGCATGGTCAAGGGCCTGCTGTCCGGGCTGTGCGGTGA
>DATCCR010000138.1:0-2576 GCA_036511155.1 Acidimicrobiales bacterium
CATCGGCCGGGTGGTGAAGAGGGGGCGGGCCTCACCGCCTTCGACATAGCCGGCCACGGCCGAGGACTCGCCGGAGACGTAGCGGTCCGGCCCCTCCGACAGTCTCCAGGCCGGGTCGGCCAGGCGGGCGGCCGCCCGATAGGTGATGGCCAGCGAGAGCGATCCGGACGGCGATGCGCCGCCCCGGTGGGCGTGGACGATGACTTCGTCCACGCCGAGGGAACGGGCCAGCAGCGACGCGCCGTCGAGGACCAGGTGGGGACGCTGTGAGCAGAGCGACCGGTCCTTTCTGCTGGCCGGCTCGCTCTCGCTGGCGTTGATGATCAGCACCGGTCGTCCGGGGGACAGCCGGGCCGTCTCGACCTTGCGGGTGAGCGGGAACCCTCCGCCGCCCCGCCCGTCGAGGCGACTGTCGCGGAGCAGGGCGCACACCCCGGCCCCGTCGAGGTCCGGCAGGTGGCCCCACCGCGTGGTGTGGCTCGCCAGTTCCTCGCCGCCGGGGCCGGCGGGGGGTCCGGACAGCACCAGGGTGCCGGGATCGCCGAGCCCGCCGATGCCGACGGGGGCCGACGCCCAGGGCGGGCGCGCCTGTGTGGCGCCGTCGACGGCCAGGTCGGGGAGGACCGTCATTCGACCAGGAGCTCCGGGCCACGGGCCAGGGTGCCGACCAGCCAACGGGTGAACTGCAGGATCACCACGAGCAGGCCGGAGGCCACGTAGATCCACCGAAGGGTGCCACCGTCGCTGCCGGACATGATGCCGTGGGCCACGGTGACGCAGAACACCAGGACCGACACCGAGTGGATCGGGAACCAGGAGGAGCGTCCGATCGAGCCGGCCAGGGCGGCGGTGCCGATCACCAGGATGAGGCCGTAGAGGGCGAGGGTGCCGAGGGCCACCCCGGTGCTCTTGAAGTGGGCCCCCCACGGTACGAAGGCCCCGGTCCATCCGACGCCGGCGTACTTGTCGAGGGCCAGGGCGACCAGGTGGCCGGCCACCAGGGTGATAGTGCACGCGGCCAGGGCCACGTGGGCCCAGAGGATGGTGGCCGGTGCCGGCCGGCGGAACCGGGCCCGCCACGGGTGGCGCAGCCACAGGCCGAGGACGATCATCGCGGTCAGGGCGATGTAGGCGGCCACTCCGAGACCCCGGCCGAGGATCCAGGGGAGCATCTTGTTGTGGAGCAGCGTGCGGCCCTGGGCGCCGGTGACCCGGCCGATGAACCACGAGAACAGGAGCACGCCGGCCAGCACGGCCACGAGGCGCGCCATCGAGGCTGGGGACCAGCCGGGGGCGGCCAGCACCGGTTCCGGGGAGCGGGGTGCGGGCCGGTCCACCACCGGTTCGTAGGGAGCGGTGGTCCGATCGGCGCCGGGGATGACTACCATCCCCGGCGCCCGCTCCGGACCGACGTGGGTGGCGTCGAGCTCGGGCACGGGAAGGGGCGGGACCCCCGTGCGTGCCGTGGAGGTGGAGGAGGGCGCGGTCATCCGGCCCGCCAGACGATGAAGGGCTCCATCGCCGGGCTGGTGGCGATCTCCCCCTCGTCGGTGACCCACAGGGCGGCGACCCGTCGGGTCTGCGCGGCCTGGGCGATCCCGTCGGCCCCGCCCAGGAAGAGGTACTTGGTGGCGACCTCGGCCCGGGTCGGATCGTCGTCGACGACGGTGACGGCCACCAGGCCGTCGCCGCCGGGACGGCCGGTGGTGGGGTCGATCAGGTGGTGGGCGTCGCGGCCGCCGGCCCGCCAGTGACGCAGTCTGGTCGACGAAGTGGCGCAGCCCTTGTCGCTGAGCGCCAGGACGGCCAGCGGAAGTTCGCCGCCGAACGGGTCCTCGACGCCCACGCGCCAGCCGTCCTGCTCGGGGCCGGTGCCCTCGCAGTAGCAGTCGCCGCCGGCGTCGAGCAGGAAGTCGTCGAAGTGCTCCTGGAGCTCCTCGGAGGCCCACCGCACGGCCAGCGACTTGCCGATGCCGCCGAGGTCGATCGGGACCCCGCCGAGGTGGAGTTCGGGCCGGGGGCCGTAGTGGAACTGGGGCGTCCACCGGGGCAGGGGCCCGCGCTGGGTGTGGACTGCGTCGGTCGTGACCCCGCCGGCGTTGAAGGGGAGGCTGCGGTCGTAGCCGAGGCGCACCAGGTCGTCGAAGACCCGTGGGTCGAATCGGCCGTCTGTGAGCAGGTAGGCCCGGTGGGCCTCGCGGACGGCGGCCAGGAGCACCAGGGGCACGGTGTGCCACTCGTCGGGCCGGGCGTTGGCCCGCATGAGGGGGCTGTCCGGGTCGAACCGCGTGCAGGCCTCGTGCACCGACGTGAAGACGGCCAGTGCCTGGTCGACCGTCGGGTCGGAGGCCGAGGGGTCGTCGGCGGAGTGCCCGTAGAGGGTGATGTCCGAGGCCATGGCCCGGACGACGCCCAGGACGCCGACCGGTGCCTCGGTCCGGGAGGCCGTCAAGATCAGGCGGCCGAAGCGCGGGTGGTGGTGGTCACCGGCGGCGGCGGGCTCGTGGGAGGCGGGCTCGTGGGCGGCGGCGAGGTCGCCGGGGGTGACGTGGGCGGCGGCGCGGGGGCCGGTGCCG
>DATCCR010000139.1:0-7902 GCA_036511155.1 Acidimicrobiales bacterium
GGAACCCGGAGGCCGACACGATGCCCGGTGCCCCGGCCGGCCCGTCGTCCACCTCCACCGACACCGGCCCCGTGGCCGTCACCACCAGGGGCCGCAGGCCGCCCACCTCAGCGGCGCCGAACACCACCAGTCCGTTGGCAGCCACCGTGACCATGGCCACCGGACGTCCCCCGGCCAGTGGCGTGACCGCCACCTCGACGGGAGACGACCCCGGGTTGGCCACGGCCAGGCTCTGCACGGTGGCCCCCGCCACCAGCGGATTGCCGGGACTTCCGGGCCCGACGATCAGCCACGACGAGGCGGTGGTGACGGTTCCGCCGGTCAGTCCGGCCTGGGGCGACGCGCCGGAAGGAGGGGCGATCACGCTCCTCCCCACGATGACGGGAGCTGACGCCGCGACGGTCACCGAGTACGGCGAACCGAGGGGCCAACCCGCGACGGCCGACGCGGCGAAGGCCACCACCGAGTGCCCGGGCACCGTGAGCTGCTTGGGGGTGACGGTGGCCGAGGACAGGCCGACGGTCACCAGTGCGGTGACCGGTGACGCATGGGGGTTGGCCACCGACAGCGTGACCGAGCCGCCCTGGACAGCGGTGGTCTGGGCGAACCGCCAGGTGGTGGCCGGTGCCGGGGTGCCGGCCACCAGGGACAGGCCGGTACCGGACTTCACGACCAACCGGTCGAGCTCAGTGGCCACGATCGCCCCCGAGGACGTCTGGACCAGGGTCGCCACCACCTGCTGGTTCTGCACATAGGCCCCGAGTCCGGCCACCACCAACTGGCCCGGGGTGAGGGTGATGCCCTGGTAGGCCTGGGGGACGAGGACGTTGCCGTCCGGGGTCAGGAAGCTGACCCCGACCACGGCCTGGGCGGCGGTCGGGTTGTAGAGGGAGAGGTCGAGCAGCCCGGTGGCGGTCGCACCGCCCACGAAGTCCCACTCGGACGACACCGCCGACGCGCAGGGGGCGGTGCTCCACCCGACCGGGCCCCCGACGACCATCGTCCCGGTCACGCCGCCGCCCTCGAATGTGAACGTAGAGGCGGTGGCACCCGCCGGCAGGCCCTGGGCCGGGACCACGTCGGTGCTCCCGAGCGGAGGGACGGTCAGGTCGCGGCGCACCGCTGGCGCACCCGAGCCCTGCATGACGGTCATCACGCCGCGGACAGTGGTCCGTGACGTGTTGGTGAGCACCACCACCCCGGTGGCGCCCGCACCGGCGTCGAGGCCGGCCCCTGTCGCGCAGAACAGCGATGAGGTCCGTGCCGAGGCCGGGGAAACCCGGACCCCGTCCCCCGGCGAGGCCGGCGGGGCGGACGGAGGAGCGGGCGCGGCCAGCGAGACGACGCCCACGCCGACCATCACGGCCGCCGCGGTCACGATGGCGGCGGTCCTGCCCGGGACCGGGCGCAGCGCTCGGCGTCGCCGGGCCACCCGGGTCTCCACTACCGGGGACGCCGCCGGCTCGGACGATGCCAGGATCTCGGGCGACTGCCCACCGGTGGGCAGGTCCTCGGCGCCGGGGCCCGTCATCCGAGGCCTCCCTCGTCCATCGACCACACGTCCTCGATCTCCTCGTGCGACCGCGTCCGACCTTGCGACCAGGTCCGGGGGCGGCCCACCCGCACCCACTCCCGCCGGAGCCGCCGGCGGTCGATGAGCGCAGCCAGCGCCAGGCCCCAGGCCACCAGCGAGAACACCCCGGCCAGGAGTGGCAGGAATCCGTCGTCGAACCGGAGGGTTGCCGTGGTCGTCGTCGGCACCGCGTACCGCGAGGCCCACCCGAACGAGTCTGACCGGGGGATCGTCGCACCCGAGCCGGTCATCAACTGCCAGTCGCCCGACGGCGCGGCGGAGGAGAAGACGGTCCCGGCGGTGAGCGGGCCCCGGAAGGAACGCGAGGCGGCGGCGCCCGGCAGCACCGGCTGCGCACCGGGAACCACGGGCGTCCCCGGCCCCGCGGACAGTGGCGACGCCACCGGGACGGCCGAACCCGGCCGTCCGGGGGCCTCGGCCCGCTGCGGGACCCAGGCCGCGTTGGCGAAGACGGTGATCCCGGTGCCCGACAGCACCGGCTCGAGGTCCAGCTGGCGCCCCAGCGCGGGCAGGAGGTCGGCGGGGACGGGGTAGGCGGTCGGGACCTGCTCGCCGGCGATCACGGGGGCGATCGAGGTCAGGACGACCACATAGCGGACGGCGGCCGGGGCGAGGAGGTCGCCCAGGCGGTCGGTCCGGTCGTGCAGCGCGAGGTCGACGGCCGATCCGAGATGCGCGGCCGGCCCGGCGGCCGTCCCGTTCCACAGCCACCGGGCGTCCGGAGGGCCGTTCTCCGACGTGGTGTACGCCAGCCCGTCGCCGGCGTTCCAGCCGCCCTGGTTCAGGCTCCGCGGGTCGCCGAGCCACAGCACCCGGAACGCCCCGTCCGCCACCTTGGCGTGCATCCACGACACGGACTGCGAGAAGTCGTTGGTCGGCAGATCCCACCGCCCCGGAAGGGCCGACACCAGCGTGGGCAGCGACGCCAGCCCCACGGCCAGCACCCCCACGACGGTCACCAGTTGGCGCCAGCCGAACTCGGCCTTGGGCAGGTCCCGCTCGAAGGCGGCCACCCCCAGGCCGATGGACGCCGCCGTCGCCGCGGCCGCCGGCCCGAGGAGCACCAGGGGATCGATGGCCAGCCCGCCGGTCCAGCCACGGCCGCTGATCCAGGCCACGAACCAGAACGCCAGGGCGATGGCCCAGAACCGGGCGGCCCAGCGGAATCGCACGCCACGAGCCAGCAGGAGCGGTGCAGCGGCGGCCACCACGAAGCCCCACGTGAGCGGCGATCCCCCGATCGGCCCGGCGGCGAACCGGAGCAGCATCCCCCAGGTAGCGGCCCCCGAGGCCGGTGTCTGCAGACCGAACACGGCGGTCAGCCCCCGACCGGAGGAGAGCACCCCGATGGCCCAGGGCAGGGAGATGACGAGAGCCACCCCGGTCGACGCCAGGGCCAGGCGGACCGAACGCGCGGTCTGCGCCACGTCCCGGAAGAGCAGGGAGGACAGGACGACGGACAGGGCCACCAGAACCACGACGACGGCCGCGGCCGGCACGAAGGAGATCAGCACGGCCTCGAGGACGCCGAGCGCCAGAGCCCCGCCGAGCAGGCCGTGGCGGGAGGCCCAGGCGCCCCCGGTGTCCGGCGCCCCGTCGTCGGCCCCCGCCCCGGCGGTCGGGACGCCGGCCGTGCGGACGAACGGCTCGAGCCCGGTGGAGCGGGCGAGCGTAGCCAGCACCCAGGGGGCGCCCGCGTAGACGACGAGCGCACCCCAGCGCCCGAGGGCCAGCGCGTTGTACGGCAGTGGGACGGCCATGTATGTGAGGCCGCTGACCAGGGCGGCCCGCTGCGACCCGAACGGCCGTAGCAGCCGGACCGCCCCCCAAGCGCCGAAGGGCAGGCACCCGAAGATCAGGAACTTCTGGGTGAGGCCCATGGCCCCGAGGAGCACAGTGCCCACCACACCCGAGATGGCCAGGGCCGGCGTGGCCGGGGCGGTCGTCCCCACCCCAGACGGGTGCCACCCAGTGAAGAACTGGGAGAACGTGGAGGACCACGACGGAAACGGCGTGAACTGCCCGAGTGCGGGGAGGCGTCCGGTGAGGACCCCGCGCGATCCGATGACCACGAGGAGGGCGGCAACGAGCCATACGACCATGCGGACGCGGCCTGCCACCCGGCCGGCCTCGGTCTGCTCGACGTCCGGCTCGATCTCGAGGCCCTCGTCGGCCGTCCCATAGGTCTCGACGGCCACCGCCGCGGCCGCAGCCAGCTCGTCGGCGTGCGCTCCGTGGAACCCGAACTGGAAGACCCGGCGGAAATAGGCCGAGAGCCGGGCACTCCCCCGGACCTGGAGGAGGCGGATCTCCTTGTCACCGACGCGCCGCTTGTCCTGGAGAGCCGACCTCCGGGCTCGGGTGGCGCCCATCCGGGCGAAGTTCCACCGCCATGCCCGCACCACGGCCCGGGCCCGGGTCCGGTTGCCGGCCAGCTCGGCGACCAGGACCTCGCCCACGGCCAGCAGGAACACCTGGGGCACCACCCTCCACAGGTGGGAGCGGGAGTAGCACGTGAACACGGCCAGGAGCTCGTGGCGGCGCTGCAGCTCCTGGAGGGTGACCGGTCGGGCCTGGTCGGCGGCTGGCTGGCCGGGCCCCGAACCCGCCCCGGTTTCGGCCTCCTGATCGGCCACCTCATCGGTCACGGTCCCGGCAACGGTTCCGGTCTCGCGGCCCGCCCCTGCATCCGCATCCGCATCCGCATCCGCATCCGCATCCGCATGCTTCCCGTCACTCACCGCGGCCTCGGCCGCGGTGGCCGCGGCAGAGGCCGCCAGCAGCGACGGCTCGAGCAGGCGCTCGCCGGACGCGAGCACTTCGAGGTGTCGCACCCGCGCGTCGGGAGCCACGATGATCCGGGCGCCGACCACCTGGGCCCGCCAGCACAGGTCGAGGTCCTCCCCCATGGCCACGATGGCCGGGTCGTAGCCGTCGAGCTCCTCGAACAGGTCGGCGCGGATCAGGGTGCACCCGCCGGGGGCCACGAACACGTCCCGGACGGCGTCGTGCTGCCCGTGGTCGATCTCGTTGGTCTGGACCCGCTCCACCACCGAGCCGCCCTTGTCGACGCTCATGCCCACGTGGACGAGCTGCTCGGGGTCGTTCCAACTCACCACCTTGGGCGAGACGATCCCGGCATTGGACCGGAAGGCCTCCTCCACCATGAGGTGGACAGCATCGTCGGCCAGTGCCACATCGTCGTGGCACACCAGGTAGTAGGCGGCCCCGTCGACCATCGTCCGCACCTCGTTGACCGTCGCCCCGAAGCCCCGGTTCCCGTCGAAGTGCCGCACGTAAGCCGTGGGGAGGATCTCCGCCACTCGGGCGGCCAGGTCCCCGGACACCCCGGTGTCGAGGACCAGAACCGACAACTCCGCATAGTCCTGTGAGGCGATCGAGGCCAGCGTCTCTGCGAACCACGGACCGGGATCGTGGGCGACGACGACGGCGACAACCGGCGGTGCCAGTGTTCCCATCAGGGAGGAGAGGCTATCGGGCCGGGGGGAGGCTGACGAGGGATTCGCGCCCCTGATCTGCATCTCCCCTACCTGGGCCCGGAATTCCTACTCCGGACGTCCCGGTGCTAGCAAAGTGCTTGCAAATGTTTATCTTTGCGTATACACTTGTATTCGAACACAGCACAGGGGCCTGGACGCAGGACCCGGTGCGGTGCGACCGGTACGAGACCCCAGACCACCCCACCGCAACGGAGGAACACACCATGCCCGAGATCAGCACCGACATCACCAAGGCCGCCAAAGACATCGCCAACGTCGCCAAGGACGCCACCTACGTCGTCATCGGCGCCGGCGTGCTCGGCTTCCAGCAGGCCCAGGTCCAGCGCCGCGAGCTCATGGCCAAGCTGCAGGACCCGTCCTCGAACATCTCCGACCGGGTGACCATCGCCCGCGGCGACCTCAGCGACGCCGTCAAGAACGTCGACGCCAAGGTCGAGGAGTTCATGGACCGTGCCGAGGAGCTCATCGAGCGTGTCGAGGCCGTCTTCGCCCCCTTCGAGGACCGGCTGCCCGCCCAGGCCCGTGACATCGCCAAGCAGGCGCACGGGCAGGCCAAGGACGCCCGCACGCAGATCCGCAATATGCGCCCGACGGCCGTCGCCTGAACGACACCCGCTGTCGCACGGTCGTACTCCCCCCCACGACCGTGCGCCCGGACCGGTGAGCCCTTGAGGCCCGGTCACCCTGGACCGACCCCCCTCGGTCCTCGAGAGAACGGCCCGCTCCGTGCGGGCCGTTCTCCGCGTCCGGGCCCGGGAGGTGTGCCCGGCCGGCGGTCGTCGTCACCAGGGAGCCATCAGGACGTGTGCGCGACGGCCGCCCCCTTCGGCCACGTCGGCCACCCGGTCCGCCGGAGTCAGGCGGGGGTGGCGCGCCAGTGGGCGAGTACGTCGGCCAGGGTCTGGTCGAGCGTCAGTTCCGGCACCCACCCGGTGGCCTCGGTCAGGCGGCGTGGGTCGCCCCGAAGGACAGGGACCTCGACCGGGCGCATGAGCGACGGGTCCGGCACCAGCTGGACCGAGCTGTCCGCCCGCGCCAGGAGCCGGTCGGCGATCTCCTGGATGGCCACATCCCTACCCGAGCAGACGTTGTAGACCTCACCCGGCGCCCCGGACTCGATCAGCATCCGGTAGGACCGGACCACGTCGCGCACGTCGGTGAAGTCCCGCCGGGCCGTCAGGTTGCCCACCGGTATCTCGGTGGCCCCGGAACGCTCGGCGTCGACGATCCGCTTGGACAGGGCCGACACCGCGAAGTTGGGCGACTGGCCGGGCCCGATGTGATTGAAGGGGCGGACGGTGACGACGTGCTGTCCGTGGCCGAGCCATGCCTGGGCGCAGAGGGCTTCGGCGGCGAGCTTGGAGGCGGCGTAGGGAGTGAGCGGTGCGGTGGGTGACTGCTCGGTCAGCGGCAACCGGGACGGGTCGGTGACGGCCCCGTAGACCTCGGCCGAGCTGGTCACGAGGATCTTCGGGTCGGTGCCGCACTCGCGGGCGGCGGCCAGCAACGCACCGGTGCCGAGCACGTTCACCTCGAGGACCCGGAGCGGCTCGTCCCACGACTGTCCCACGTGGGTCATGGCGGCCAGGTGGTAGATGGCATCTGGCGCTGCGGCCTGCACGGCGGCCAGCAGGGCGGCCGGGTCCGTGATCTCGACCTCCTGGTCGATCTGGACGACGTCGTCGCCGCAGCTACGGAGATGATCGGCCAGCCACGTGCCCACGAAGCCGCGGCCGCCGGTGATCAGGGAGCGCACGACGGGTCACCCTACTGGCTTGGCGCACCCCGGGAGCGCGGTCGGGTCGAACACCGCCCGTGCATCTCTTCGGACCGCGGGCAAGATTCGCCGGGGCCCCACCCGGATCTGTCCCGGGCCCCGCCCGCTCAGGCGCGTCCTCGGCGAGGGCTGGCGGCCGCCGACCGGTAGGCCATCGCGTGGAGGTCGGCGCTGGCCTGCCAGGAGTGGCGGTCCACGATCTCGAACCCGAGGGAGCGGCGCTCCGACGCCGACCGGTCGTCCCCTCGACCGGCCAGCACGGTGTCGAGCATGTCGGCCAGGGCGGGGCCGTCCCCGGGCCGGACCAGCAGTGCGCTCGCCCCGGCCACCTCCTCCATGGCCGTTCCACTGGTGGTCACGAGCGTCGTGCCGCACGCCAGGGCCTCGAGGGCCGGCAGGCCGAACCCCTCGTAGAGGGAGGGGTAGACCGCGGCCGCGGCAGACCGCAGCAGAGCCGGAATGGCCGCGTCGTCCACGTAGCCGGTCTGCACCACCCGCCGACCGAGCCCCGAGGTGACCACGGCGGCGTCGACCTCGTCCGCCCCCCACCCACGGCCGCCGGCCAGCACCAGGAGCGCCTCGGGGTGTCGCGAGGCGACGTCCGAAAATGCCCGGACCAGGGTGGGCACGTCCTTGCGGGGCTCGAGGGTCCCGACGAACACGAGGAGGGGCCGGCCCGAGGTCAACCGGCTGTCTAGGGCGGCCAGGCGCTCGGCATCGGCCCCCGGCGACGGCTCGTCGGGCCGGAAGCGCGCCGTATCCACGCCGTGCGGGGCCACGACGACCTCGGCCTCGACCGTGCACCACCGCCCCAGCGCGTCGGCCGTCACCTGGCTCGGGCACACCACCACTGCCGCCTCCCGGGCCGCCCGCCGGATGGCCCGCCGGAAGAGGGCCACCTTCGAGCGCTCGTGCCACTCGGGGGCGTCGAAGAAGCTCAGGTCGTGCACGGTCACCACCGAGGGGACCGGACACCGCCGGGGCATCGTGTAGTGGGGACCGTGGTGGAC
>DATCCR010000140.1:0-3044 GCA_036511155.1 Acidimicrobiales bacterium
CAGCGCGGTGGCGCCGATGACGGCACCGTGGGACCGGAAGGACCGGACCTTGCGGCGGCCGTAGCGCCACAAGAGGAAGCCGCCGGTCAGGAAGGCGACGGACGCCAGCCCGGCGAGGAACAGGAAGCCGAGGAGCAGGGATTCGAGGATCGACCCGTTCATGCCCCCATCCTAGGACCGGGTCAGGCGCCCGGCACCAGCAGCAGGTCGGCCATCCGGTCGAGCGCCTCGGCGGGGACACCCGCTTCGAGCGCCCACGCCCGGGCCCCGCCGTACCGCACCTGCAGCTGCTCGAGGAAGCCCACCATGGTGGAGGCCTCGACGCTGTACCGCGAGGCCGGCACCTTGGCCATCCGCTCGGCGAATTCGGGATCGCCCAGCCAGCGTTCCATGATGAAGCGGAGCCGCTCGGCCGTGATCACGTAGTCGGCCACGATCACTTCGCGCTCCACGCCGAGGATCTGGAGGACGAGGGCGGCCAGTACCCCGGTCCGGTCCTTGCCGGCGGCGCAGTGGAAGACGAGGGGGTAGTGCTCGTCCCCGCCCAGCAGGGTCAGGGCCCGGACCAGCGAAGCCTGCCCCACGTCGAGGTACCAGAGGTAGCGCTCGGCGAGATCGTCGCCTGCGGGGGCGGGAGCGGCCACCGATTCCCCGTCCGCGGCACGGTCGGACGTGCCATCGCCCCGCACCCCCTCCTGCACCACGGCCAGGTGGTGGAAGGCCACGTCTTCGGGCTCCAGCGGGCCCCGGCCGCTGCGCACCAGTTCGCGCTCCGTCCGCAGGTCCACCACGGTGCGCAGGCCCAGGTCGCGGAGGTGCCCGACATCCTCGGCCGTCAGCTCGTGCAAGGCGTCGGCCCGGTACAGCCGACCCCACCGGGTCATCCGGCCCCGGCTGCCCACATAGCCCCCCAGATCACGGAAATTGAAGGATCCCTGGAGGGTTACCAGGCGGGATTCGGTGTCCATCCGCCCATCTTGGCCGACCGGTGGCACCGGGTGTTCCGAGTGGGGCACGTCGATGAGGGAGACTGGTGGCGCGATCCGTCGGACGGCCGGCGCCGGTCCCCCCCCCGGTGCGGCCCCCGCCTTCCCCCGGGCGCCGGCGGAGCACCCCAGCCCCGCCCCCACCGCCGAACAGGAGTCCCACCGCATGAAGTCCCTAGCCACCTGGTGCGTCCGCCATCGCCTCGTCGTGGTGCTGCTCTGGCTCACCGCGCTGCTCGGCATGTCGCTCCTCTCCAAGACCGTGGGCACCGACTACTTCAACGGGTTCACGCTCCCCAACACCGAGTCGACCCAGGCCCTGAACCTCCTGCAGAAGGCGGCGCCCAAGCAGTCCGGCGACCAGGAGCGCATCGTCTTCCACACCACCGACGGCACACCGGTCACCGACCCCCAGGTCCAGTCCTCCATCGAGACGATGCTGACCAAGGTGGCGAAGCTGCCCAACGTCACCGCCGTGCAGAGCCCCTACTCCGCGCTCGGGACGCACCAGATCAGCGCCGACAGGCAGACGGCCTTCGTCAACGTCACCTTCGACGTCCAGACCGTGCCGAACCAGCAGGCCAAGGACTTCGTGAACACGGCCCTGACCGCGCAGGGAGCCCACCTCCAGGTGGCGGTGTCCGGCCAGTTCGCCGAGCTGGCCGACCGCCAGTCGTTGGGCGGCACCCTGCCGGGCATCATCCTGGCCGCAATCGTCCTGCTCCTCGTATTCGGCTCGATCTTCGCCATGGCCCTGCCGCTGCTGTCGGCCATGGCATCGCTCGGTACGGCCATCGGGGTGATCGGCCTCCTCAGCAACGTGCTCAAGATGCCGGTCTTCTCCACCGAGCTCGTACTCCTGATCGGACTGGGCGTGGGTGTCGACTACGCGCTGTTCATCGTGACCCGCCACCGGCAGGGCCTCATCGCCGGCAACAGCGTGGAGGAGTCGATCGTCACCGCGGTCAACACCTCGGGCCGGGCCGTGCTGTTCGCCGGGATCATCGTGTGCATCGCCCTGCTCGGGATGTTCGCCCTGGGAGTGGCGTTCCTCTACGGCATGGCCATCGCCGCCTCCATCGGCGTCCTGTTCACCATGATCGCCGCCCTCACCCTCCTGCCCGCCCTGCTCAGCTACATCGGACCCAAGGTGCTGAGCGGCAAGCAGAAGAAGGACCTGGCCGCCAACGGCCCCCGCATCGTCGGCGCCGGGACCAAGGGCTTCTGGCCCAGGTGGGCGGACTTCATCCAGCGGCGGCCGATCGTGCCGGCGGTGTTCGCGCTGATCTTCGTCGTCTTCCTGGCCCTGCCGTTCTTCTCGATTCGGCTCGGCTCGGCCGACCAGGGCAACGACCCGGCCGCCACCACCACCCGCCAGGCCTACGACCTGCTGTCGGCCGGGTTCGGGCCGGGGTTCAACGGGCCACTGCAGCTGGTGGCCGAACAGAAGGGTCAGATCGACACCCAGGTCGTCGACAAGCTGGCCGCCGAGGTGGCGAAGCAGCCGGGCGTGGCGACCGTGGTGACACCCGTCGTGCTCCCGCCCCACGACGGCGAGCAGGTCGCCCTGATCAACGTCTACCCGACCACGTCGCCCCAGGCGAGCGGGACCACCGACCTCATCGGCCACCTCCGCCAGACGACCATCCCCGAAGCGACGGCCGGTACCGGGGTGACCGTCTACCTGGGCGGGTTCACGGCGGTCATCGTCGACTTCACCAAGGCGCTCTCCGCCAAGCTGCCTCTGTTCATCGGCCTGGTGGTGATCCTCTCGTTCATTCTCCTGTCGATCGTCTTCCGCAGCCTGCTCATCCCGCTCACGGCGGCCCTCATGAATCTGCTGTCGATCGGCGCGGCCTTCGGCATTCTGGTGTCCGTCTTCCAGTGGGGCTGGCTCGGCTCCTTGTTCCAGGTCAGCCGGGACGGCCCCATCGAGGTCTTCCTACCCGTGATGATGTTCGCCATCCTCTTCGGGCTGTCGATGGACTACGAGGTGTTCCTCATCACCCGGATCCAGGAGGAGCACCTCAAGTCCGGGGACAACCGCACCGCGGTGCG
>DATCCR010000141.1:0-16342 GCA_036511155.1 Acidimicrobiales bacterium
CGCCGGCTACCCGCCCCCTCCGCCTCCGCCTCCCCCGCCGGCACCCGGCGCCGGCTACCCGCCGCCGCCCCAGCCCGGGACGGCCTACCCGCCGCCGCCGACTCCGCCGGCCACCGGCATGCCGCCCGAGGCACCACCCCAGCCCCCGGCCCACTGAGGGCGAGGTCCCTCGGGACCTTCCGGCCTCATCGGGTCGGCCGGGCAGGACCTACGCCGGCAGGGCCTACGAGGGGATCAGCCCGGGCGGCGCGGTGTCGAGCATGTCCAGGATGGCCAGGGCCAGCGCCCGGGCGGATACCGGGTCGAGCTCGACGGCCACCCGGGCCGAGGCCCCACGGGTCGGGTTGCGCAGGTCGACGTTGAGCGTGTGGTCGGCCGGCGCGTGCACGGGATGGTCGAAATAGACCGAGGCGTCGGTCACCGGGAACCAACCCGCCGCCCCCTTCCCGCTCCCCTCGACCGCCAACGTCGTCGTCCGGTACGTGCACATGTGGTGTCCTTCCCTCGATCCTCGTCGCGTCCTGCCGTGTCCCGTCGTGCCGTGCGGAAGTCAGGCCGACAGGTGCCGGCCGAAGAACGCCCAGATCCGTTCCCACCCGTCGAGGGCCGCCTCGGCCCGGAAGCTGGGCCGGTCGGTATTGAAGAAGGCGTGTCCCGCCCCCTCGTAGGAGTAGAACTCGATGTCCTTGCCGGCCGCCCGCAGCACCCGCTCGAACTCGGCCACCTCGTCGGGCCCCGGGTACCGGTCGTCGCTCCCGAACAGACCGAGCAGGGGGCAGGACAGGTCCCCCACCCGGTCACCGAGCGGTGCCACCCGGAGCGGGAACTCGTCCGGGGGCGCGGTGAGGACGAAGGCGCCGTAGCAGTCGACGGCGGCGTCGAGGTCGAGGCTGCAGGCAGCCAGGAACGACTGGCGTCCCCCCGAGCAGAAGCCGATGGTGGCCACCTTTCCGTTCGACCCGGGCAACGACCTCAGGTGGGCCACCGCCCCGGCCACGTCGTCGACCAGGCGCTCGTCGGGCACCCCGCCGGCCGCCCGGGCGGCAGCTGCGGCGTCGTCGGGGTCGGCACCGCCGGCGGACTCGCGGCTGTACAGGTTCGGCATCAGTGCCAGGTAGCCGTTGGCGGCGCACTTCCGGGTGATCTCCTTCGTCGCCGCGTCGTAGCCGGGCATGTGATGGATGACCACCACGCCTCCGGTCACCACCCCACCGTGCGGCCGGGCCAGGTAGGCCTCGATGGCGTCGCCGCCGTGGCCGGGGATCGTCACCGTCTCGGCGGTCAGGTCTCCGGGTGTCGTGCGTCCGGGTGTCATGGGGCTCCCTCCTCGGTGTCTGTGGCGGCGTCCAACTCGGCGAGCAGTTCGGTCAGCCGCTCGCCCTGGGCCGACCGCTCGTCCCGGAAGGCGCGGATGCGGGCCAGCGTGTCGTCGAGGCGGACCAGCAGGCGCCCGTTGGCCTCGACGGCCTCCTCCAGCAGCACGCGGCGGCGGGCGGAGTCGGCATCCCCCCACCGGAACTCGGAGCGGGCCCGGTCGAGGGCATCGACGTCCTCGGTCTCGAGCACCACCCGCACCTCGGCCAGCGAGAACCCGAGCAGCTCCTGGAGGTCGCGGATCCGGGTGACGCGGGCCATGTCGGCAATCCGGTAGAGGCGCTCGCCCCCGCTGCCGTGGCCGCTCGGGCGAAGCAGGCCGAGCTCCTCCCAGTAGCGCAGGGTCCGGGTGGTCACGCCGGTGCGCTGGGCAAGCTCGCCGATGCGCAGGACGCCGCCCGTCCCGACGGCGGTGTCGGCCGCCGTCACGGCAGCGCCTCGGTGTCGGCCCCGATGGCCTCGGCGGCAGCCAGATCGGCGGCGCTGCGCTCCCCGTCACCGGTCCCCCGGTCTCCGCCGTCGATCAGTTGGTCGCCCTCGGCGTCGGATTCGTCGCCCTCGGCATACACATACCGCCCGCCCCGCATCCACGAGGCCCAGGCCGCCGACAGGCTGGCCACGATGGCGAAGTCGAGCGCGGCGTGCAGGCCGGCCAGGAACGGGCCGCTGATCAGCTCGGGGAAGAAGCTCCGGCCGGTGAGCGCCGCCTGCTGGGCCGGCGAGAGTTGGGCCAGCACGTGGTGGCCGACCAGGTGCTCGATCGGGTTGTAGCCGAGGAACGCCGCGAACAAGGTCGACACCGGTGACAGGTGGGCCACCCGGTCGGCCACGTCGTTGGGGACCCCGTGGGCCGTCAGGCCGTGGAAGAGGTGCTGGGGCAGCGATACGGTGATCCCGACGATCATGAGGGTGAAGAAGATCCCGATCGACAACACCTGGGCCGAGTTCTGGAAGGTGGTGTTCATGCCGGACCCCGCCCCCCGGTGCTGGGCGGGCAGGCTGTTCATCACCCCGGCCCGGTTGGGTGCGCCGAACGAGGCCATGCACAGTCCGGTGCCCAGCAGCAGGACCGCGAACAGCCAGTAGGGGAAGTCGACGGGCAGCAGCTCGAGCAGGGCGAAGCAGGTGGCGGTGCCCAGCATCCCGCCGGTAGCGAAGGGTCGGGTGCCGAACCGGTCGGAGAGGATGCCCGACAGCGGGCCGGCGATGAGGAAGCCCAGGGTGAGCGGGAGCATGGCGATGCCGGCCCATAACGGGGTGTCGGTGAAGGCGTAGCCGTGCAACGGCAGCCAGATCCCCTGCAGCCAGATGATCAGCATCAGCATCAGCCCGCCCCGGCTGAGGGCGGCGAGGAAGCTGGCCAGCACGCCCGAGGTGAACGGCCGGATCTTGAACAGCTGCAACCGGAACATGGGCTGGGCCACCCGGGTCTCGACCACGCAGAAGACGAGCAGGAGGGCCACGCCGAGCGCCATCGACCCCAGCACCACCGGGTTGGTCCACCCCATGACGTGGCCGCCGTAGGGCTCGATGCCGTAGGTGATCCCGACCATGACGAGGACCAGGCCGACGGCGAAGGTGACGTTGCCGGGCCAGTCGATCCGGGCCGGCCGGCGGGGGCTCGTTTCGCGGAGCACCCGGTAACCGAGGACGGTCCCGAAGAGCCCGACCGGCACCGAGACGAGGAAGATCCACCGCCAGTCCAGCGGGGCGAGCACCCCGCCCAGCACCAGTCCGATGAATGCACCGCTGAAGGCGGCGGCCTGGTTCACCCCGAGGGCCATTCCCCGCCGGTCGTCCGGGAAGACGTCGGTCAGGATGGCGGCCGAGTTCGCCATCAGCATGGCCGCCCCGACCCCCTGGAAGATCCGCATCACGATGAGCCACACCCCGGCGGCGTGGCCCGTCATCCAGGTGACCGACAACATCAACGAGAAGAAGGTGAACACCGCGAACCCGAGGTTGTAGACCCGCACCCGTCCGTAGATGTCGCCCATCCGTCCGAGCGTCACCACCAGGACGCTGGTGACCACCAGGAACCCGAGGATCATCCACAGGAGGTAGAAGGTGTTGCCCGGCTCGAGGGGGTCGATGCCGATGCCCCGGAAGATGTTGGGCAGCGAGATTAGGACGATCGAGCTGTCGATGGTGGCCATCAGCATCCCGAGGGTCGAGACGAACAGCGCCATCCACCTGTAGTTGGCCGGCAGCGAGTCGGGGTCGCCGCCGAGGCGGGCCTGGCGGCCGGTCCGGTCCGGCCGGCCGTCCCCCGTGGGTGCTGACTGCTCGACGACGGCCATCGCTGCTCCCGCCGGTCCCGACCGGCCGGCCCCGCACGGTCGTGCCGGGCCTCGGGCCTGAGGTTAACGCACACGTAAACGTCACCGTCCCGCCCATCGGCGCCGATTGCCCACCGACCAGAGGGCGGGCGGGCCTATCGTCGGGGGTCATGACCCGGGAACCGACCACCGACCGCCGACCGGCCGCGCCGGCGAGCCGCCGGACGCCACCTCGGACCGGCCGGCGCCTGTCCGCCCTGTCCGTGGCCGGGCTCGGACTGCTGACCGGTTGCGGCTCATCGCTGCTCGGATCGACCTCGTCGACGGGCGTCACCTCGTCCTCGACCACCCCGGGTGGCACCTCGTCCACCACCGTCCCCGTCAACGGCGAGGTCGCCGTGGCCTTCCCGGTCATCGCCTGCACCGATCCCGCCTACGGCGGCTCCGCCATCAAGGCCTCGTCGGGCTGGAACCCCACCATCATCCTGGCCCCGGTGCCCACCTCCCTCGTCGGGAAGGTCACCTTCTACACCGACGGCGTCCACACCCTCCTCGCCCCCTCCGGGTGGACCTGCGCGCTGGTGCAGCAGGACTCGTCGGGCCAGGGGACCTCCACCACCACGACGACCAGTGCCAACGGCGACAGTACGACCACCACGATCCAGCTCGGCGTCCCGACCTCCGGCCAGGGCGCCGCCATCGGCGCTCAGGGCGCGACCACGCTGGCCGTCTACCCGTCGAACGACCCGAACCCGCCCACCACCGGACCGCCCGCCCCCGGGACCGAAGGCGTGTTCGCCACCTGGGCCACCACCGGGTCGAATGCCGGCGTCGACCTGGTGTGCCCGTTCTTCGCCATCCCGTCCTGGCAGTCGCAGTCGGCCGGTTGCTCGACGACCAAGCCCTCCGGCGAGCTCACCAACGCCCTCACCCCCGATGTCACCGCGGTGGCCGACCCGGCCGGCGTGGTCGGCAGCCTGGCCGCGTCGGGTGGGCAGGCGGTGGCGTCCGGCGTCGTGCTGTTCCCCCAGATCCCCTCGGCCATCTCCTACGGCTCCCCGATCGCCGTGGCCGCCGAGTCGTGCGTGCTGTCGAACCCCTCGCTGTGCCCGACCGTGCTGTCGGACTTCGAGGTCCGCGAGTTCCCCACGCCCAAGTAGGCGGCCAGGCACGTTGAAGTTGCCGTCAGGCCGTCGACAACGCGTGGTGTGCCCCGACAAGGTCAACCGCGCCGCTACTCCCACGGACATTCTGGACGCCTGCCCGCCCACCCAGCGTGACCGTTCGGTTGCAGTCCTGCCCGTTCGCACCCGTTCGGTCACCGTGCGTGGAGTCGGTTGACCCGCCGCGCAGCCGACCCGTAGGTTCGCTTCAGGTCGGCGCCCGCAACTCGAGCGCTCAGCCGTGCTCGACAGCGGTGCGGGGCGTACGCCATGGCACCGGAGGCAGGGGACCGGGGCCGCGAGGCTCCGGGGACACAGGACGGAGCGAGGGCCATGGCTGCACCGCAAGCGACGGACACCGACAGCCTGGGGGCGCTCTCCGCGTCAGGCGTGGCCACCATGGCCACCACCGACGTGGGGGCCCACAAGGCCCGGGCACGCTCCGGTCGCCTGCAGCGGCTGGCCGTCCTCCTCGGGATCATCGCCGTCCTCCTGGTACTCCGCGACCTGCTGGCCCCGGGCATGGCCATCCCGATGCCGTCGATCCCCCCGACGCTCACCCCCTTCCTGACGCCTCTGGCGCTGATCGTCGTCCTCTCGATGGTGATGGTGGTCCCGATGGTGGCCGCCGGCCGGTCGCCCCACATCCTCTACCGCCCCGACGAGCTGACCATGACCTTCGACGACGTCCGGGGGTCGGAGGGCCTGGTCGAGGAGGTCACCAAGACCCTCAACCTCTTCCTGGCCTACCGCACCTTCAACGAGCAGATGGGCGGCACGCCCCGTAAGGCCATCCTGTTCGAGGGCCCCCCGGGCACCGGCAAGACCTATATGGCCAAGGCCATGGCCTCCGAGGCCGGCGTGCCGTTCCTGTTCGTGTCCTCGTCGGCCTTCCAGTCCATGTTCTACGGGCAGACCAACCGCAAGATCCGCGCCTACTTCAAGGAGCTGCGGCGTCAGGCCCGGCGTGAGGGCGGCGCCATCGGCTTCATCGAGGAGCTCGACGCCATCGGCGGCAAGCGGGGGTCCGGCTCCACCCAGGGTGAAGGCGTGCCCGGCGTGGTCAACGAGCTGCTGATCCAGCTGCAGTCGTTCGAGCAGACGCCGTGGTCGATCCGGTTCCGCGGCAAGATCGTCGAGGCCGTCAACGCCTGGCTCCCGGCCGGCCACAAGCTGCGCAAGCCGACCTTCACCCCGGCCAACATCCTCGTCATCGGAGCGACGAATCGGGCCGACGACCTCGATCCCGCCCTCGTGCGCCCGGGTCGCTTCGACCGCAACATCTACTTCGGCCTGCCCGGTCGGGCCGGCCGTCGGGACATCTTCGACTACTACCTGGGCAAGAAGGCCCACGAATCCGAGCTGGACGAGCCGACACGGCGCGAGACGCTGGCCGCCATGACCGCCGGGTACTCGCCAGTCATGATCGAGCACCTGCTCGACGAGGCTCTGGTGTGGGCGCTGCGCCGGGGGGCCAACCGCCTCTCGTGGCACGACCTCCAGCAGGCCAAGATGACCGAGGAGATCGGCCTGGCCCAGCCCGTCGAGTACACCGAGGCGGAGCGCCGCTCCATCGCCACCCACGAGGCCGGGCACGCCACGGTGGCCTGGCTGGTGGGCAAGGGACGCAAGCTCGAGGTGCTGACCATCATCAAGCGCAAGGACGCCCTCGGCCTGCTCAGCCACTCCGAGTCCGAGGAGCGGTTCACCAAGTCCAAGTCCGAGGTCCGGGCCATGATCGACATCGCCTTCGGCGGCATGGTGGCCGAGGAGCTGTTCTTCGGCGAGTCCTCGACCGGTGTGGCGAGCGACCTCCACGCGGCCACCCTCAACGCCTGCCAGATGGTCGGCCTGCTCGGCATGGGCAGCTCGCTCATCTCGGTCGGGGCCATCGAACACGCCGGCGGCGGTGTGGTCGGCAAGGTGCTGGCCGACGAGCCCAGCCGGAACGAGGTCGAGGAGTTGCTGGCTACGTCCAAGGCCTCGGTCACCCGGATGCTGGATGACCACCGCCACGTGGTCGAGGCCCTACGGGACGCCCTCCTGGTCCGTAGTGAGCTCATCGGCGAGGAGATCCTCGAGGTCATCCGGCGCTCGCAGGGCGACCAGGACCCCCTCCCGACCAACCTGCGGGACCAGCCCCGCCTGGCCTCGGGAGCCGTGCCCCACGCCGAGGCTGCCGAACGCACCGACTGACAGACCCACCGACTGAACGGCGCACCGACCGAGAGGCAATCGCTCACCGCCGTCGGCACAGGTTCGTTGACCCGGCCCCGACGGCGGACGACAATGCAGCGGTGGACGGAGACGGGTGGCCCGGCTCGGTCAGCGGGGTCCTCCGTCGGGCCGTGACCCGGTGAGCACCGGCTCCGGCGTGCCATCGAGCACCGGCGCCGCCGAAGCCGGTGGGCTCCAGGGCGGCCAGTTGGGCACCGCCGACGTCACCGCCTCCACGGTGGCCAACATCGGACCGGGGATCGACATCTACTTCGGCTTCGGTGTCATCGCGGTGACGGCGGGTGTCGGAGCGCCCCTCACCATCCTGGCTGCCGCCACCGCCGTCCTGCTGCTGGCCCTGGGGGTGGCCGAGTTCACCCGGGCCGAGCCCTCGGCGGGGAGTTTCATCGAGTTCGTCGAGAGTGGCCTCGGGCCGTTGGCCGGCATCGCCACCGCCGTCCTGGTGGCCGTGGGCTACACGGTGGCCATGGCGGGCGTCTTCACCATGTCCGGCGGGTTCGTCGCCCTCACCGTCGAACGCTACGGCCACGTGTCGGTCCCCTGGGGCCCCCTCACGGTAGTGATCACCCTCGCCGCCCTCGCCCTGATGACCCGGGGGATCCGCCTGTCGACCTCGGCGGTGGGCGGTGCGGTGGTCCTCCAAGTGGTGATCATGGTGGTGGCCTGTGTCGTCGTCCTGGTGGACCACCGGGCGCATCTGTCGGCGGCCCCGTTCGCCTGGTCCCACGTCACCGGTGGCCTGTCCGGGCTGTCGGCCGGATTCCCTCTGGCCCTGTAGATGTTCATCGGGTGGGAGAACGGGCCGGCGCTGGCCGAGGACTGCCGTGACCCCCGCCGGACCGTCCCCCGGGCCCTCATGGTGTCGATCGCCATCGCCACCTTCCTGTTCCTGCTGTTCGCCAACGCCACCGTCACCGGGTTCGCCTACGACGTCACGTCGATCGGCCGCTCGTCGATCCCCTTCCTGACGGTGGCCGACGAGGCCCTCGGGCCGTTCGCCGTGGTGGCCTGGGTGGCCGGCATCGTCTCGGTCCTGGCCACCCTGGTGTCCGGCACCAACTCGCAGTCCCGCATGGTCTTCGACGGCGGGCGGACCGGGAAGCTGCCCCGGTGGCTCGGCCACCTCGACCCGGTGACCCACACCCCCGTCCGGGCCCTGATCGCCTTCGTCGGTGTCGGACTGGGTGTCATCGCCGTCTGGGCCGCCGTGCACGCCGCCGGGGTCGGAACCGGGTCGATGGACCCGGTGGGGCTGTACGCCGAGTGCTCGACGGTCGGGACCACCATCATCCTGTTCGTCTACCTGCTGGCCATGGTGGCCCTGCCGGCCTACGCCTGGCGCTGCCACCGGGACCGGTTCTCCGTCGTCCGGCACGTCGCCCTGCCCTTCCTCGGAGCGGCGGCGCTGGCCGTCGTGGTCGGTGCCTTCGCCGCCGGGGGTGTCGTCACCGGCCGGCGGCGGCGCTCCGCCGCGACTTCCTGACCGGCCCGGGACGGGCACCTGGCAGCGGGCGGCACTCGAGCGGTCGCCGTCCTCCGTGCCCCCGGCGGTCGTCCGGCCGGCCTCCCGGGGCTGCACCCGTCGCCCGGAACGCCAGGCCCGTCAATCCGTTGGTCGGCTCCCGGGGCCGAATTGCCGGAGGGCGCACCCCCGGGCCGCGGTGCCCGTGGGTGCGCCCTCCGGGGCGCTGCAGTGCCGGGCCCGGTCAGATGGCGGCCGGAGCCACCACCTGGACGGCACGGTCGTTCGACGAGACGTAGTCCGAGTCACCGGCGTAGTTCACATGGACGACGTAGCTGGTCGCCGGAGGCGTCGAGTCGGTCAGCGTGCCCGGGGGCAGGAAGCAGGTCACCGAGCCCTCGATCTGGCCGGGGTTGATCGGCAGGGCGATGGTGTTGCCCCCGTCACAGGTCACCGGGCCGCTGGGTCCGGTGATGGTGAAGGTGACGTTGCCGCTCGGCGGGCCGATCAGCGTGGAGCCGGCGGCACCGTTGGTGGCCACCACCGTGGCCGTGATGGCCACGGCCGCACCGTCGGCCGAGAAGAACCCGCCCGGCTCGCTGAGGGAGACGGCGGTGGGCGACTTGCCGATGAAGATGAACTTGGACTTGGCCGTGCTCGAGTAGAAGTTCGAGTCACCGGTGTAGACGGCCTGGTAGGAGTAGACGCCGATGAACTCACCTCCGCCGATGGTCAGCGAGGCCACGCCACCCGGGCCGACCGGGGCGGCTCCGCCCTGGCAGCCGTTGTTGCCGTTCGAGTTGGCCCCGCAGACCAGGATGTTCACGTACCCGGTCGGGGCGTTCGAACCGGCGTAGCCGGTGGTCGGTGTGACCACCGCGGTGACGTCGAACGTCTGCCCGGTACCGACGTTCTTCGGGACCGAGGTGGTGGTGTTCGTCGACGACAGGGCCGAGTTCTCGAACAGCGTGCCGACGCTCGGCGAGTAGCCGGGGGACGACAGGGTGGCCGACACCTTGTAGTACACGATGGCCGGCAGGCCGGCGGCGACGTTGCAGGTCGCCTTGCCGGTGTTGTCCAGCGACATCGTGTTCGTACCGCCGTCGCACGCGAACGAGATGTTCGATCCCGGCCTGGTGATGGAGAAGGTGATGGTGCCGGTCGGGGTGCCCGAGCCGCCGTCGGTGCCCGAGGCGGCAGCCGTGGCCACGAAGGAGAGCGAGGTGCCCTGGCCGACGGTGCAGACGTCACCCGTGCACGTGCCCGCGGTGGGGACCAGCGTCACCGTGGTGGCCGCCGGCTTGACCAACTGCTTGAACTTGCCGCTGCTGCCCGCGAACTGGGTGTCGCCCGAGTAGCTGCCGCTGACCAGGTAGGCCGCCGTCTGGCCGACGAGGCCGCCGGCGATCTGGCACTGGGCCTGGCCGCTCGACAGCGCGAACGTGTTCGAGCCCCCGTCGCAGGTCACGCCGGAGAAGGTGACCGACCCGGTAGGTGAGCCTGCGGCCGGCGTCGCTGCTGCGACGACGGCGTTGAGGGAGATGCCCTGGCCGGTGACCGACGGGTTGATCGACGAGCTGAGCGTCGTGGTGGTACCACCGACGTTCACCGTCTGGACCCGGCTGCCGGTGCCCGGCTTGTAGGTCGAGTCGACGGTGTCGGTGTAGGCGGCCTGCACGGTGTAGGGACCGCTGGCCGCCAGCAACCCGGCGCTGACGGTGCAGGAGGCCGCTCCGCTCACCAGGGTGGCGGTGTTGCCGGCGTCGCAGCTGGCGACGGAGCTGTCCGCCCCGGTGACGGTGAACAGGACCTGACCGCCGGGGGTGCCGTGGCCCGTGGCCACCACCTTGGCGGTGAAGCTCGCCGGCTGGCCGGTCTGCAGGACGGCACCGTTCGAGGTCACCGTGACCTTGGTGGTGTACGGGGCGCCCGTCACAGCTCCGGCGGGCACCGCCAGGGCACCGGCCAGCAGGACGGCGGTCGAACCCACGACGGTGGCACCGGCCACCAGACGGGACAGAGGACGATGGAGTCGGTTGGTTCGCATCAGGTTCACGCTCCCACGCTCACGGTGCCGCCGACGGCACCGAACTTCACGGACCCGATCCCACCGGCGGCGCACGTCGAGGTGGTCTTGAGGGCGTCCTTGGTGGCCACGAGCTTGGCGTAGTGCATGTTCTCCCCGTTGTAGGAGCCCGACCCGATGGCCACCGTGGTGAGATAGGTGGTCAGGGTGTCGAGCCCGGAGTTGTAGAACAGGTCCGCACTGTTGACCGTCACGGTGGACGAGGCCACCTGGCCGCCGGTGCCCTTCCACTTGATCGTGCCCGAGAACGTCGGGAACGTCGAGCCGGAGAGGATCGGGCCGCAGTCGCTGGCGACCGGCGCCGACGTGGTGGCCAGCAGGCTACCTCCGGTCAGCGTCACGCCACCGAGGACGGTGCCGGTGCCGGTGCAGCTCTTCAGCTCGACCCGCAGCGTGACGACGCCGGAGGTCGAGCCGCCGTTGGTGAGCTTGGGCGAGAACTTGACGAGTCCGGCGGCCGAGCAGGTGATGGGCCCGGTCATCTGGGCGGGGGTCTTGGTGGCGCCGGCGAGGCCACCGCCGGACCCCGTCGCCAGGCCCAGGGCGAGGGCGAGGGCCCCGGTGCCGAGCAGGAACTTACGTAGCATTGCTACCTCCTAGCGCGGCGGCGATCCCACCCCCGCATACTGGTGCCCCTCAGTCCAGGAGGCCCCGTCAACCCGATCGATCGTCAGCGTAACCGACCCGACCCGGAATTGCTGGGACGAACCAGGTGAATTCACGGCGAACTCCCGGTGTCAGCCAGGACACCGTGCACCATCCCCATGCGGGGCGCGCACTCCCTGGTCGTGGACTACCAGAGCGAGTTCCAGTCATCGGGTTCGAGGAGGCCGGCGGGGCCGATCTCGGGGCGCGAGACCCGGACGGCGTCCACGTCGATCCACGTCGGCTCGTCGAAGCCCGCCTGGCGCCAGTGGCGCACGGGAAGCGATTTCCAGTCACGGCTCTTCACCCCGCCGGCCGAATAGCCCGGCCGGACCAGCAGGTGGGTCGGCGACCCGGCCACCACCACGCACGGACGGATCTTGCCGTCGAGGTCCGGATGGTCCGGGTCCTTCGCGTCGAACGGCACCCATGCCAGGACCACGCCGGCCGACCACGGGTCGTCGCGGTCGAACTCCTCCTCTTCGAGCGGCGTCAGTACGGCCCGTCGGCGCCCCATGGTCGGGAGCACCGGGGCGGGCACGGTCTCGCCGGGGGCTACGGCGGGACGCTCGGAGGAGGCGGCCCGCTCCTTCTTGCGGGCCTGGCGAACCTGCTCGGCCGCCTTGGCGGCCGCCTCGGCCTTCCTCCGGCGTTCCTCGGCCTCGCGCTGCTTCTTCGCCCGCCGCGCCTCGCGCTGCTCCTCGCTCGCCCCGGCGGTCGCCACCGGTCGTGCCGCGGCGGGCTCGGCGGCCGACCGCTCGAACTGCTCCCACCCGGGCAGTCCGAAGCGCTCGTCGGATTCGAGGACGGTGAAGCAGAGGTCGGACGCGGCCATCTCGCCGTCGGCCACCGACGCCAGCATGACGGTCACGGTCACGTCGTCGTGGTCGGCGGCCACCGCGTCGATCGCCTCGAGGAGCTGCTCGCGGTTCGGGTCGTCGGCGTGGTCGCCCAGGGCCTCGATGACCGCGGCCAGGCAGGGCTCGGCGTAGACGGCGGCGGCGTACGGTAGCGCCACCCGGTACTGGGCCTTGGCCAGCACCGACGACGGGTCCCTGTGCTTGCGCAGGGCGGCCAGGGCGTTGGCGATCGGCTTGGAGATGGGGAATCTGGGGTCGGCGACCAGCTGCAGCGCCTCCTTGAGCGACCGCACGTCGACCCGGTCCAGTGCGGCCAGGAGCATCGCCTCTCGGGCGCTGTCGGTGATGGGGCCTTCCATGCTGCCGGTCCTTCCGGGTCCGGGCCGCCCCGGTCGGGGCGGCACCACGGTCGGTCATCTTCGCACCTGTCGGCGCCCTCGCCGTCCCGCCTCCCCTGCCGGCACCCGATCCGGCCGGCGCACCGGTCGTCGGAGGGCATGGTCAGCGGGCGAACGGCGGCGGGCCCCCGAAGCGGTCGTGGAGCACGGTGCGTGCCGCGTAGACCCCGCACATCCCGTGCACTCCCGCACCGGGCGGGGTCGACGACGAGCACAGGTAGACGCCCTCCACCGGTACCCGGTACGGGTTCCAGGTCGGCACGGGCCGGGACACCGTCTGGAGCAGGGTCGCCGCACCCCCGCCGATGTCCCCGCCGACGTAGTTGGGGTCGTAGGCGGCCATTCCGGCAGCCGTCACAGTGGTGCGGGCCAGGACGAGATCACCGAATCCCGGGGCGAACCGCTCGATCTGAGCCTCGACGGCCGCGGTCATGTCCCGGTCCGACCCGGCCGGGACGTGACAGTAGGCCCAGAGGACCTCCCCCGCCGACCCGGCCCGGGACCGGTCGGCCACCCCGGGCTGGACCACGATGCAGTACGGACGGTCGGGATGGCGCCCGGCCCCCACGTCGGCCTCGGCCGCCGCCACCTCCGCCGCCGTGCCTCCGAGGTGGAGGGTCCCCGCCGAACGGCAGGCCGCCGCCGTCCAGGGGACGGGACCGGACAGGGCCCAGTCCACCTTGCACACCCCGGGACCGTGGCGGAATCGGCCGACGGCCCGGCGGTAGGCGTCGGGCAGCGTCGGGCCGACCAGTTCGGGCAGGGCGGCGGGCGCCACGTCGAGGAGGACGACCTCGGCCTCCGGCAGCTCGTCGAGGCGACCGACCCACCGCCCCGTCTGGATCGACCCCCCGAGCCGACCCAGCTCGGCGAGCAGCGCGTCGGTGATGCCGGCGCTGCCGCCGGCCACCACCGGCCAGCCCACCGCGTGGGCCGCCGCGGTCAGCAGCAGGGCCACCCCGGCGGTCATCGGAGCCGAATGCGGCCGCGCCCCGTGGGCGCCGGCCCCAGCCAGCAGGGCCCGGGCGGGCTCGTCCGCGAACCGTCCGACCAGCCGCCCGAGGCTGCGCAACCCGTCCCGGCCGAACCGGGCCATCGTCGCCGGATGGCGGGGCACGTTCCGCAGCGGGGCGAGCGCTCCTGCCGCCAGGTCATCGGCGTGGGCCACCAGGGGCCCGAGCAGCCGCCGGTAGGCGGCGCCGTCGGGGCCGAGCGCGTCCGCCGTCTCGTCGAGGGACCGGTGGGCGACGGCCGCCGCTCCACCGTCCAGGGGATGGGCGAAGGGGACCCCGGGGTGGAGCAGGTCGGCACGCAGGCCGTCGAAGGCCGGGTCGGCGAAGAACGGCGACAGCGCCAGCAGCGGGTGGGCCGCTGAGCAGACGTCGTGGCGGAAGCCGGGCAGCGTGCGCTCGTCGGTGCGACAGCCGCCCCCCGGCCGGTCGGCACCTTCGACCACGTGGACGGCGAGCCCCGCACGGGCCAGGGTCACGGCGGCGGCCAGGCCGTTCGGGCCCGAGCCCACCACCACGGCGTCGTAGCGGGTCACCGGGGGCCCGTCCCGGCCCCAGCCGGTCGCCCGGCGGGGCGGAGAATGGCTTCGATCACCCCCCGATCCTCCCATCGGTCCGACCGGTCCGGCGCCGACGGGCCCGGACCCGGTTGCAGAACGGTGGCCGGACGGGAGCATGCGGATGAAATGTCACGCGCGGGGTGTTGAATGGGAGGTACACCACAGCGGTGGCGTGGACCCGACCATGAAAGGCAGATGACCATGGACCAGGAGCATGCAGTGCAGGCGGTCACGACCGGCCCGGCCAGCCCGGGGGACGCCTTGCGCGCCCTTCCCGCGGAGGCTGCCGACCGCGGCACCCGCTTCATCTCGGCCCAGGCCATGCAGGCCCGCCTCTTCTCGGTCTACGACGCCGCCGCTGCCGCCGAGGACGCACTCGCCCTGGTCCAGGACCAGCTGACGCTGACCCTCAACCGCAGCTACTACGAGGCCGACGAGATCGAGCAGATGGCCCAGCAGCTCGACGCCCTGCTCGCCCTCGACACCGTCGAGCGCGCCCCGGAGGAGCTCGTCTCCGACGAGTGACCTCCCGGGCCGGGGTCTCGGTCAGCCGATCAGTTCCTTGACCTTGGCGATGACGTCCACCTGGGTCTGGTCGGCCGTGGGCACCGGCACCACCTGGAGGTGGCTGACGCCCGCCTGCTTGAAGGCGGCGATCCGCTCGGCCACGTAGCTCTCGGGGCCGCACAGCGACATCGACTCGAGCAGCTCGTCGGGCACCAGCGCCTCGGCCTCGGCCTTCTTGCCGTCGAGGTAGAGGTCCTGGATCTTCTCGGCCTCCTCCTCGTAGCCGTAGCGGCGGACGACGTCGTTGTAGAAATTGCGCCCCTTGGCGCCCATGCCGCCCACGTACAGGGCGACCATCGGCCGGGCCATGTCACGTAGGGCCACCACGTCGTCACCCTCGCCGATGGCCACCATCCCGCCGACGGTGATCTGCAGGGGGTCGAGCGACGGATCCCGCTTGGCCCGGCCCGCGTCGAGGGCGTCGCCCCACACGGCGTGGGCCTTCTCGGGCACGTACAGCATGGGGATCCACCCGTCGGCGATCTCGGCCGTCATGGCCACGTTCTTCTCCCCCAGCGATGCCACCCAGATCGGGATCCGGGGCCGCACGGGGCGCCCGATGATCTTGAGGGCCTTGCCGAGGCCTGTCCCCTGCCCCTCGGGCAGCGGCATGTCGTAGTACTTCCCGTGGTGCTCGAGCGGGGCCTCGCGGGCCCACACGTCCCGGCAGATCTCGACGATCTCGCGGGTCCGCCCGAGCGGCGCGTCGAACGGCACCCCGTGCCAGCCCTCGATGACCTGGGGGCCCGACGAGCCGAGGCCGAGGTGGAAACGGCCCTCGGAGAGGGCGTCGACCCCGGCCGCCGTCATGGCCAGGAGGGTCGGGGTCCGGGTGAAGATGGGGAGGATGGCCGAGCCGATCTCGACCGTTTCGGTCAGGGCGGCCAGGTAGCCCATCTGGCTGGGGCTGTCGATGCCGTAGGCCTCGGCCACCCACACCAGGTCGAGCCCGGCCTTCTCCATCTCGGCGACCTGGGCGGCCGCCTTACGGAAGCCACCGGCATAGCTGAGCATCGTGCTGATCTTCATCGTCGTCCCCGTTCGGTTCTGCTGTGGATCTCGGGTCCCGACATTAGGGGACGGTCCCCGGACCGGACGCGCCCCACGGCGGCACCCCGGGGGGCACCGCCGTGGGAGCGGTCAGGTGCTGCTGTGGTGGGGAGGGTGGTGCCGTCCCCGGGGACGGGTGATCTAGGCCTTGGGTGCGTAGGCCGCCACAGCCACGGCGTCCAGGGCGCCCGAGGAGTTGGTGCCGATGACCGAGGCCTTACCGCCGACGCACACGTTGGCGAACGTGGCCGAGGCGACGCCCTTCTCGACGAACGGGGTCGTGGCCGTCACGACCACCGTGGTGTCGATGACGGTACCGGACTTGTCGGTCCACGTGACCACGAAGCTCCCGGCCGTGCCGGCGGCGCCGCAGATGCCGGCGGTCGAGTCACCGTTGACCGAGGAGACCGCGCCCTTGACGTGGATCGGCGTCGGGGGCTTGGGGGTCTTGACCTGGACCGTGGCGGCGAGCACCGTGTCGCCGACCGCCAGGCCCTCGGCCTGCGCGACGTCACCCACGCAGACGCCGGCGAAGGTCGAGGTCCCCACATGGGAGACGTTGAACTTGGTGGCCGACGTGACGAACACCGTGGTGACGACCGGGCTGCCCGACACCAGGGTCGACAGGGTGAACGATCCGGACGCGTGTG
>DATCCR010000142.1:0-2578 GCA_036511155.1 Acidimicrobiales bacterium
GATGAGTCGGGTCGTCCGCCAACGATCAGCCGGGAGGTGTCGGATCCGATTCAGGGTGGTGAGCCCTTGGAGCCGCCCATCGGGACCGACCAGGGGATAGGAGCCGAACCGGAAGCCGTGGAGTTGGAGGTCCATCAGATCGCCGACGGTGGTGGTCGAGGAGAACGTGGTCGGGTCGGGAGTCATGACGTCGCGGACGTGTACGTCGGCCATGGAGGACCGCATGACCACGCCGGTCTGCTCGGCTCGGGCCGCCGACTTGAGGAACCACCCGAGAAAGACGAACCAGAGGCCGATCAGTCCGAAGGCGAGGAACTCCAGGACTCCGATGGCGATCAGGAAGTACCCGAACGCCTCACCCGTGCGCGCCGCAGTGGTGGCTGCACCGACCCGGTCCCCGCTGTGCTTCCACAGGGCCGATCGAAGCACGCGGCCACCGTCCAGCGGTGCGGCGGGCATCAGGTTGAACCCGCCCAGCAAGATGTTCATCCAGGCCAGCCATCCGAGCGCCGAGGCCACCACCCCCGCGCCGCCGCTGGCATGGCGCAGGATCAGCGCAGCTGCGCCGAAGATGCCGGCGAGCACGAAGCTGGTGAGCGGTCCGACCACGGCGACCCGGAAGTCGACGCCCGGCGTGAGTGCCTCGTTCTCGAGCTCGGACACCCCGCCGAAGAGCCACAGGGTGATGCGTCGCACGCCGATCCCGTTCCTCCTGGCCACGACGGTGTGGGAGGCCTCGTGAGCGAGCAATGAGGCGAAGAACAGCACCGTGGTGGCGATTCCGACGGTCCAGTAGATCGCCTGTGCCTGGTGGGGGCGGTCCGCCGGAAGGACGAGGCCGGCCAGCTCCCAGGCGATGAGGAAGAAGATGAACAGGACGCTCCAATTGACGCCGACGGGCACTCCGGAGATCCTTCCGAGCCGAAGATTCTGTTCCATGCCACCTTTTCTGCGAGTGACCCCGGACGACACGGAACGCGTCCTCCGGGGGGTTCATCGTCAGCTTGCCGGGTCCCGGGGAGGGGCCGTAGGGGCGAAGTGCCCAACCTCGGGATCTCCGGCGGGCGTCCTGGGTGACCTTCGGCCCTGGCCGGGTGGCGGTACCGGCCCGACAATGCAGCTATGTGGATCGACGACCGCGGGTCGGAGGTACTGCCGATCTCCGAGTGTCGGCGGCTCTTGGCGATCGGCGCCAAGCTGCGACTCCACGGGCACCTGGGCATCACCAAGGATGGTGCGCCGTTGGTGCTCCCGGTGGACTACGCGGCCGACGGGTCCGACGTCATCATCCGGGTGGGTGAGCAACTCGTGCGTCACATCGACGGCGAGTTGGTGGCGTTCCAGGTGGACAATTCCAGCTACGAGCAGGCGACCGAGGGGACCGGGGCCGAGGGGACGTGGAGCGTCCTCGTCCGGGGCCTCGTGAGCGGCCAGCCGGAACCGCCGGACGGGGTGGACCTGCCGCACCCCCGTGTGGCCGAGCCGGGCCACCGGCTGGTCCGGATCCGGGGTGACGTGATCACCGGTCGCCGTCTCCGGCGGTCCGGGGAAGCCGACCAGGCGGCTCCATGACCCGTGTCGACGACACCATGGCCTCCGGGCCCCCGGCGGTGTGACGTCCCACCTGCCCACCGTGGGCCTCGACGCGTTCGACGCGTGGCTGTTCGACCTCGACGGGGTCCTCACCGACACGGCCGAGGTGCACGCGGCGGCCTGGAAGTTGGCCTTCGATCCGGTCCTGGCCGAAGAGTCGGAGCGCCGGACATCGCCCGTCGCCGCGTTCGACCCGGTGGACGACTACCTGCGGTACGTCGACGGCCGACCCCGTGCCGACGGAGTCCGCACCTTCCTCGATGCACGGGGGATCCGACTGGGCGAGGGTCACCCCGGGGACGGACCTTCGGCCCGCACGGTCTGCGGGATCGCCAACGGGAAGAACGACCTGGTCCGCCACATCCTGGACACGAGGGGCGTGCGGGTGTTCCCGGGGGCGGTGACCCTCCTGCACGCCCTGCGGGCGCGCCGGGTGCGCACCGCGGTCGTCTCGGCCAGCGAGAACACCGGGGCCGTGCTGCGCTCCGGTGGGATCAGCGACCTCATCGACGTCTGCGTGGACGGGATCGTCGTGCGTGAGCGGTGCCTCGCCGGCAAGCCGGCCCCGGACAGCTACCTCGAGGCGGCGCGGATGCTCGAGGTTCCACCAGCGCGGGCCGTCGTCGTCGAGGATGCCCTGGTCGGGGTCGAGGCCGGCCGGTCGGGCCGATTCGGCCTCGTGGTGGGTGTCGACCACGGAGGACAGGCGGCAGAACTCATCGAGCACGGGGCGGACGTCGTGGTCAGCGACCTGGCCGACCTGGTGCCGTGACCATGCTCGGCCTGGCCGATCGGGGCGAGCCGACCCCCCGGCCCTCGGCCGGGGACCGGGGCCCGTTGCTCCCGCAGGCGCTCGATCGACGGTTCGAGGGGGTGATCCTGTGGAGTGCGCGGCCGTCGATCGCGGTGAGGAGGGCCCGGACGATGATCGGGCTGGCGGAGGCGGGCATGGTGGTGGCATGGCTCGCTCCGGGTCCGGTCGACC
>DATCCR010000143.1:0-6918 GCA_036511155.1 Acidimicrobiales bacterium
GGGCCGTGGTGGCGCGCGCCGGGGGCGAGCTGACCAACGCGGCCGACCGGGCCACCGCCGTGGCCGAGGCGCGCCGTGCCGGGGTACCCGACGCCTACGGCGGGGCCTACTTCGGCGAGGGCCGGGATGCCGAGGGCGACCGCGAGGGTCGCTCGGGCTACGCCCGCTACGACCGGGTGGCCTCCAACGCCGACATCGCCGGTTGGCTGCTCTGGCGCAATTTCCGGGTGTCCTCGGCCCTCGACGTGGGCTGCGCCACCGGCTACCTGGTCGAAGTGCTGCGTGAGCGGGGGATCGACGCCGAGGGGTGCGACCTCAGCCCGTACGCCATCGACCACGCCGCACCCGGTGCCGTGGGTCACGTGCGGGTGGCCAACCTGTTCGCCGGCCTGCCGTGGGCCGACGGGACCTTCGACCTGGTCACCACCCTGGAGATCCTGGAGCACCTGCCCCCGGACCGGGTGTCCGACGCCCTGGCGGAGCTGGCCCGGGTGTGCGGCGGCTACCTCTACGCCACCATCCCGTCGTTCGGACCCAACCGGTCCGGGCCCGACGGCCACTTCGAAGGCAAGGTCCGTCCCGAGCGGGTCGACCACTACCGCTCCCTCGGCCCCGACTACCCGGGCCCCGTGCCCGTGCCCGACCTGGCCGTCGACGCCGATGGCCAACTGGTCGAGGGCCACCTGTGCATCGCCTCGTTCGAGTGGTGGACCGAGCAGTTCGCCGCCGCCGGCTTCACCCGCTGCGTCGACGTGGAGGAACGCCTGTACGCCGACATCGAGGCGGCCGACCTCGCCCGCTACTGGAACCTCTTCGTGTTCCGCCTGGCCGGCGCCGACCCGTCGGCGGTCGAGCCCCGCGAGCCGGGCCGGACCCTGGCCGAGCTCGGCCTGCAGCACCCCCTGCTCGACTCCTGAGTGTGTCGGGGGCCCTGGAGTCGGGCCATGATGCACCCATGAGCGACCAGACCTCTCCGACCTTCTCCAGCTACGACGACTTCGCCCACCTGCGCTTCGAACGCCCCTCCCCGTCGGTCCTGCTGATCACCATCGACCGGCCCGAGGTGCTCAACGCGGCCAACGAGCGACTGCACCGCGAGTTCTCCGAGGTGTGGCGGGTGGTCGACCGCGACGACTCGGTGGCCGTGTCGGTCATCACCGGGGCGGGCAAGGCCTTTTCCGCCGGGGGCGACCTGGCCATGGTGGAGAAGATGACCACCGACTACGCCACCACCCTCGAACAGTGGCGGGACGCCAAGGCGGTGGTCGACGAGATGCTGACCTCGGTCAAGCCCATCGTGTCGGCCATCAACGGCGTGGCCGTGGGCGCCGGGCTGGCCGTGGCCCTGTTGGCCGACGTGAGCGTGATGGGGGAGACCGCCCGGCTGTCCGACGGGCACGCGCGCCTCGGGGTGGCGGCCGGCGACCACGCCGCCCTGCTGTGGCCGCTGCTGTGCGGGATGGCCCGGGCCAAGTACTACCTGATGACCGCCGACTTCGTGGACGGGCGGGAGGCCGAGCGCATCGGCCTGGTGACCCGGTGCGTGCCGGACGACCAGGTGCTCACCGAGGCGTTGGCCATCGCCGGCAAGCTGGCCGCCGGGAGCCGCACGGCGGTGCAGTGGACCAAGCGGGTGATGAACCAGTGGATGCTGCAGGCCGCACCGGTGTTCGGCGAGTCGCTGGCCCTCGAGATGCTCGGATTCCTCGGACCGGACGCCAGCGAGGGGATCCGGGCGGTGCGGGAGCGTCGGCCGCCGGAGTTCCCGTCGGCCCGCTGATCCGGTCTCGCCCCTGACCTGCAGAGCGGGGTGGCGGTCGGTCTAACTGACGGTGACGAGGGTGCCGATCGGCGTGTACGGGTAGACCACGGCGGCGTTGTCCGGGGGCAGCTCCACGCACCCCACGCTCTGGGGGTAGCCGTAGCCCGGGCGGACGAAGCCGTGCAGGGCGTCGCCCCCGTTGAAGTAGCTGACCCACGGGATACCCGGGTCGACGTACTTCGAGCCGTCCGGGTTGGTGCCCCGCATGGTGGTGACCGTCAGGTGCTCGAACACCGGGAAGGTGCCGGCGTCCGTCTCGGCCCCGGTGATGCCGGTGTTGGCCAGCGTCGAGTAGACGGAGGCACCGTTGCTGTAGACGGTGGCCCGCTGGGGCAGCGTCTTCGAGACGAATACGTAGTTGTAGGCGTCGGCGGTGACGGACCCGCCAGACACGTCGGCCAGCAGGGCGCTCCAGACGCCGGGCCCGGCCTCGCCGTCGGTCGTCATGTTGTGCTTGTCCTCGAAGCGCATGACCGCGCCCTTGGTGAGCACGTTCGATGTGCCCGGAGTCCACTGGGCCACCAGAGCGGCCGGCTCGGTGAACCGCCAGCCGAAGGTGCCCTCCTGGGGCTGGGCCAGCTCCTGGGGGGCGGCCAGCTGGCCGGCCGGGGTGAAGGAGACCGGCAGGTAGCCGAGCTGGGCGAGCAGCTGCTGGAGGCGAAGGGTGCTGCCGGGGGCCACGCCGAAGTGGACGGTCGCCCCCTGGGCCAGCGTCTGCCCGGCGGCGCCGAGGATGCCGACGGCACCGGCGGGCACGGTGACCGTCTCCGAGGAGGAGGGGACTAGCGGCGCCGAGGCCACGAAGGCCATGGTGGTCGAGTTGACCTGCTGCCAGGTGCCGGCCACCGGCGGGGTCAGGGTGGGTACGGGGGAGTGGGCCGCCAGCGGGACCGAGAACTGCACGGTGATGGTGGCGTCGCTCGCCACCCCGGAGGCGCCGTCCACCGGGGTCACGGCGACCACGCTGAGCGGGAGCTTGGAGGCGGCCGGGTGGACCGCCGGGACCGTGGTCGGCGTGGCCGAGACCTTGCCGCCGCTCGAATGGCCGACGACGGTGAACCCGATCGCCGCGGCCACGAGGGCCACCCCGACGCCGAGCACGACCAGGCGACCACGGGGGTGGCCTGCGGACGTGGACTGCGAGCGGGAGGGGGAGTGGGCGCCGGACATCAGGGGATCACCGTCGAATCTACCAGGGGGGACGCGTGTCCCGTCGGCGCGGTGGCGGCCTGGTGGCCACCGGTGTGGTCACGCCGTGGCCGAGGTCCTGACGTGGGCCTGGACGGCCCGCTCGACGGCGGCCATCTGGCCCGGCTCGGTCAGCTTGCGGCCGTCGGGGCCCCGTACGTAGAAGGCGTCGACCACGGCCGAGCCGAAGGTGGAGACCTTGGCCGAGCTGACGTCGAGGTGGCAGTCGACGAGGGCCCGGGTGATCCGGTGTAGCTGGCCGACGATGTCCTCGGCCCGCACCTCGACCACCGTGGCGCCGGCCGAGGCGTTGTTGTCGAACGTGACCTGGGTCGAGACGAGTTGGGCCACCTGGGCCCGGGCGGCGTTGCGGTAGGTGTGGGCCCGGGCGGCCAGCTGCTCGTCGACGTCCAGGGTGCCGGCCATCACGGCGGCCAGGTCGTTCGAGAGCTTGGCGGCCACCGGCCAACGGCCCCGGTCGGGCTCGACGGTGAAGGTCTCGACCGCCACGCCGTGCTCGCCGGCCACCACGGCCGAGCGCACGTTGAGCCCGTGCAGGGCGAGGACGCCGGTCACCTCGGCGAGCAGACCGGACCGGTCGGGGGCGACCACGGTGACCAGCGGCGCCTCGATCGACAGAGCAGGCACGCCGTGGCGACGGACGGTGTCCATCACCACCTCGAGGTCCTCGGTGATGAGGGGGGCGGGAGGTGCCACCGGCTCGCCGGCCAGGAGCAGGCTGGCCCGCTCGACCAGGTCGGCCAGCAGGCCAGCCTTCCAGTTGCCCCATGCCGAGGGGCCCGTGGCCAGGCTGTCGGCCTCGACCATGACGGCCAGCAGATCGAGGGTGGGGCGGTCGCCCACTTCGTCGGCCACCCGCTGGGCGGTGGCCGGGTCGTCGAGGTCGCGCCGGGTGGCGGTGTCGGGAAGCAGGAGGTGGAGTCGGACCATCGTGACGATGGTGGCCACGTCGCCGGGGGACAGGCCCATCCGGGTGGCGATGTCGCCGGCCACCACCATGCCGACGTCGGTGTGGTCGCCGGGGTAGCCCTTGCCGATGTCGTGGAGCAGGGTCCCGAGCAGCAACAGGTCCACCCGGTTGACCCGGTGGGCCATGGTGGCGGCGTTGGCCGTGGCCTCGAGCAGGTGCCGGTCGACGGTGAAGCGGTGGTACGGGTTGCGCTGCGGCTTGTTGCGCACGCTGGCCCACTCGGGCAGGTAGCGCTCGAAGAGGCGGCGCTGGTCGAGGGCCTCCAGGGCCGGGATGGCGGCCGGACCGGCCGACAGGACCCGGACGAGGGTGTCCCGCAGCTCGTCGGGCCACGGGGTCACCACATCGGGGGCCCGCCGACCCAGGCGGTTGAGGGCGTCCCGGGAGATCGGCAGGTTGCGCTCGGCGGCCACCGCGGCGAGCCGCAGGGTGAGGGTGATGTCTCCGGTCACCTCGGCGTCGTCGTGCAGGACGACCTCGTCGTCGCTGACGGCGATGCCGGGATCGCCCACGAGTTGCCGGATCTGCGGCTCGTCGTCCTGTCCCTTGTCGCGCCGCCACCGTCCGCCCTTGTCCTGGGCCCGGGACCAGGCGCCGCGCCGCCGCCAGGCGTCGTCGCCCTCCCACGCCACGGTGCGGCCGGCGGTGGCCACCTCGTACATGAGCTCGTCGGCGTCGGCCATGCCCATCGCCTTGGCCACCTGCTCCTGCTCCTGGAGCAGGAGCTTGTTGAGCTCTCGTCCGGCTCGCCGCTGGAGCTCGACCCGGGTGGCCGTCAGGACGGAGCGGGCGTGTTCGAGGGCCACCGTGTCGACGTAGTCGGCCAGCACCGGGACGGCCTCCATCATGGCGACCAGGGCGGCGATGTCGCGGAGGCCCCCGTGGGACTCCTTCAGGTCGGGCTCGAGCAGGAAGCCCACGTCGCCATTCGAGGCGTGGCGCTCGGCCACCTTCTCGGCCAGGACGCCGAGCCACGGCGGCTTCTGGCGGACCCAGCGTTCACGGGCACCCTCCAGGACGGGCTCGGCCACCTTGGGCTCGCCGCAGATCACCCGGGCGTCGAGGAGTCCGAGGGCCACCCGCAGGTCGTCGGCGGCCATGTCGAGAGCCTCGTTGGGCTTGCGGACGCTGTGGTCGAGGGCGATCCCCTCGTCCCACACCGGGTACCAGATCCGGTCGGCGACGACCGAGATGTCCTTGCGACCCTTGTGGATGATGACGACGTCGAGGTCGCTGAACGGGCAGAGCTCGCCTCGCCCGTACCCGCCGACGGCCACCAGGGCCATGCCCCGGGCATCGCCCCCGCACGCCTCGTCGAACAGGCCGGTCAGCCACTCGTCCGCCGCCGCAGAGTAGGCCCGGCAGAAGGCGTCGCCCTTCAGGTCGGTGCGCTCGATCAGTTCCTGTCGTCTCGCCCGCAGGGACATCGACGGAACGTACCACCGTAGCGCGGCCCGGCCCGGTTCCGGGGGCGTTACCCTGGGCCTATGGCAGACGACAGCGGCTCGGGACGGTCGACACTCGGCACCGTGGTGCTGGTAGCCGGGGTGGTCGTGGCGGTGTGGCTGGTGCTCGGCCTGCTCCACGTGATCGCCAGTCTGGTGTGGGGCGTCGTCCAGGTGCTCGGTCTGGTGGCCCTGGCGCTGCTCGTCTGGTGGCTGTTCTTCAAGAAGGACGACTGAGCCACGTCACGCGGTCGGCACGACGACCGGCCCCGACGGGCCGATCGTCCGGTCAGCTGATCATCGACTCGAACAGCTCGATGTGCTCGGCCACCATCCGGTGGGTGGAGAAGTAGCCCTCGACGGCCAGCCGGCAGTCCTCCCGCTTCAGCTCGCCCAGCCGGCCGATGGCCTCGACCATGGCGTCCTCGTCCTCGCACAGGAACCCGGTGCTGCCGTCGTTGACCACCTCGGGGGCGGCTCCCTCGGGGAAGGCCAGCACCGGCGTGCCACAGGCCATGGCCTCGATCATCACCATGCCGAAGGGCTCGTTCCACCGGATGGGGAAGAGCAGGGCCGACGCCCCGGCCAGCAGCTCGAGCTTGCGCTCGTGGGACACCTCGCCGAGGTACACGGCATCGGCCCCGAGGAGCGGCTCGACCTTTTCGGCGAAGTACTCCATCTCCCATGGCTCGCGCATCTTGGCCGCCATGAGGATGCGGATGCCGGCCCGGCGGGCCACCTCGATGGCCCGGTGGCACCCCTTGTCGTCGGCCATGCGCCCGAGGAACACGACGTAGGGGCCCTCGGCGTCGCCTCCGCCGTCGCCCATCGGGAACTGGGAGGCCTCCACCCCGTGGTGGATCACCCGGGCCACCGGAATGTGCGACGCCGCCCGGTGCTGGGCGTGGGAGATGGCGATGAGCGGGACCCGGCCCGACGTGGCCTGGTAGAGGTCGGTGAGCTCGAGGTTGAACGGCCCGTGGATGGTGGTGGCCACGGGCAGGCCGGGATAGTGCTCGGCGTGGAACGGCCCCATGACCGTGTGGTCGTGGACCACGTCGCAGTCGGCCACCGCCTCGTAGGCGTGGATCACGTGGCGCAGTTCGGGCACGGCCATCCCGATGCGCTGACCTTCGGCCTCGGGCAGCACCCACTGGCGGGGCACCGGGCAGGTCGAGTCGCCGGTGGTGTAGAGCAGGACCTCGTGGCCTGCCTCCTGCATGCCACGGGCCAGCTGGTCCACGACCAGCTCGATGCCGCCGTAGAGCACGGGGGGGATGGGGGTCCAGGGTGGGGCGATGAGTCCGATCCGCATGGACAGATCTAAGCATCCCACCCGGGGGGATAGGATCACCGGGCGCTGATGGCGGCGTGGCCGAGTGGTTTAGGCAGGGGCCTGCAAAGCCCCGTACGGCGGTTCGATTCCGCCCGCCGCCTCCAAGGACCGGCACACCCGGGGGACCACCCCCGGG
>DATCCR010000144.1:0-4632 GCA_036511155.1 Acidimicrobiales bacterium
TCCCCGCGCGACCTCCTGTTGTGGGACACCGGCCACCAGGCCTACGTGCACAAGCTGGTCACCGGCCGCCGCGACTCCTTCACCCACCTGCGCCAGGAGGACGGGCTGTCGGGGTACCCGAGCCGGGCCGAGAGCGAGCACGACTGGGTGGAGAACAGCCACGCCTCCACCATCCTGAGCTACGCCCACGGCATGGCCAGCGCCTTCGAGCTGCAGGGCAACGACCGCCGGGTGGTGGCCGTCATCGGGGACGGCGCCTTGACCGGGGGCATGGCCTACGAGGCCCTCAACAACCTCGGCCATTCCGGCAAGCGGGTCCTGATCGTCCTCAACGACAACGGACGGTCCTACGCCCCGACGGTCTCCCAGCTGTCGCTCAGCCTCACCCACCTGCGCCTCAGCCCGTCCTACGTCCAGGCCCGCCAGCGCCTGCGCCAACTGCTCCGCGAGCTGCCCGGCGTGGGCGAGCTCGCCTACTCCGGGGTCCACGGCCTGACCAGCGCCTTGCGCGAGGTGGTCACCCCCCACACCTTCTTCGAGGCGCTCGGCATCCGCTACGCCGGCCCCATCGACGGCCACGACATCGCCGGCGTCGAGCAGGCCCTGACCAATGCCGCCGAGTGGGACGGACCCATCGTGGTCCACGTCCTGACCCAGAAGGGTCGGGGCTACGCACCGGCCGAGGAGGACGACGTCCAGCGGCTGCACGACGTCAAGGTCCAGGCACCGGCAGGGCCCTCGCTCGACGGCCCCGACGCGCCTTCGGCCGTCCCCGCCGTCCCGGCGCTGCAGAACGCCTCGCTCTCGGTGGGCGGGACGGACATCGCCCCCGACCTGCCGGTCACCACCTACACCCACGCCTTCACGCGGGCACTGCTGATCCACGCCGAGGCCGACCCCCGGATCGTGGCCATCACCGCGGCCATGCCCGGCCCGACCGGACTGCTCCCCTTCGAGGCCCGGTTCCCGGACCGCTTCGTCGACGTCGGCATCGCCGAGCAGCACGCCGTGACCTCGGCCGCCGGCATGGCCCTCGCCGGCCTGCGTCCGGTCGTCGCCGTCTACTCGACCTTCTTCTCCCGGGCGTTCGACCAGGCCAACCTCGACGTCGGCCTGCACAAGGTGCCGGTCGTCCTGGTGCTCGACCGGGCCGGCATCACGGGCGACGACGGGCCGAGCCACCACGGCGTCCTCGACATGGCACTCTGCCTGTCGATCCCCGGAATGACCGTCTTCGCCCCGTCGTCGGCCTCCGAGGTCGAGGCCATGCTGGCCACCGCCCTCACCCTGGACGGCCCGTCGGTCATCCGCTTCCCGAAGACGCCGGCACCGCTGGTCGCGCCGGGCTCCGAGGGCTCGGGCCTGGAGGCCCGCCTCGTCCGCGGAGGCGACGGATCGGTCTGCATCCTGGCCGTGGGCAAGATGCTGGGGGCCGCCGAGGCCGCTGCCGCACGGCTCGACGCCGAGGGGATCGACGTCACCATCTGGGATCCGCGGGTGGTCTCCCACCCTGATCCCGCCATGCTGGCCGACGCCGCTCGCCATGCCCTGGTGATCACCCTCGAGGACGGGGTGCGCCAGGGCGGGGCCGGCATGTTCCTCGTCGACGCCCTGCGGGCGTCCCTGCCGCTCGGCGCCTGCCCCCCGGTCGTCCACCGGGGTGTGCCCCGCGCCTTCCTGGCCCAGGGCCGACCGGACCGCATCCTGGCCCGCCTGGGCCTCGACGAGGACGGCGTCGTGCGCACGGTCCGCGAGAGTCTGGCCGAGCTCCAGCACCCGGCCGAGCTGCGCAACCCGGTCGAGCGGGCCCTCCCCGGCGACCGCTCGCCCCGCGATCTGCGCAGCTGAGGCCGCCCCAGCCCGAGGCCCGGGCCTCGCCGGCGACAGAGGCCCTGGTCCAGGGCCCGTCCCGACCAGGCGTCGCCCAACAGAAACCTGTTCTACTATCGGCGCGATGAGCACCTTCAATCTCGCCGACATGTTCGAGGCCGCCGTCGACGCCTTCGGGGACCGGGAGTACCTCGTGGTCGCGGGCGAGCGCCGTACCTACGCCCAGATGGAGGAGCGGGCCAACCGGCTGGCCCACTACCTGGCCGCCCACGGCGTCGGGCCCGGAGACCATGTCGGCATCTACGCCCTCAACAGCGCCGAGTGGGTCGAGACCGCCTGGGCCGTGTTCAAGCTTCGGGCGGTGTGGATCAACATCAACTACCGCTACGTGAAGGAGGAGCTCCGCTACCTCTTCACCAACGCCGACCTGGTGGCCCTCGTCCATCAGGCCGACTACTCGCCGCAGGTGGCCGCCCTGCTGCCCGATCTGCCCGAACTCAAGCTCATCATCGGCATCGACGACGGCTCGGGCGTGCCGCTCGGAGAGGGCACCGTCCCCTACGAGGAGGCCCTCGCCCAGGGCTCCCCCGAGCGTGACTTCGCGCCCCGGTCGGGCGACGACTACTACATCCTCTACACGGGTGGCACCACGGGCATGCCCAAGGGCGTGGTGTGGCGGCACGAGGACGTCTTCTACGCGCTGGGCGGCGGCGTCGACCCCACGACCAACACCCGGGTGCAGGCGCCCGAGGAGATGGTCGAGAAGGGCCGGGGCGGGCAACTCACCCTCCTGCCCATCGCCCCGCTCATGCACGGCGCCACCCAGTGGTCGGTCCTCGGCCAGAGCTTCGTGGGCAACCGGACCATCCTCGTCCCCAAGTTCGACCCCCACGAGGTGTGGCGCCTGGTCGAGTCGGAGAAGGCCAACTCGATCATGATCACCGGGGACGCCATGGGCAAGCCCCTCATCGAGGCCCTCGACGACCCGGGAGCGGACTACGACCTGTCGTCGCTGCTGGCCGTCACCTCGTCTGCCGCCCTGTTCTCGGCGCCGGTCAAGGACGAGTTCTTCCGCCACCTGCCGAACATCGTCATCGTGGACGCCATCGGCTCGTCCGAATCGGGCAACAACGGGATGGCCACCATGACCAAGGGCGGGACGGCCATGAAGAGCGGTCCCACGGTCAGCGTGCTGGGCGGCACCGTGGTGTTCGACGAGGACCTGAAGCCCGTGGTGCCCGGATCGGGCACCATCGGCAAGATCGCCCGAACGGGCGACATCCCGGTCGGCTACTACAACGACCCGGCCAAGTCGGCCGAAGTGTTCATCACGGTCGACGGCAAGCGCTATTCGATGCCCGGCGACTTCGCCACCATCGAGGCGGACGGCACCGTCACCCTGCTCGGTCGGGGGTCGGCCTCCATCAACTCGGGCGGCGAGAAGATCTTCCCCGAGGAAGTCGAGTCGGCCGTCCGGTCCCACCCCGCCGTCCTCGACGCCATCGTCGTCGGAGCACCGGACGAGCGCTGGGGCCAACGAGTCGCCGCCATCATCCAGCCGCGCGGCGAGAACGTGCCGTCGCTCGAGGAGATCCAGGCGTACTGCCGCGACCACATCGCCGGGTACAAGGTCCCCCGACAGCTCCACGTCGTCGAGGTCATCGAGCGCTCCCCCAGCGGCAAGCCCGACTACCGGTGGGCGGCCGACATCGTGGCCGAGGTGCCCGAGGCGTCCGACAGCGGCGGAGCCCGCACGGCGTCGGGCTCGTGAGCCAGGGCGCCCGCCGTGCCCGTTGATCTCGCCGCTCTGGCCGCACCGTCGAGGACGGCCGTCCTCACCATGGAGGTTCAGCGGGGGGTGGTCGGCGACCTGACCTCCTTCCCTCAGCTGGCCGAGGCCGCCGAGCGGGTCGGCGTCGTGACCAACACCGCACGCCTGCTGCACGCCGCCCGGTCCCTCGGCGTCCACGTCGTCCACTGCACGGCCGAGTTCCGGGCCGACCGGGCCGGCTCCACCGTCAACTGCCAGCTGATCGCCGCCATGGTGCGCAACCCCGACCATCTGCTGGTCGGCACCCCGCCCACCGAGCTCATCCACGAGCTGGGGCCCGAGCCGACGGACCTGGTGTGCGCCCGCCTGCACGGGGTGTCCCCCTTCTCCGGTACCTCGCTCGACACGTGGCTCCGCAGCCTGGGCGTGGAGACGGTGGTGGCCACCGGCGTGTCCGTCAACCTCGGCGTGCTCGGACTGGTCATCGAAGCGTGCAACCTCGGCTACCAGGTCGTGGTCCCCCGCGACACGGTGGCCGGCATCCCGGCCGAGTACGCCGACGCCGTCCTCGACAACACGTTCCCGCTCATCACCACGCTGACGACCACCGACGACCTGCTGGCCGCTTGGGGCACGACCGGCGCCTGAGCGGCCGGCTCCGTGCCGGACCTGCCTCCGGGCGCGACGACGGCCGGACCCCCGGGGGTCCGGCCGTGCGCGGGGTTCCGAACCGGGGCCGGTGCGGCCCCGGGTGACTACATCTTGCGGGTGCCGTCCAGCTGGATGATGGCGTTGGTCGGCAGGGCGGGCACGGTGATGTCCGGGACCGGGTAGGCGAACTCGGGGTACTTCGGCTTGGCCGTGGCCCGGTACCGGGTCGTGGAGTGCACCGGGTCCTTGTCGAACTGGGGGATCACCTTCGTGCCGAAGACCTCGAGCATCTCGAGGACCTCCTCCTGCTCGACGGAGTCCGAGGGAATGCCGAACACCAGCTGGTCGGCACCGACCTCCTCGTACCGGGACAGCTGCTC
>DATCCR010000145.1:0-11327 GCA_036511155.1 Acidimicrobiales bacterium
AGGTGCGTCGGGTGGGCGAGGAGCTGGGAATGCCCGAGCGCCTGGTCTGGCGCCAGCCCTTCCCGGGCCCCGGGCTCGCCATCCGCATCATCGGCGAGGTCACGCGCGAGCGGCTGGACATCCTGCGCGAGGCCGACGCCATCCTCCAGGACGAGATAAGGCGCGGCGGCTGGTACCGCAAGCTCTGGCAATCCTTCGCCGTCCTGCCCGCCATCCGCTCGGTCGGCGTGCAGGGCGACGAGCGCACCTACGCCTACCCGATCGTGCTGCGCGCCGTCACCTCCGACGACGCCATGACCGCCGACTGGGCCCGGCTGCCCTACGACCTCCTCGAGCGCCTGAGCTCGCGCATCATCAACGAGGTGGAGGGCGTCAACCGGGTGGCCCTGGACATCACGTCCAAGCCGCCCGGCACCATCGAGTGGGAGTGACCGCGTGGGGCGGGGGCCCCGGCGACCACCCCGACGACGGTCAGATGTCCTTCGGGGGCGCCCCCCGGTTCGTGGCCGTCGGTGCCGACGAGCTGGTCGAGGGTCTGACGCCGGCCCAGTCGGCCTCCGTCACCCACCGGGGCGGACCCCTGCTGATCGTGGCCGGTGCCGGCTCCGGCAAGACCCGGGTGCTCACCCGCCGGATCGCCCACCTCATCGCCACGGGCACCGCCGCCCCCTGGCAGATCCTGGCCATCACCTTCACCAACAAGGCGGCGGGCGAGATGCGCTCCCGGGTGGCCGACCTGGTCGGCCCCCGGGCCGAACGCATGTGGGTCTCGACCTTCCACTCGGCCTGCGTGCGGATCCTGCGCGCCCACGGCGACCGCCTCGGGTACAAGGGCTCGTTCACCATCTACGACGACGCCGACTCCCGCCGCCTGGTCGAGATCATCGCCCGCGAGCTCGACATCGACACCAAGAAGATGTCGCCCCGCTCCATGCTCGGCCAGATCAGCCAGGCCAAGTCCCGCCAGCAGGGCCCCAGCGAATTCCGGGCCGCCGCCATCTCCATCTTCGACCGCCGCATCGCCGACGTCTTCGACCTCTACCAGCAGCGGATGCTGGCGGCCAACGCCATGGATTTCGACGACCTGCTGCTGAACGCCGTGCGCCTCTTCGCTGAGCACGCCGACGTCCTCGAGCACTACCGCACCCGATTCACCCACGTGCTGATCGACGAATACCAGGACACCAACGCCGTGCAGAACGCCCTGGCCGTCCAGCTGGCCGGCGGCCACCGCAACATCGTGGTGGTGGGGGACAGCGACCAGTCGGTCTACCGGTTCCGGGGTGCCGACATCTCCAACATCCTCGACTTCGAGCAGGCCTTTCCGGATGCCACGGCCATCACCCTCGACCAGAACTTCCGCTCCACCCAGACCATCCTCGACGCAGCCAACGCCGTCATCACCAACAACGTCTCCCGGAAGCCCAAGTCGCTGTGGACCGACCAGGGGGCTGGTGACCAGATCACCCGCTACCGGGCCGAGGACGAGCACGACGAGGCCGAGTGGGTGGCCCACGAGATCGTCCGGCTCCGCAGCGACCAGGGCCTCAGGTGGGGCGACGTGGCCATCTTCTACCGGACCAACGCGCAGAGCCGCGCCCTCGAGGAGGCGATGGTCCGGGGCGAGGTCCCGTACAAGGTGGTGGGCGGCACCAAGTTCTACGACCGCAAGGAGGTCAAGGACGTCCTCGCCTACCTCCGGGTGCTGGTCAACCGGGACGACGAGGTCAGCTGGCGCCGCATCGTCAACGTGCCCAAGCGGGGCGTGGGCGACACCTCGGTGGCCAAGCTGTCCGGGTTCGCCGGCCAGCGGGGGATCTCCTTCGGCGACGCGGTGGCCGAGGCCGGCGAGGCCGGCATCGGCGGCAAGGCGGGCAAGTCGCTGGAGGACCTGGCCGACCTGCTGGCCGACCTGCGTTCGCAGATGGCCGTGCCGGCGCTGGTGGACGACAAGGGTGACGCACTGGCCCCCGGGCTCCCGGACGAGCCGCCTCCGGTGACGGACGGCGTGGCTCTGCCGGCGGGGGACGACGGGCCGGCCGGCCGGCCCACCCTGCTCGGTCCGGGCGAGCTGGTGACCGCCATCGTCGAGCGCACCGGCTACCGGTCCGAGCTGCTGGCCGAGGGGACCATCGAGGCCCTGGGCCGGGTGGAGAACGTGGACGAGCTGGTCGGCGTGGCCGACGAGTACCGCACGTTGGCCGAGTTCCTGGAGGCCGCCGCCCTGGTGGCCGACTCCGACCAGCTCGCCGGCGACGGCACCAAGGTGTCGCTGATGACCATGCACATCGCCAAGGGGCTCGAGTTCCCCGCGGTGTTCCTGGTCGGCATGGAGGACGGGATCTTCCCCCACATGCGCTCGCTGGGCGACCCGGTCGAACTCGAGGAGGAGCGCCGCCTCTGCTATGTGGGCATCACCCGGGCCGAACGCCACCTGTACGTGTCCCACGCCTGGAGCCGGATGCTGTGGGGCAACACGAGCTCCAACATCCCGAGCCGCTTCCTCAACGAGATCCCGGCCGAGCTGGTCAAGGACGTGGCCGTCGAGCGGGGCTGGGGATCGTCGGGCTCCGGTGGCCGCGTCGGGATCGGCGACTTCGGTCGCCGGTCGGGGGCCGAGGAGCGCACGGGCACGCCGGGCCGCTCGGTCTTCGGCAGCGGCGTCTCGCCGTCCGAGGGGGCCTTCGACGCCAACGGCCGCCGCAGGCGTGCGCCCGTCTCGACCGGGGCCGAGCTGCTGGACCTCGAGGTGGGGGACGTGGTCGTCCACGGCCAGTGGGGTGAGGGCCGGGTGGTCGCCGCCGGGGGCGAGGGTGACGACGCCGAGGCCGAAGTCATCTTCACCTCCGTTGGTCGCAAGAAGCTCCTGCTGCGGATGGCGCCCATCAAGCGGGTGTGAGCCCCACGGCCCGGCCGCGTGGTTGGCGACCACGGTGCTGACCAGGTAGTTCCCTGGTCCGGCGGGGGTGGCCCCTGTCGGTCGGCGGGGCATGGGAAACTGGGAGGACGCGACGCTCCCGTCGGAGGCCGAGGCCTGATGGCGCCAGGAGAACGCACCGTCTACGAGGTGGAACGAGGTCTCGGAAGCACCGTGTCAGGCAACATCATCTTCGACCAGGACGACCTGTCGGTCGACGACGCCGTGGGCCTGCCCTCGGTCGACTCGACCCCGAGGCGCACCGAGCCGTCAGGCACCCCCCGCCACGCCCACGCCCTGGCCAAGTCGTCGCGCCGGGAGCGCCGGGCCCTCAAGAAGCAGAAGCGCCGCGAGCGGGCGACGATCGTCGCCCGGCACCCGAAGACGACGATCCTGCTGGTCCTGCTGGTCCTGCTCTCCCCGCTCTGGTACTCGCTGGGCAGCGCGGCCACCGACCCGGCCCTCGGCCCGACCGTCGGGAGCCGCCTGACCGAGTGGGTCCGCAACCACGGCGGCGGGGGCGTCGTGACCTGGGCCGAGAACACCTGGTACACGTGGAACGCCCCGCCCAAGGGTGGCAAGCCGGCCCCGGGTGCCATCCCCAAGCCGGTGGCGTCGTCGACCACCGTCCCGCAGCCCACCGGCCCGGCCCACCTGCCGGTGCCGGCCGCCGTCGTCCCGTTCGTGTCGACCCCCACACCGGGTGAGGGTCAGTGGCACGTGATCGGACGGACCGTCGCCGGTGTGCCGACCACCTACGCCGCCTATCTCCGGCCCAACTCCGTCAACACCAGCCTGGTGACGGGCGTGGCCTGGATGGACACCAAGCTGCTCAGCGCCAAGCTCTACGCCGGCACGTCGATCCCCGGCACCGGGACCTTCCCCGACATGGCGCCCATCACCGGGGCCGCCCTGACGACCCTGGACGCCGCCTTCAACTCGGGGTTCCGCATGCAGGACTCGGGTGGCGGCTTCTTCCTGGACGGGATCACGGCGTCGCCGCTCGTGGCCGGCAAGGCATCGCTGGTCATCGACACGGCCGGCAACGTGGACATCGGCTCATGGGGCTCCGAGGTGGCCATGACCCCGGCCACTGCGGCCGTCCGCCAGAACCTCGACCTGATCGTCGACAACGGCGTGCCGGTGGCCGGGCTCAACGCCAACGACAACTACCGCTGGGGCGCCACGCTGGGCGGCCGGGTCCAGGTGTGGCGCTCGGGCGTCGGGGTGACGGCCGACGGGGCCCTGGTCTACGTGGGCGGCTCGGGCCTGTCCATCGTCGACCTGGCCAACGTGCTGACCCGGGCCGGCTCGGTGCGGGCCATGGAGTTGGACATCAACACGGCCTGGGTGAACTTCTCGAGCTGGGACCTCAACTACGGCGTGCCGGCCAGCGCGGACAGCGGCACCTTGCTGACCGTCGACCAGAACACGTCACCCAGCCGCTACTTCGCCACGCTGTCCCGCGACTTCTTCACCATGTCGGTCCGGCCGTACTCGGCGCCGGCCCCCCGCTCCCACTTCGCCAAGTAGGTTCGTCCCCGCCCCGGTGGTGGGGTGCCGGAGCACGAGGAGGTGACCATGGCCCGCGGGATGCCGAAACGACGGTACGAGGCCGAGATGCTGCGCCTCCAAGCCGAGTTGACCACCATGACCGAGTGGATCCGGGAGTCCGGGGCCCGGGTGGTGGTGGTGTTCGAGGGGCGTGACGCCGCCGGCAAGGGCGGGGCCATCAAACGGATCACCGAGTACCTGCCGCCACGGGCGGTACGTACCGTGGCGCTGCCGGCCCCGACCGAGCGTGAGCGCACCCAGTGGTACTTCCAGCGCTACGTCGCGGAGCTGCCCGCCGCCGGCGAGATGTCCCTGTTCGACCGCAGCTGGTACAACCGGGCCGGGGTCGAGCACGTGATGGGCTTCTGCACCTCCGACGAGTACCACCGTTTCCTCCGCCAGTGCCCCGTCTTCGAGCATCAGCTGATCGAGGACGGGATCATCCTGGCCAAGTACTGGTTCTCGGTGAGCGACGACGAGCAGGAGCGGCGGTTCCAGAGCCGGATCAACGACCCGCTCCGCCGCTGGAAGCTCAGCGCCATCGACCTCGAGGCCCGCCAGCGCTGGTCGGACTATTCGCGGGCCAAGGACGCCATGTTCCTCCACACCGACACGCCGGAGTCGCCCTGGTACGTGGTCGATGCCGAGGACAAGCGGTCGGCCCGCATCAATTGCATCGCCCACCTGCTGACCCAGTTGCCCTACCACCAGGTCGACGAGACCCGCCTCAAGCTCCCGAAGCGCATCAGCGACGACGGCTACCGCCGCCCGCCCCGCGACCTGTACACCTACGTGCCCGACTACGCCTCGACGCTGATCGACTGAGGGGTGTGCCGGTACCGTCGGGGGAGCGTCCCGGCGGACGATTCCGGAAACGGCGTCGTCGTGGTATCTGATCTGATACCACGTAGGACAACTGGTATCAGATCAGATACCAGTGGGCTCCGAATGGGTGATCCACCCGTCGGGACCCGCCCCGAGCCCCACCTGCCGTGAGCCCGACCTGCCTTGAGCCCGACCGCGCCCCGAAGTCGCTCAGCCCGGCATGCGGCGCCACACCGCTCGGGGCAGCTGCCGCATCACGGCGAACACCCAGCGCAGGATCGGCGGGGCGTAGACCACCTCGGCGCCCGACTCGATGCCCTTGACCACGGCCTCGGCCACCGCGTCTGGCGTGGTCGAGAACGGGGCGGGGTCCATGCCCTCGGTCATGCGGCCCACCACGAAGCCGGGCCGCACGATGGTGACCGACACCCCGCTGCCGACCAGCGAGTCGCCGAGACCCTGGGCGAAGGCGTCGAGCCCCGACTTGGTGGAGCCGTAGATGAAGTTCGCCTTGCGGGCCCGGTCGCCGGCCACCGAGGAGATGACCACGAGTCGACCGTGGCCCTGCGCCCGCATCCGGCCGGCGGCGGCCAGCAACGAGGCGGCCAGCCCGGTGAAGTTGGTGGTGATCAGCTCGGCCGCGGCCACCGGGTCGGTCTCCAGCTCGGACTGGTCGCCGAGGGCACCGGCGGCGGCCAGCACCAGATCGATGTCTCCGAACGTGTCGAACACACCGGCGACGGCCGTCGAGCTCCCGGCCAGGTCGGTGGTGTCGAAGGCCACGGTCTCGACCACGTCGGCGCCGGCATTGCGGGCCGCTTCGGCCGCCGCCTCGAGGCGCTCACTCGGCCGCCCGGCCAGCACCACGGTGCGGCATCGGCCGGGGACGAGCCCGGCCACTATGGCCTGGGCGATCTCGGAGGCTCCTCCGAGTACGAGCACTGACTGGGGGCGCCCGGTGGCGTCGATCATGGTGTGGTCCGTCCTTCGTCGTTCGGATTGAGGAGTGAGATGGCTCGGTGGGGCTCAGGAGCGGGGGCGCGGGTCGGCGTCCGTGCAGAGCCCGAGCCGGCGCCCGAGGTCGGACCGCAGGACCCCGTCGGGGTCCACCTTCCGTTTGACCTCGAGAAACCGGTCGACACCGGGGTACATGGCCCGGAAGGTCTCGGGGGCCAGGCGCGAGTCCTTGGCCAGGTAGATCCTGCCGTCGGCGGCCAGGACCTGCTCGTCGAGGTCGTCGAGCAGCCGGTCGAGCTCGTCGCTGCCCACCGGCAGGTCGAGGGCCAGGGTCCACCCGGGCATGGGGAACGAGAGGGGGCCCGGGTCGCCCGGGCCGAAGCGCTTGAGCACGGCCAGGAACGAGGCCAGCTTGACCTCGGTGAGCCGCTCGATGACGTGGCGCACCGTCTCGCCGGCGGCGTCGGGCACCACGAACTGGTACTGCAGGAAGCCGCGGCCGCCATAGAGGCGGTTCCACCCGCCCACCCCGTCGAGCGGATGGAAGAAACCGGTCATGTGGTGGGCCTTGCCCAGCTGCGGGCGCTTGGGCGCCTTGCGGAACCAGAACTCGTTGAACGCCCCGACGGTCAGCGGATTGAGCAGGCCGCTCGGCGGGGTGAGAGGAACCCGGGCCAGCTGGCGGGGCACGAAGGCCCGGGCCTTGTCCGGATTGGCGGCCAGGCGGGCCGGGAGGTCGGTCAGGCGGGCGTGGTCGCCCCGGGTGAGCACCGAGCGCCCGAGGCGGCTGCCGGTGGACTGGCAGTCGATCCAGGCCACCGAGTAGCGGTAGGCGTCGTCGCCGGTCAGCATCTTGTCCATGACGTCGTCGAGGTCCACCGCCCGCTCGGTGTCGACCAGCATGTAGCTGGACTCGACCGGGATCATCTGGAGGGTGGCGTCGGTCACGATGCCGGTCAGTCCCATGCCGCCGGCCGTGGCCCAGAACAGGTCGGGATCGGAGTCGGGGGAGACGGTGTGGGTCCCGGTCGGGGTGACCAGGGTCATCGAGACCACGTGGGAGCAGAAGCTGCCGTCGACGTGGTGGTTCTTGCCGTGGATGTCGGCGGCGATGGCCCCGCCCACCGTCACCAGGCGGGTGCCCGGGGTGACGGGAACGAACCATCCGAGCGGCACGAACCGCTCCATGAGGGTCTGCAGGCTGATGCCGGCCCCGACGGTGATCCGGCCTGACTCGAGGTCGATCGAGTGCACGGCGTCGAGCCAGGTGGCGTCGAGCACCGTGCCGCCGGCGTTCTGGGCGGCATCGCCGTAGCTGCGGCCCAAGCCGCGGGCCACGAGGCCCCGACCGTGCCCCCCGACGGCGGCGGACGAGGCGGAGGCGGCCATGGCCTCGTCGACGACGGCCGGGTGGACGGCGTGGACCACGTCGGCAGACGTCGGGGCGGTGCGGCCCCATCCGGTCAGGAGCTCGCGTCGGGACCGGATGGGGCTCATCCGGCGTACGCCCCGATGGCGAACAGGGCCACCCAGCAGGCACCGTAGATCTGCAGGCGGTGGTCCTGCAGGGCCAACTCCTCGGGGGCGGCGCCGGCGCCGGAGTCGAGCAGGCGGAGCACGTGGAGGAGGGCGATGACGAAGGGCACGATGGTCAGCTGGAACCAGATCGGGTCGTGCCCGGGGTGGACCTGGCTCGCCCGCTCGAAGGCCCACAGGCAGTAGGCGCTGACCGTCACGGCGGCCGAGAGGGTGCGCACGGAACGGAGGAACGACGGGGTGTACAGCCCGAGGGTCTGACGGATGGCGGCGTCGTCGGCGTCCCCCTCGGCCAGGAGCTGCTTCTCGCCCGAGCGCTTGCCCGTCACGACCAGCAGCGAACCGAAGGACACCACGATGAGGAACCAGTTCGACAGCGGCACCGAGGTGGCCACGCCGCCGGCCACGGCCCGGAGGATGAATCCGGCGCTGACGCAGGTCAGGTCGAGGATGGGTTCGTTCTTGAGGCCCGCCGAGTAGGCCAGCTGGATGGCCACGTAGGCGCCCATGACCACGCTGAGGTGCCATCCGGCCAGGAGGGCGGCCAGGCCGATCGAGGCGGCCAGGAAGACGACGCCGAGGGCGAGGGCCAGGGGGACCGGGACCACGCCGGCGGCCACCGGACGGTTGCGCTTGGTGGGGTGCTGGCGGTCGGCATCGGCGTCGAGCGCGTCGTTCAGGTAGTAGGTCCCCGTGGCGGCGATGCAGAAGATGCCGAAGGCGGCGGCCGCGTGCCAGAGCACCGTGCCGTGGAGCAGGACGCCGGCTGCGCCCGGCGCCACGAAGACCAGTAGGTTCTTGATCCACTGGCGGGGCCGGGCCAGGCGGACCAGGCCGTGCACCATCGACTCCGGCTTGGCGGCGGGAGGCACGGCGTGTTCGTCGGGTCTGTCCACAGCCTCGGCCGGAGTCGTCAACGGGTCCTCATGGGTGGTCGGTCTCGTGCCCCCGGATGTCCTCGACCGGACGTCCGGGATCGGAAGGAGGGGCAGTACCAGGGTAGGGCCTGGGAGGCCCCCGGGGGGACGATGTGCCGGTGGATCGCGGTCCGGGGGCCGGGGCCGTCGGTCCCGGATGGGCCTGACGGTCCGTCAGCGCCTAGTATCTCCCGCCGTGAAGCGCCCCTATCGAGTGGTAGTCGCCAAACCCGGCCTGGACGGGCATGATCGCGGTGCCAAGGTGATCGCCCGGGCCCTGCGCGATGCAGGGTTCGAGGTCATCTACACCGGGCTGCACCAGACGGCCGACCAGGTGGTCCAGGCCGTCATCCAGGAGGACGCCGACGCCGTCGGCCTGTCCCTCCTGTCGGGGGCCCACCTGACCCTCGTCCCCCGGGTGATCGAAGGGCTCAAGGAGCAGGGGCGGGACGACGTCCTGGTCCTCGTCGGGGGGATCATCCCCGAGGGCGACATCCCGGTGCTGAAGGAGATGGGCGTGGCCGAGGTCTTCACCCCCGGGGCGCCGCTGCCGGCCATCGGCAAGTGGCTGGGCGAGGCGCTCGACGAACGGGAGAACGGCGAGGACGCCTGACCCACCTCCGACGGAGCGGCGCCCACGGCGGGCCGCCCTCGCGTCGCCGTCGCACCCACACCGCCCCGGCCCGGTCCGCCGGGGGTCGGCACTCCGGACCACCCGTCCCCGGTTGCGCCGGCCGGACGGCGCACTACGCAGGACCAGCAGTCGCACTCAGTCGAATCACGAACCAGCCAAGCAGGCAGAGAGGAACGGATCCGGTGGATCTCTTCGAATACCAGGGGAAGCAGTACTTCGCCCGGTTCGGCATCCCCATCTCCAAGGGGGACGTGGCCGACACCGTCGACCAGGCCGTCGCCGTGGCCGAGGCGTCGGGCTACCCGGTCGTCGTCAAGGCCCAGGTCAAGGTGGGGGGCCGCGGCAAGGCCGGTGGCGTCAAGCTCGCCAACGACGCCGACGAGGTCCGGCTGCACGCCGGCAACATCCTCGGCCTCGACATCAAGGGCCATGTGGTCAAGCGGCTGTGGGTCGAGCACGCTTCGGACATCGCCAAGGAGTACTACGCCAGCTTCACCCTCGACCGGAGCGCCAAGAAGCACCTCGGCATGCTGTCGGCCGAAGGCGGCGTGGAGATCGAGGAGGTGGCCGTCACCAACCCCGACGCCATCGCCATCATCCACATCGACCCGGTCGACGGACTCAGCCTCGAGGCGGCCACCGAATGGGTCAACCGGGCCAACCTGGACGAGGAGGCCCGCGCGCAGGCCGCCGAGCTGATGGTCAAGCTGTACGCCTGCTACACCGAGGGCGACTGCGACCTGGCCGAGATCAACCCGCTGATCCTCACGCCCGAGGGCCGTGTCCACGCCCTCGACGCCAAGGTCACCCTGGACGACAACGCCGCCTACCGCCATCCCGAGTGGGAGGAGTTCGCCGGCAGCGACGTCGAGGACGAGCGGGAGACCCGGGCCAAGGAGCGCGGCCTCAACTACATCGGCCTGTCCGGCTCGGTGGGGATCATCGCCAACGGCGCCGGACTGGCCATGAGCACGCTCGACGTGGTCAACCAGTGCGGGGGATCGGCGGCCAACTTCCTCGACATCGGCGGCGGCGCCAACGCCGACGTCATGGCGGCCGCCCTGGAGGTCATCAACTCCGACCCGGCCGTGAAGTCCATCTTCGTCAACATCTTCGGCGGCATCACCCGCGTCGACGAGGTGGCGAAGGGCGTCCTCGAGGCCCTGGAGCGGGTCGAGATCAACTCGCCCATCGTCCTGCGCCTCGACGGCACCAACGCCGTGGCCGGTCGGGAGATCCTGGCCGCGCACCTGTCCGATCGCCTGGTCGCCGAGCCGACCATGCTCGATGCCGCCCGCCGGGCGGTCGCCCTTGCTGGAGGCCAGTCGTGAGCATCTTCGTAGACGAGAACACCAAGGTCGTGGTGCAGGGCATCAGCCCCACCAGCCAGGGCCTCTACCACGGCCTGCGCAACCGGGCCTACGGCACCCAGGTGGTGGCCGGTACCAACCCGAAGCGCGGGGGCGAGGAGATCGAGGGCATCCCGGTGTACGCCACCGTGGCCGAGGCCGTCGAGGCGACCGGGGCCAACGCCTCGTTCATCTCGGTGCCGCCCAAGTTCGCCGCCGACGCCATCGTGGAGGCCGCCGCCGCAGGCGTGCCCTTCGTGGTGTGCATCACCGAGGGCATCCCGGCCCAGGACGAGGCGCTGGCCTACAACCGGTTGATCCGCGACTTCCCGGGTACCCGCCTGCTGGGCCCCAACTGCCCGGGCATCATCTCGCCCGGAAAGTGCAACATCGGGATCACCTCGGGCGACATCGCCATGGCCGGCGGCCCCGTCGGCATCGTGAGCCGCTCGGGCACACTGACCTACCAGGCGCTCCACGAGCTCAGCCAGCAGGGCGTCGGACAGACCACGTGCGTGGGCATCGGCGGCGACCCGGTCCCCGGCACCAGCTTCATCGACTGCCTGGCCGCCTTCGAGGCCGACCCCGACACCCGGGCCATCATGATGATCGGCGAGATCGGCGGGTCCGCCGAGGAG
>DATCCR010000146.1:0-5566 GCA_036511155.1 Acidimicrobiales bacterium
CGGCGCCCCGCCGTAGGAGATCGACTGGACCGATGAGGTGTCCCGCTTGGCGAAGTCGGGCGAGTCGATGACCTGCATGACCATGGCCGGCACGCCGCCGAAGACGGTGATGCGCTCCCGTTCGATGAGCTCGAGGGCCCGTTCGGGATCGAAGTGGTGCATCATGACCAACTTGCCGCCGGCCGCCGTGTTGGTGACCAGCAGGGCGTGGCAGCCGGTGGCATGGAACAGGGGTACCGACAGCAGGTTGGCGTTCTGACCGCCCGGTGATGCCTCCTTCTGGGCGGTGGTCCGGCGCATGCCCCCCAGAGTGGAGACGAAGAACAGGTTCATCAGGTTGGAGCAGCTGTTGCGGTGGCTGCCCACTGCTCCTTTGGGTCGTCCGGTCGTGCCCGACGTGTAGAAGATGGTGGCGTCGTCGTCGGGGTCGACGGTGACCTCGGGCAGGGCGATGTCGTCGGCTGGGCTGCCGACGACATCCTCGAAGGGGATGACGTGGAGCGGTTCGGCATCGCCCCGCTCGAGGGTGCAGCCGACGGCGGGCCGGCGGCCGCCGGTGTCGGGGTCGTGCTCCTCGCACGAGACGATCATGGCTTCGAGGTCCGGGATGTCGGCCAGGTGGTGGGAGATGCGCAACTGGCGCTCCTCGTCCACGAACGCCAACTTGGTGCCCGAGTCGGTCAGCCCGTAGGCGAGTTCCTCGCCGGTCCACCAGGCGTTGAGGGGGACGGCCACCGCACCGATGGTGATCGTGGCCCAGAAGGCCGTCACCCAGTCGGGGAGGTTGCGCATGGCGATGGCCACCCGGTCGCCGGGCTGCACGCCGAAGCGCCCGACCAGCTGATGGCCGAGGGCGGCAACGTTGCGGAAGTTCTGCTCGAAGGTGACCCGCTCGTCTTCGTAGACGAGGAAGTCCTTGTCGCCGTGGAGGGCGGACAGCTCGAACACGGCGCGGAGGCTGGCCGGGGCGGACTTCCAGGTGCGGGTGGGGATGCCCCGGACCACCACCTCCTCCATCTCGAAGGGTCCGCCGGGGACGGTCAGGGTGGCAATCACCTCGGCCCGGGTCGGGACGAGGTCGTCTGCGGTTCCTGGGGTGTGCTCGGCCATGGCCGCTCCTCTCGATCGTGGGTCCCGGCGGAGCCCCGCCGGACGGGCCCTAGGGGGTGGGGTCGCGGAAGACCGCCGTGCGGTAGTAAGCGAGCTCGGCCAGCGACTCCCGGATGTCGTCGAGGGCCCGGTGGCCGCCGGCTTTCGGAGGGGCGGCGGCCAGGGCCTCGGGGTACCACCGGCCGGCCAGTTCCTTGATCGTGGAGACGTCGACCGAGCGGTAGTGCAGGTACTCCTCGATCTCGGGCAGGTAGGAGGCCAGGAAGCGGCGGTCGGTCCCGATGGAGTTGCCGGCCAGGGGCACGGTCCGGGGCTTGGGCACGTGGGCCCGGATGAACTCGAGCGTCTGTCGCCCGGCCTCGGCCAAGGTGAGGTCGGAGGCCACGATCTGGGCCAGGAGCCCGCTCCCGGTGTGCATGTCACGGACGAACTCGTCCATGGCCGCCAGCTCCTCGTCGGTGGCGTGGACGACCAGGTCGGGGCCCTCGGCCACCACCACCAGATCGTCATCGGTCACCAACGTGGCGATCTCCACGATGACGTGGCGGTCCGCCTCGAGTCCCGTCATCTCCAGGTCCATCCACACCAGCACGCGGTCACGCTACCGGAGGGGGGCCGAACCGCCAAGGTGACGGTCCGTCAGATACCGGGAGACCGGGATGTGCCGTTTCGGTGTCGGCGCAGCAGTGCGTCGAGGGGTAGCGTCCAGACAAGATGAGCGGATCGATCGGATGACGGCGGCAGGAGACCAGACCGGCACGGCGGCGGGTGTCCCGCTGCCGGTTCCGGTGGTGCGCCTCGACCCCGACCTGCCCCTGCCCGGCTATGCCCACTCGGGGGATGCCGGTGCCGACCTGGTGGCCCGTATCGAGGTCCTGCTCGAGCCGAACGGGGGCCGGGCCATGGTCCCGACCGGGATAGCGCTGGCCCTCGCCGAGGGTTACGCCGGGTTCATCCAGCCCCGCAGCGGCCTCGCCCTGCGTCACGGGGTGACCTGCCTCAACACGCCCGGGCTGATCGACGCCGGCTACCGGGACGAGATCGCCGTGCTGCTGGTCAACACCGACCCCGAGGTTCCCTACCGGGTCCAGAGGGGCGACCGGATCGCCCAACTCGTCATCCAGCGGGTGGAGTCGGCCGAGTTCGTGGAGGTCGACTCGTTGGAGGGGTCGGAGCGGGGCCTCGGCGGCTTCGGGTCGACGGGGAGGTGACGGCATGGCCCGGCTGACAGGCCTGGACGGGGCGTTCCTCGCCCTCGAGTCGCCCACCACCCACCTCCACGTGATGGGGACCATGGTGTTCGACCCCTCGGGCATCAAGGGTGGCCTCGACTTCCGGCGGATCCGTTCTCTGGTCGACGAGCGGGTGCCCCTGGTGGCCCCGTTCCGGATGCGGATGATGGAGGTCCCCTTCGGACTCCAGCACCCCACGTTGGTGGAGGACCCGGAATTCGACCTCGACTACCACGTGCGGCGGACCAGCATCCCCGTCCCCGGCGGGTCCGACGAGCTGGCCGAACTGGTAGCCGACCTGGCCGCCCGCCCCCTCGACCGCACCCGCCCGCTGTGGGAGTTCCACGTGGTCGAAGGCCTGGCGGAGGGTCGGGTCGGCATCGTGGCCAAGGTCCACCACGCCATCATCGACGGGGTGTCCGGCGCCGAGCTGCTGGCCGCCTTCTTCGACCTCTCGCCCGACCCGATGCCCTGGGCGCTCTTCGGCGGTGACCCCGCCGGGACCCGGCGGTCCCTCGGCGTGCCGGAGGCGACCGTGGACGCGGCAGGGAAGCACGATGCGGTTGGGCCGGACGTCGAAGGCGGTCCCACGCAGGGGCCGGGGTGGTCGCCTGCGTCGCTGCCCGGCGAGCTCGACCAGCTGCGGCACTCCCTCGGCAGTCTGCCGGGGCAGATCGACGCCGTGGCCCGGTCCATCGCCCGCACCGTGCAGACGGCCCGGGCCGTCAGCTCCCGCAACCGGGAAGCCGGCCCGGGGATGGCGCCGTCGCCGTTCCAGGCGCCTCAGACGTCGGTGAACGGGGCGATCTCCCCCCACCGTCGGGTGGCCTTCGCCGACCTGGCACTCACCGACGTGCGCAAGGTGGCCCGAGTCTTCGGGGGCACGACCAACGACGTGGTCCTGGCCGTGACCGCCGGAGGGCTCCGGGAGTTCTTCGCCCGGCGCGGGGAGGAGCCTGACACGTCGCTCATCGCCCTGGTGCCGGTGTCGGTCCGCACCGAGGCCGAGCAAGGGGCGCTGGGTAACCGCGTGTCCGGGCTGCTGGTCTCGCTGGCTACCGGTGTCGCCGACCCGGTGGCCCGCCTGCGCCACATCCGTGATGGCATGCGGGTGGCCAAGGAGCAGCATCGGGCGGTGGGGCCGGAGCTCTTCGCCTCGTGGGCCGAGGCTGCCTTCCCGGCGGTGGCCACGCGGCTGTCGCGCCTCGTGACCAACCTGCGTCTCTTCGACCACGTGGCGCCGCCGTTCAACCTGATCGTGTCGAACGTGCCCGGCCCCGGGTTCCCGCTGTACCTGGCCGGCGCCCGGTTGGTCTCGATGCACCCTCTCGGGCCGATCGTCGAGGGGGTCGGGCTCAACGTCACGGTCTTCTCCTACCTGGACACCGTCCATGTGGGGGTCCAGGCCTGCTGGGACCTGGTGCCCGACGTGGCCGTGCTGGCCTCGGGCATGGAGGACTCCCTGGCCGAACTGGTCGCCGAGGCCGACCGCTTGGACCGGCCGGTGCCCTGGTGGCACGCCGAACTGCTGGCCTGAGACTCCTCAGCCGTCGTCCGGGGCCCAGTCGGCCCGGGCCATCGTCCAGACCAGCCACCGACCGGACTGGCCCGGGGCGTCGACCGGCTGGTCGACCTCGCCCTCGGGCCGGAAGCCCAGTCTCGGAGGGACCGCCGCACTGCGGGCGTTGAGCGAGTCCATCCGGATCTCGACGGTGGTGACATCGGGGAGGTGGGCGAAGGCCGCGGTGGTGAGGGTACGGGAGGCGATCGTGGCCAGGCCGCGACGGGTGGCGTCGGTGCGGATCCAGTAGCCGATCTCCACGGTGTCGGGAGGACCCCGGCGGTGGAGCCCGGCGGCACCCAGGATGCGATCGGACCCGGGTTCGACCACCACGAACTGCCACTCCTTGTCGGCGCCGAAGTTGATGTCACCTTGGGTCAGGACCTGGGTGGTGCCGGTCACGGTGGGTGGCTCCTGGGCCCACGGCATCCAGGGCCGCAGCTCGGGCAAGCTGGACGCGACGGCGTCCGTCAGCGCCGCGGTGCAGGCGGTGCGCCAGCGTCGCAGCTCGACGGGCCCGGCGGGGAGCAGGTCGGGGAGGAGCGCCACCGGGGCAGGATGGCACACGGGCTCTAGAGAGCCTCCGCATCCCGGGAACTTCCGACCAACTGCTAGGGTAGGACCCTTACGCGGACGTGGCTCAGCTGGTAGAGCACAACCTTGCCAAGGTTGGGGTCGCGGGTTCGAATCCCGTCGTCCGCTCCAGGTCAGAGGCCCCTTCGGGGGCCTCTGTTTCATGTCCGGGCCCTTCCATTGCGAATCCATCGCGCGGGCCGGAAGCTGCTAGGGGACCCCCGTCGCCCGTCCCGGGGTCGTCCCGGTCGTCGTCCGACGTGCGGGGAACCGACCGCAGGTGCGGGGTCCGTGACCGTCCGGCCATCTCGGACAGGGACTCGGCGATGGCCTTATCCCGTTCGGCCGTGGCGTGCTGGTAGATGAGGGCGGCCCGGGGATTGGCGTGCCCCATGCGGACCATGAGCTCCTTGGTGGAGGCGCCGGTCGTGGCCGCCAGGGTGTTCCCGGTGTGGCGCAGATCGTGGAAGTGGAGGTGCTCCACGCCTACGGACGTCCGGGCCCGCCGCCAGGACTTGGCGAAGACCCCCCGGTAGAGGACGCCCCCCTGGGGGCCGACGAACATCGGGCTGTCCGGTGCCGATCCGACGTAGCGCTCGAGGTGCCGCTCGATCTCGGGCAGGACGTGGGGAGGGATGGCCACCCGTCGCCGGCCGGCCGCCGTCTTGGGCGGTCCGGTCTCGACGGTGCCGCCGAACCGTTCATAGCTCGAGGCGACCACCTCGACCGTTCCCTGGTCGAGGTCGATCCGTCGGCGGGTCAGGGCCAGCAGCTCGCCGAGTCGGAGTCCGCACCAGGCGGCAAGGATCACCATGGCCCGGTACTGGTCGTCCATGGCCTCGACCAGAGCGTCGACTTCGGCGATCGTGGCGGTGGGTCGTTCGGGCGACGTGCCGCTCGAGGCGCCCCGGACGAGGCACGGGTTCCTCATGATGAGTTCGTCCTCGACCGCGGTGGCGAAGATGGAGTGCAGGAGCCGGTAGATCCTCGTCGTGGTGGCCGGCGCCAACCTGGTTCCCAGTTCGGCGTACCAGGAGCGGATCTCCGCCGGCATCACCTTCCCGATGGGCCGCTCGCCGAAGGTCGGAAG
>DATCCR010000147.1:0-4069 GCA_036511155.1 Acidimicrobiales bacterium
CACCGCCGATGGCGCCGGCTACTGGCTGGTCGGCGCCGACGGCGGCGTCTTCGCCTACGGCGATGCCGCCTTCCACGGCTCGGCCGGCGGCCTTCCGCTCGCCGCCCCGATCGTGGGAATCTCCCCGTCGCCCGGTGGTGGCGGTTACTGGCTGGTCGGCGCCGACGGCGGCGTCTTCGCCTACGGCAACGCCCAGTTCGAGGGCTCGCTGTCCGGGACCCCGATCGCCACGCCCGTTTCCGGGATCGCCGGCACGACCGACGGCGGGGGCTACTGGCTGGTGTCCCAGGGCGGGGCGGTCTTCGGCCGGGGTGATGCCGGCTTCTACGGCGACATGGCCGGATTCGCCCTCAACGGGGCGGTGGTGGGCATCGCCCCGATCCAGCCGACGGCCGTACCCACCTGACGGCGCCGCAGTCCTGACGTACCCGACGAACCGGGGGCTCCGGCCCCCGGTTCGTCCGCGTCCGGTGGTCCTTCCGCAGGGGCGGTACCGACGGGCCGGCCGTCCCGCTCTCCCGCCCGCGCGCCGTACCATGGTCGGATGAGCGACACCACGTCTCCAGGAGACCCCTCCGAGCAGCCCCTCGTGGGCATCAAGCCCCGTAGCTTCGAGGTCACCGACGGGCCGACCCGGGCCCCGGCCCGGGCCATGCTCCGCGCCGTCGGCATGGGCGACGACGACTGGGGCAAGCCACAGATCGGCGTGGCCTCGTCGTGGAACGAGGTCACCCCCTGCAACCTGCCCCTCGCCCGACTGGCCCAACAGGCAAAGCACGGCGTGCGCGAGGCCGGCGGCTTCCCGCTCGAGTTCGTGACCATCGCCGTGTCCGACGGGATCTCGATGGGCCACGAGGGGATGCGGGCGTCGCTCGTGAGCCGCGAGGTCATTGCCGACTCGGTCGAGACGGTCATGCACGCCGAGCGCTTCGACGGGATGGTGACCCTGGCCGGCTGCGACAAGTCGCTGCCCGGCATGCTGATGGCCGCCGCCCGGCTCAACCTGCCGAGCGTCTTCCTCTACGGCGGGTCGATCCTGCCCGGCCGGGTGAGGGACCGGGCCATCGACATCACATCGGTCTTCGAGGCCGTCGGTGCCAACGCCGTCGACGCCCTCACCGACGAGGAGCTCTCGCTGATCGAGCACAACGCCTGCCCCACCGAGGGGTCGTGCGCCGGCATGTTCACCGCCAACACCATGGCGTCGGTGGCCGAGGCCCTCGGCATGTCGCTGCCGGGCAGCTCGTCGGCCCCGGCCGTCGACCGCCGCCGCGACGACCTGGCCATCGCGTCGGGCCATGCCGTGGTCGAGATGCTGCGGGCCGGCATCCGGCCCCGGCAGATCATGACCAAGGAGGCGTTCGAGAACGCCATCAGCGTGGTCATGGCCCTGGGCGGTTCGACCAACGCCGTGCTCCACCTGCTGGCCATCGCCAACGAGGCCCGGGTCGACCTCACGCTCGACGACTTCAACAAGGTGGCCGCCCGGGTGCCCCACCTGGCAGACACCAAGCCGCACGGCAAGTACCACATGTCCGACCTGGACCGGATCGGCGGGGTCCCGGTGGTCCTGGCTCAGCTGCTCGACGCCGGCCTGCTCCACGGGGACTGCATGACCGTCACCGGCCGGACCATGGCCGACAATCTGACCGTGCTCGACCCGCCGTCCCCTGACGGCGACGTGGTCCACGCCCTCTCCGATCCCATCCACGCCCAGGGCGGCATCGCCGTCCTCACCGGGTCGCTCGCCCCCAACGGGGCGGTGGTCAAGGTGGCCGGCATCGACAGCCTGACCTTCGACGGCACGGCCAGGGTCTTCGACGGAGAGGACAAGGCGATGGAGGCGATCCTGGCCGGTTCCATCCAGCCCAACACCATGGTGGTCATCCGCTACGAGGGCCCGAAGGGCGGCCCCGGCATGCGCGAGATGCTGGCCGTCACCGGTGCCATGAAGGGCGTCGGCCGCGGCACCGACTGTGCGCTGGTCACCGACGGCCGCTTCTCGGGCGGCACCCACGGATTCTGCATCGGCCACGTGGCACCGGAGGCGGTGGACGGCGGCCCGATCGCGCTGGTGGCCGACGGCGACCGCATCCTGGTGGACGTCGAGGGCCACACCATCGACCTGATGGTCGACGAAGCCGAACTCGACCGGCGGCGGGCGGATCTCAAGCACCCCGCCCCTCGCTACACCTCGGGCGTCCTGGCCAAATTCGCCCGGCTGGTCACCGGCGCCGAGCGCGGCGCCATCACCGAGGCATAGGGGCCGGTCGGTCCGTGGCCACCTGGGCGGCGTTCCGCCGGGGCGACCCGGGGCTGGCCGCCGTGGCCGAAGCCCGGATGGCCGAGGACGGACTGGTGCTGGTGGGTACGTTGCGGGCCAACGGCTGGCCCCGGATCAGCCCGGTCGAGCCGCTGATCGTCGACGACGAGCTGTACCTCGGGATGATGTGGCATTCGAGGAAGGCGGTCGACCTGCTCGCCGACCCCCGCTGCGTGGTGCACACCACGGTGTCCGACAAGGCGGGCACCCAGGGGGACGTGAAGGTCTACGGGCACGCCCGGGACGTGGTCGACCCCGGGCGACGGGCACGGTACGGAGTGGCCCTCGAGGCCGCCATCGGCTGGCGTCCGGAGGGCGACTTCCACCTGTTCGCGGTCGACATCACCGAGGTGGGCTACTTCGCGGTGGCCGACGGCGGCCACGACGTGCGGACGTGGCGTCCGTGACCCCGTCGGCCTGACTCTGCACCCGTGACCCCGAAGCGTCCCTCACTTGTCGAACCGACCCGGGCGTGCAACAATGTCAGGACCATGCGTACCACCACACTCACCTCCGACACCCTGGTACTCGTTTCGTAGCGCACGCGACGTTTCTTCGCCGTGTGCGCTTTCCGACCTCCCAGATGGGAGGTCGTTTTCATGTCCGCCCACGGTTCCGAGCCCGGGCGGCCCGCACCACCGCCCGACACTCGACCACCGTCCAACCGTCCTCACCGACCATCGCCGACAAGGGAGCACCCGATGGAACTCACCGGAGCACAGGCACTGATCAAGAGCCTCGAGATGCAGCACGTGGAGGTCATGTTCGGCCTCCCCGGCGGTGCCATCCTGCCCGTGTACGACCCGATCCTCGACTCGTCGATCCGCCACATCCTCGTCCGCCACGAGCAGGGTGCCGGCCACATGGCCCAGGGCTACGCCCAGGTGACCGGCCGTCCCGGCGTGGCCATCGCCACCTCGGGCCCGGGTGCCACCAACGTGGTCACCCCGCTGGCCGACGCCTACATGGACTCGACGCCGCTGGTCGTGGTGACCGGACAGGTGGCCACCACGTCCATCGGGACCGACGCGTTCCAGGAGAGCGACATCACCGGCATCACCATGGGGATCACCAAGCACAATTGGCTGATCACCGATGCCGACGACATCCCCCGTATCGTGGCCGAGGCGTTCCACGTGGCCACCACGGGCCGGCCGGGCCCGGTCCTCATCGACATCCCGAAGGACATCGCCCAGTCCACCATGGAGTGGTACTGGCCGACCCCGGGCGACCTCGACCTTCCCGGCTACCGGCCGGTGACCGAGGGTGACCCGGCCCTCATCCGCGAGGCCGCCGAGCTGCTGCTGTCCGCCGAGCGCCCGGTCATCTACGCGGGCGGCGGCATCCTGAAGGCCCGGGCCGCCGATGCCCTCCGCGAGCTGGCAGAGCGCACCGGGATCCCGGTGGTCACCACGCTCATGGCCCGGGGCTGCTTCCCCGACTCGCACCCGCTCTGCCTGGGCATGCCCGGCATGCACGGCAACTACACAGCGGTCACCGCCATGCAGAAGTCGGACCTGCTGATCGCCCTGGGCAGCCGCTTCGACGACCGGGTCACCGGCCGGGTCGACGCCTTCGCCCCCGGGGCCAAGGTCATCCACGTGGATATCGACCCGGCCGAGCACAACAAGGTCCGGGCAGCCGACGTGGCGATCGCCGGCGACTGCCGGCTGGTCATCGAGGAGTTGCTGCTGGCGCTCGGATCGCTCGGCCTGAGCCACTCCGAGACCACCCGCGGCGGCAAGG
>DATCCR010000148.1:0-21220 GCA_036511155.1 Acidimicrobiales bacterium
CGCCGGCATCCAGCCGACTGTGCTCAAGCTCGTGGGCGCCGGACACTTCCCGGCGGAGTACGTGGCCATGGTGGAAGGGCTCGAACCGAGCTGGAGCATCGCCGGCATGCGCTACGTCCTCGACGACCGGGTGTTCGACGCCGCCCTCACCCCGGTGTTCAGCGACCAGAGCTGGCTCGACTCGGAGCGCTTCGCAGCCATGGAGGCGGGCGAATGGCCCGATGTCCCGCTCATCGCCATCGATGTGGCCAGCGAGTTCGACCCGACCCTGGTGGCCGAGCCCGGGCACCAGGTGGCCAACATCCAGGTGTTCGTGTCCGCCGACCCGGCCTCCCCCATGGCCGACGAGGCCGTCCGACGGGCCCGCGTCGTGGTGGCCGACCTGTGGCCCGAACTCGAGCGTCACACGCTGTGGTCCGAGCCGTATGGTCCGCGCCAGAACTCCAGGATGACCCGGGACCCCACGGTCCCGGGCAGCGGGGGCGAGGCGGTGGGGGTGGCCCAGGTGGTCGGCCAGGTGGGGCGGTCGAAGCCCGACCCGCGGACGCCGCTGCCGGGCCTGTTCCTGGTGGGGTGCGACGCCGGCGGCCGGGGGGCCGGGACCCATCAGGCGGTGGACTCGGCGTTCCGGGTGGCCGAGCTGGTCGGCGCCGAACTCGGCTGAGCGGCCGGACCGAGAGGGGAGGGAGCGGGCATGGAGCATGCGACAGGGGCGTTGAAGGGCGACCCGGCCTTCGCCGCGGTGATCGAGGCCCTCGGCGAACCGGGCTCGGTCGACCTGGTCCCGACGCCGGCCCTGCTCTGCGACCTCGACCTGCTGACGCAGAACATCGAATTGATGCAGCGGACCGCGGACGCAGCCCGAACGGGGCTCCGTCCCCACGCCAAGTCCCACAAGTCGGCCCGGATCGCCCGGATGCAGCTCGACGCCGGGGCGGCCGGCATCTGCGTGGCCAAGCTGTCCGAGGCCGAGGCGCTGGTCGCCGCCCTCGGGGCTGACGGCGGGCCACCGGTCTCCGTCCTCGTCACATCACCGCTGGGCAACGCCCGATCGGCCCGCCGGGCTGCGGCGCTGGCCGGCCGGTGCGACCTGTCGGTGGTCGTCGACCACGTCGACGGCGTCGCCGAGGTGGCCGCCGCGGCGTCGGGCGGCCCGGTGGTGACGGTGCTGTGCGACGTCGATGTCGGGCTCGGACGGACCGGGGTCACCGGGCCGGGGCCCGCCCTCGACATCGCCGCCCGGGTCGAGGCGGCCACGTCGCTGCGGTTCGGCGGGGTGCAGGGCTACGCCGGACACGCCCAACACGTGGCCGGACGCGAACTCCGGCGCCAGGCGATGGATTCGGCCGCCGACCGGCTGGCCGTCGTCATCGACGCCCTCGAGTCGGCCGGGCTCGCCGTGGACATCCGGTCCGGCGGCGGCACGGGCACGGCACTGCTCGACCTCGAACGTGGCGTGCTGAACGAGCTGCAGGTCGGCAGCTACGTGTTCATGGACCGCGAGTACCGCGACGCGCTCGACGGCGACACCGAATCGGCGTTCGCCCAGAGCCTCACCCTGGTCACCACCGTCATTTCGGCCAATCAGACCGGGTTCGTCACGGTGGACGCCGGCCTCAAGTCGATGGCCACCGACGCCGGAGTGCCGGCGGTCGTCGACCACCCGGGCAGCACCTTCGCGTTCTTCGGCGACGAGCAGGGTCTGGTCACCGCCACCGACGGATGGGCCCCGGCCCGCGGGGAGCGGCTGGCCCTGATGCCGCCCCACTGCGACCCGACCGTGGACCGTCACGACCGCATCTGGCTCACCCGGGGCGACGTCGTCATCGAGGCGATCCCGGTGACCGCCCGGGGCCACTCGTATTGAGTTGATCCCGTTGCACGGAGCAAGCCGGTTCATCTGCCTGGTCAAGGTGCAGGGCCGCCGGAACGGCTACTGGTCCTCGGACGCCTCCGCCTGAGCTGCGCGCCGCCTGTCCGGCGCGGTACCGCTGAGCCTGTGTCCGTCCACGGACAGCACGCCCGTGCATGCCCGCCCACGCGGCACCAGACTGTGGCGCCTGGGCTCCCGCCCCACCGACGACCGGCACTGCAAGGAGACCGACGATGGAGAAGCAGTACGAGCTCTACATCAAGACGACGCCCGACCTCCTGTGGCTGGCGATCGTGGACCCGGACATCCGGGCGAAGTACAACTTCGGCGCCCGGATGTCCTCGGACTGGACACCGGGGGCGTCGATCGAGGTGCGCTCGCCGGACGGTGCCGTGGTCCTCGGCACGGGCGAGGTCCTCGAGGCCGACCCTCCTACCCGGTTGGTCCACACCCTGGTGGCCCACTGGAGCGCCGAAGTCGAGGCCGAGGGCGCGTCGAGAGCGACGTGGGACGTCGAGCCGGTCGGTGACTCCTGCCGCCTGCTCCTCACCCACGACCAGCTGCGCGACGGGGCCAACGCCGAGCTCTACGGGGGGTGGCCGATGATCCTGTCGGGCCTCAAGACGTGGCTGGAGACCGGCGAGTTGCTGACCACGCCCGGCTCCATGATGTACACCTGACGCGGCGACGCCTCCGCAGCGGCGGCAGGCCGAGGATGAAGGGGAGCCGTACCGTCCCGGTGCGGCGGGACAGGCGAGTGGGAATGAGCGAGTGGGGATGAGCGATCGACACACGACGTTCCGCCGGCGGACGACGGGTGGGGCGTGCGTCCTGCTCCTGGTGGCGGCCCTGCTGACCGGCTGCTCCGGCGGCAGCTACGACAGCTCACGGGTGACAGTGGTCGGCGATTCGTTGACCTACCTCGACCAACCCGACCTGTCTCGGGCCCTCGAGCCCCGGTACACGATCGCGTACGTGTTCCGCTTCGGAATCTCGATCGCGGCGGCGGCGGACCTGCTGCGGGCCGAACTGGCGACCGACGGGCGGCCCGGAGTGTTGATCGAGAACCTCGGGACCAATGATGCACTGAGCGGTCGGACAGGGTCGGGACCGCAGTCGACGCTGGAGCCAGTGGTGTCGGCCGCGGCCGGCATCCCGTGCGTCGTCCTCACCACCGTCAACACCCATGCGGACGAGCGCGGAGGGAGCGACGTGGCGGCCAGGATCAACGGGGAGATCGCCCGGCTCCTCCTGTCGCATCCGAAGCGGTACCGGGTCGTCGACTGGAACCGGTTCGTGCAGTCGCTCAGCCCAGCCGATACCGCCCGGTACCTCGAGGTCGACCGCATCCACGAGACCCGGGCGGGGGCCCAGTGGCTGGCTGGGGCCTACGTGTCAGCCATCGACTCCTGCCACGTCCGGGCCGGAGGGTGATGGAGAGCCAGCCGACCACACCCCACCGGGCGGCCGATCCGCGTCAGGTGCTCCTCAATCCTCGATCAGGGAGTCGATGACACCAGCGGGCCGACGATGGCCGACTGGTAATTGGCGGTGTTGGGCGAGGAGCACACGGCGATACCACCGGACGCGGCGACCAGGGCGGCGTGGGTCTCCCCCGGCGGGTACACCCGCACCTGGGTGGCGGTGCCCTGCGACGAGCACGGGGGGATTCCGGGGTCGGTGACGGACACCGAGGAGTATCCGCTGGCCCCGGGGGCCAACGTGACCGCGGTGACCCCGATGCCGCTCGTGCGCTGGGCCGGCACGCCGATCTGGCTGCCGCCGGCTGTGAGGAATGACACCCCGGGGTAGCCGAAGAGCGTGCAGGTCGACGTTCCGGCGTTGCGGTAGGTGAGCACGTAGTGGATGGCGCCCGCCGTGCCGTTCGGGCTGCCGAGCGTGATGGTCAGGTCGGCCGTGGCGCAGCTCTTGGACTTCGGGCCCGAGGACGTCGTCGTGGAGGCCGTCGTGGTCGAGGTGGTGGTCGGGGACGTCGTCGTGGTGCTGGCCTTGGAGGTCGTGGTCGTCGACGGGGACGACGAGCTGCTGCAGGCGGTCAGGAGGAGGGCGGCACCCACGAGGGTGAGCACCGCCACCCGCGCCCTCCCGGGGACCGGGGTCGGTACTTCCATCGGGACACGTCGGTCGGTCGGACGGTGGCGTGGTCGCATCGCGGGCTCCCTGGTCGGTGCTGCGGGCGCATGGGCCCATCCCCAACCGTAGGCCCACCCTCGCACGGGCAGGTGGAACCCGGGTGGCCGCTCCGGGCGGAACTCCGGTCAGGGCGTGGGGACGGCGTGGGCCGGCGCCGGCGGCTCCTCGGACCGGAGCCGGAGCACCCTCGGGTAGTGGGCGGCGTCGAACTCGTCGACGAAACCCCGCACCGGCTTCGGGAGCTGGACGGTCAGCTTGCCGCCCGGTCGCCCGTCTTCCTTCAGGAGGGTGAGGATCAAGGTGCAGGGGCCGACGGCAACCGACCTGATTCGGGGGTCGGCCTTCATGACGGCCGAGGTGTAGAGGGCGATGGCACACGAGGTGTTGCTCCTCGGCACCCCCTGCACGCCGGCGGCCTCGAGCGAGGAGGCCACCTCGTCGGGGTCGTGGCCGAGGCCTTCCAGCAGGGCCCCCACCCGCCTCTTGATCTCGCGCAACTCACCCATCGGCACTCCTCACCTGGGATCTCGCCCCGGAACGGCAGTCAATTCACCGATGGGCAATCATACGTGGGCGCCGCCGGCGGCGGCGGCGGCGGCGGGACGGGGACGGTCGAGAGGAGTGGGAGTGGGCATGGGCGACGAGTTCAACGGATGGGGTCCGGCGCTCGAGGAGATCGCCCGCCGCAAGGCCGAAGCCCGGGTCATGGGCGGCGAGGCCCGTCGCACCCGCCAGCACGACAGGGGACGGCTAGACGCCCGCGAGCGCCTCGAGGCCCTGTTCGACCCGGGCACCTTCGTGGAGATCGGGCTGCTCGTCGGGGCGATCGACGACCCGCCGGTCCCGGGCGACGGGCTGGTGACCGGGTCGGGCCGGATCGACGGCCGCCCCGCCCTGGCCGGGGCCGAGGACGTCACCGTCCTCGGAGGGTCGATCGGGAGCGGGTCGGCCGACAAGCGCTACCGGCTGTGTCAGTTGGCCCGCCAGGAGCGGGTCCCCCTGGTCATGGTGCTCGAAGGGGCCGGCCACCGGGTGACCGAGGCCGCCGTCGGTCGGCGGCCGGGTGACCTCATGGGCCTGGCCGAGCTTTCCGGCCTGGTCCCCCTGGTCAGCCTGGTGTGCGGGGCGTCGGCCGGGCACGGCGCGCTGACCGCGCCGTTGTGCGACTTCGTAGCCATGACCGAGACGGCATCGATCTTCGCCGCGGGCCCGCCGCTGGTGCGATCGGCCACCGGGGAGGACGTCACCAAGGAGGCCCTGGGAGGGCCGGCCGTGGCGGTCGCATCGGGCGGCGTGGTCCACAACGTGGTGGCCGACGACCACGAGGCCATCGCCCTGGCCCGTCGGTACCTGTCCCACTTCCCGGGCAACGCCTGGGAGGCGCCGCCCCATCGGGACGGTCCGGACACCGGTAGGCGACGCGTCGACCTGCTCCCGCTCATCCCGCCCGACCCGCGGCGCCCCTACCCGGTCCGCCCCGTGCTGGAGGCCCTGGTCGACGGCGGCGAGCTGCTCGACGTCCAACCGGACTTCGGGTCATCCATCGTCACGGCGCTCGCCCACCTCGGCGGCCGCAGCGTGGCACTGGTGGCCAACGACCCGAGCGTGCTGGCCGGCACCATCGACGGCGACGCGGCGGACAAGGCGGCCCACTTCCTCGACGTGGCCGACGCCTTCGGCCTCCCGTGCGTCTTCCTCGCCGACAACCCCGGCGTGCTGGCCGGCACCGCCGCCGAAGGGGGCGGCATCCTCCGGCACGCGGCCCGGCTCTTCGCCGTGCAGCACCGGATGCGGGTGCCCAAGCTGCACGTCACCCTCCGCAAGGCCTTCGGGTTCGGCTCGTCGGTGATGGCCATGAACCCCTTCGACGGCCAGACCGTCACCCTGGCCCTGCCCTCCGTCACTCTCGGTGCGCTCCCGGCGGCGTCGGCGGCCAGCGCCATCGACGACCCCGAGGAGCGGGCCCGGGTGGCCGCCCAGCAGTCGGAGGCATCCGTCCGGGCCGCCGCCCGACTCTCCTACGACGACGTGGTGGACCCCCGGGACCTGCGCGATGCACTGCTCGCCGGGCTCGACCTGGCCGATGGCCGGAGGGCGGTCCCCCGTGAGCCACGGGCGCTCGGGATCCTGCCGTAGACCTCGACTGATCGAATGACCCGGTCGGACCGGCTCAGATCGGGCCGGCCTGCAGGCGGAGCATGTCGGCCGAGCCGGCCCCGTCGACGGCGATGACCTGGCCCGACACGAACCGGGCCATCGGGCTGGACAGGAAGAGGGCGAGGTAGGCGATGTCGGAGCCGTGCCCGTGGCGGCCGAGCGGGTTGGTCGGCTTCGCCGGGGCGCCGCCCGGGACCGCCTCGGCAAAGCGCTTGAGCCCTTCGGTGCCCAGCATCGAGCCGGGGGCGATGGCGTTGACCCGGATCCCGTAGGGGCCCCACTCGACTGCGCACGTGCGGGTGAGCGAGTCGACGCCGGACTTGGCCGCGGCCACATGGGCCTGGTACACCACGCCTCGCTGCTCGAAGGGCGCGCTGATGTTGACGATGGACCCGCCGTGGTCCCGGAGCCGGGCGTCGAAGGCGGCCCGGGTCACGTTGTAGGTGCCGAGCAGGTCGATGTCGACCACGGCCTTGAACCCGTTGGGCGAGATGGCCGACATCGGAGCCGGGAAGTTGCCGGCCGCATTGTTCACCACGATGTCGAGCGAGCCCCGGTCGGCCACCACGCCGTCGACCACGGCCCGCACGGCGTCGGCGTCGCGCACGTCGCAGACCCCGAACGAGACGTCGACGCCCTCGTCGGCCAGCTCGGCTACTGCGGCCTCGAGGATGTCCTGCTTGCGGCTCGCCATCACGACCGCGGCGCCGTGGGCCCCGAGGACCCGACAGATCTCCTTGCCGATCCCGGTCGCCCCACCCGTCACCAGGGCGACCCGGCCGGACAGTACGTCAGGGGCGAAACAACTCGGCTCCACCGACACGGTCGACTCGTCCATGGCTCCCCCTGGGTCGGCCGGGGCACGGGGTGCCCTCGGCTCCGCTCTTCGCTTCCGGATCACCGTAGGCCAGCCGGCAAGGTGAGCGTAGGGAGCACTCCTCGTCGGCCTCAGGCCACCCCGGTCGCCCGGTCGGCGGCCACTGCGTCATAGGCGTCGTAGTCCTGGCTGGTGTCCTCGGCGAACTCGAACTCGAGCAGGCCCGCTGCGCCCCACCGCTCGCGCAAGTAGCCGTCGTTGGCGTCGAGCAGGCCGAGACGCCGCACATTGGGCACCAACTTGGCGAAGAAGGCGTTCTGGAAGCCCTGGAACGGGGACGACTCCATGGACGCCGCCGCCTCGACGATGTACGGGACCACCGCTTCGACGGACACGCCCATCCGCTCCCACACCTCGGGCGTCGCCGACCGGGCCCGGGCGTGCACCGTGTGCTCGAGGAGGAAGTCCTGGCGGTCCTTCAGCTCGGCGGCCGACAGGTGCTCGTAGTACTCGGACAGGGACAGGATCCCGAAGGCCACATGGCGGGCCTCGTCGGCCATGACGTAGCGCAGCAACTTCTTCAGCAGGGGCTCCGTGGTCCGGCGGGCCATGTCGCCGAAGGCCGACAGGGCCAGCGATTCGATGACGATCTGCATCCCCAGGTAGGCGATGTCCCACCGGCTGTCCTCGAGCAGCCCGGTGATCTGGGCCTCGAGGTGCGGGTTCATCGGGTAGGCGTCGCCCACCTTCTCGTCGATGTACCGGGCGAACACCTCGGTGTGACGGGCCTCGTCCATCGTCTGGGTGGCGGCGTAGTACTTGGCATCGATCCACGGCACGGTGTCGACGATCTTGGCCGCCGTCATCATGGCGCCCTGTTCGCCGTGCATGAACTGGCTGAGCAGCGCGGTGAACATCTCGATCCCGAGTGCGAGGAGCTCGGCGTCGCCCCACGAGGCGATGGGCGACCCGGGCATCCCGGTGACCTGGCGCATGAGCCGCATGTTGGGGGCGTCGAGATCGACCAGCGACTCGGGGTCCACGTCGGTCGACCAGTCGAGGTCGGTGACGCTCGCCCACTGGGACTGGGCGGCCTTGTTGTAGAGGGTGACCAGCTGAGGCCGGGTCCGGTCGTACTGCCACGTGTAGATGCTCTGGCAGTGGTCGTCGATCACCTTGCAGGTGGCGTCGACTTCAGCCCGTTCAGGCAGGTGCGTGGTCATCGGACTCCCTCCCCCGTCGGATCAGGAGCCGGTCCCGCACCAACTGGGGAACCGGTGCCCGCCGACGCACTCGATCCTACGCCCCGGCGCGGGTCCGACCCAGGGGCGGTGCAGCAGCCCGGGCCTCCGGAGGCAGCCGACCGGTGACGGTGGCAGAGTGGTCCCTCAACCGACCGCACCGCTCGAATCGAAGGACGGCGCCCATGCACGACCGACAGGCCATCGGGGAGGCGCACCCCACCCGGACGTCCACCCCCACCCGGACGGCAGGGACGGAACGATGATCCTCGAACGGTTCGGCCTGGACGGCCGGGTGGCCGTGGTCACGGGGGCCGGGCTCGGCATCGGCCGGGGCATCGCCATCGGGCTGGCCGAGGCCGGGGCCGACGTGGTCCTGGCCGCCCGGACGGAGTCGGACCTCGACGAGGTGGCCGGCCGGATCCGGGCGCTCGGGCGCCAGGCGGTGGTCGTCCCGACCGACGTGGTCGTGGAGACCGAGTGCCGGCAGTTGATCGCCCGGGCCGTCGAGGAGTTCGGAAGACTCGACATCCTGGTCAACAACGCCGGCGGGGCCATGCCGAGGGCCGCCCTCGACACCAGCGAGGGCTTCATGGCCCGGACCTTCGCCTTCAACGTGACCGCTCCACTGACCCTGACCAAGCTGGCCGCCCGGCAGATGGTGGACACGGTGGGCCGGGGGTCGGTGGTCAACATCTCGTCGAGGTCGGCCTCCATGACCCAACCGATGTTCGTCGCCTACGGCGCGGCCAAGGCCGCCCTCGACCGGATGACCCGCAACCTGGCCCCCGAGCTCGCACCCAGGGTGCGGGTCAACGCGTTGGACGTGGGCGGCGTGGCCACCCGATCCCTCGAGATCGTGCTGACCGACGACTCGTTGCGGGAGCAGTTCCTGGCCGGCACCCCGATGGCCCGGCCCGGCGAGCCCGAGGACATCGCCTGTGCGGTGCTCTACCTGGCATCCGACGCCTCGTCGTGGGTGACCGGCAAGGTGTTCGAGATCGACGGAGGGACCGAGGCGCCGGCCATCGTCGTGCCGACAGACCCGCTCGAGCCGAGCCCCGGGTCGGCCCGGTGACCGACGGGGGCGGGGGGCGGCCCGACCCGACCACCGGCCCCATGACCGGGCTGTCGCACGTGCAGCTCCGGGTGACCGACGTGACGGCCAGCGCCGAGTGGTACACGGCGGCGCTCGGCCTCGAGCCCTTTCAGGCCGACCCGGCCATCGGCTACGTAGCCCTCCGCCACCCGACGTCCCGGGTGGTCATCGTGCTGACCACGGACACCTCGGGCACCTGGCTGTCGGACGGCGGCCCGCTCGACCACCTGGCCTTCGCGGTGCCCGACGGGGCCACCCTCGAGGCCTGGGCCGACCATCTCACGTCCGTGGGCATCGACCACCCCGGCGTGGTGCCCGAGAACGGCAACCCGTCGCTGCAGCTCCGGGACCCCGACGGCACGGCGGTCGAGCTGGTGGCGCCCCGGCCACGTGCCGACTGAGGAGCCGGGCCGGCGGACCGCTCAGGGGGCGGCGGCCAGGGCCTCGCGGTAGGTGGCGCCGACCAACTCGGCCACCACCGCCATCGAGTAGCGGGTCCGCCACAGGTCGACGGCGGCGGCCGACGCCTCGGCGTGGGTGTCCGGGTCGAAGAGGTCGATGAGGGCCTCGCTCACCTGCGATGGGTCGACCGGCACCCGGCGCACGCCGGGGCCGGTGAGGCCCTCGTCGATCCAGGGCAGGTCACTCGTCACCACGGGGATGCCCCGCTGCAGCGCCTCCAGGATCACGTACGGCGGGCCCGAGTCGCACCGGGTCGGGTGGACCAGGACGTCGACGGTCGGCAGCAGCTCGTCGAGCACCCGCTGCCGGCTGACCCTGCCCATCCAGGTGACCGACGCCTCGGGTAGTTCGACGCCGTGGGGCCGCCGACCGCTCCCGACCACGACGAGCCGCGCCTCGGGGTGCTCGGCCAGCAGCTTCTGGAAGGCGGCGAGCACCACCGTCCCGCCCTTCTCCTCGAACATGGTCGAGACGAAGCCGACCGTCGTCGGCCGGTCCGTGCGGGGAGCCGTGGCCTCGCCCTCGATGCCGAGTGTCCGGACCACCACCCTGTCCCGGTCGGCGCCGGCGGCGAGGAGCTCGTCGCGGTAGTGGGCGGACTGGACCATGGTGCGGCAGGCACGCCGTGGGGGGAACCAGGAGGGCTCGGCTCCCACGACCCTGGACAGGGCGCGCTCGGCGATGGTGGCCGCCACCACGTGGCCGCGTGACCAGCCGAACCGGTCCTCGTAGAGGACGGGCAGCGGGAAGCCGGAACTCGTCACGAGCGGCAGGTCCGTGTCGATCAGGCGCACCGGGAAGACATGGGCGTGCACGAGGTCGAACGCTCCGGGGTCCACGGTCAGGTAGCGGTAGGGCTCGCGGTACAGGAGACCGGTCTTCCGCATTCCGAGCTCGACGGCCCGGGCACCGAAGACCAGGGCATCGGTGCCCTCCATGGCGCCGTGCCGGGGCCGGCGGCCCCGCTCGACCAGCGTCCCGTCGGCGAGCGCGTCGACGTAGGTGGTGTAGGTCACACCCTCGGGAGGTCGGGCGACGAGCGCCTCGGTATAGGCGACGTCGCCCCCGGGAATGTCGTGACCGGAGACTGGACTCATCAGCAGCACCCGCACGATCGCGGAAGAGTACAAGGCCGGGGGCCCGAGCCACCAGCGCCACGGCCAGTGTTCACGAGCCCGAAACCGACGTCGCCCGGACACCGCGCCCCACCGGGGGGCACGGGAGGTGAACTCTGCTGGTCCGGTCGCCGGGGGCTCGGCGGTACCGCTCATGACCTCGGACGACTTGGTTGCCCGAGCAACTAGATTGTCCGGACCCGGGCCGCCCCGACCGGCCGCACGCAACCCAGTGGCGACATCGACGACAGGATCCCCATGGACCACCCTCTGGAACTCGGCATCGACACCTTCGGCGACGTGACCGTGGACGCGTCGGGGACCCCGTTGAGCGAAGCCGAGGTGATCCGCAACGTGGTCGACGAGGCGGTGCTGGCCGATCAGGTGGGCATCGACTTCATCGGTGTGGGCGAGCATCACCGGGCCGACTTCGCCGTCTCCTCGCCCGAGACCGTGCTGGCCGCCATCGCCGGGCGGACCGGACGGATCCGGCTCGGTTCGGCCGTGACCGTGCTCAGCTCCGACGACCCGGTGCGGGTGTTCCAGCGGTTCGCCACCCTCGACGCGGTGTCGGACGGACGGGCCGAGGTGATCCTGGGCCGGGGGTCCTTCACCGAGTCGTTCCCGCTGTTCGGCTACGACCTGGCCGACTACGAGGAGTTGTTCGAGGAGAAGGTCGATCTGTTCGTCCGCCTCCTGGCCGAGCGTCCGGTCACCTGGTCGGGCCGCACCCGGACCGCGCTGTCCGACCAGCCGGTCTACCCGCGAACCCAGTCGGGCCACCTGGCGACCTGGATCGGCGTCGGCGGGAGCCCCGAGTCGGTCATCCGGGCGGCCCGCTACGGCCTGCCGCTCATGATCGCCATCATCGGCGGGGAGAGCGCCCGGTTCGCTCCGCTCGTCGACCTGTACCACCGGGCCCTCGACAAGTTCGAGCTGCCGCGGCTGCCCATCGGCGTGCACTCGCCCGGGCACATCGCCGACACCGACGAGGAGGCCCGCGAGCAGCTGTGGCCCCACATGAAGCGCATGCGGGACAGGATCGGCGCCGAGCGCGGCTGGGGCCCGATGGGCCCGGACGAGTTCGAGCAGCTGGCGGGACCCCATGGCTCGCTCTACGTCGGGTCGCCCGAGACCGTGGCAGTCAAGATTGCCGCCACGGCCAAGACCCTGCAGCTGTCGAGGTTCGACATGAAGTACAGCGCCGGCCAGCTCCCCCACGACCTGCTGATGCGCTCGATCGAGCTCTACGGCACCGAGGTGGTGCCCCGGGTCCGCAGACTGCTGGCCGACGAGGCCTGAAGGGTCGGATCGGGTCAGCCGTTTCAGGCCAGTCCGGCGAGCGCCCCGGTAGCCCGCCGCTCGAGGAAGCCGTACCCCTGCTCCATCGACGTGTTCCGGCATCGGGTGAGGCGTGCACGGGCCCGGACCTCGTCACCTGGCCCGCCGCGCCGCACCAGCATCTGCCCCCACGTCATGTCGGTGTCGGCACCGAAGTACCGGGCCCCGGCCCGCTCGTTGTAGGCATCGGACATGGTCAGGTACGCCTCGGCCTCGTCCAAGCGTCCGAGCGCCGTAGCCAGGCCACCGAGGAACCTGCTGACCTGGCCCCGGGCGGTGGTACCACCGTTGGTGGCGACCAGGTCGGCGAACGGGGCGAGGAGGTCGAACAGGGCCACGGCAGCATCTCGATCATCGAGCAGCTCGGCCAACCAGGCGAAGTCCACTTGGCCCACCAGCCAGAGTGCATCGAGCGGGAGGTCGCACCCACCCTCCACGAACCCCCGCAGGATCGCTCGGGCGTCGTCGGGACGGCCGCCCATCGCATAGGCGTGGGCCAGTTCCACGCGATTGGTGTCGGTGGCCAGGTCGGGAGCGTCGACGAGCAGTTGCTCGATCACGGGGATCTGCGCGTCCAGCGTGCCCGCCTGGGCGGTGAAGGACAGCAGGTGTCCGCCGAAGAACACGACAGCGTCGGGCTCGCCCCCCTCGGTACCGACCTGCAAGCACGCCTCGGCCGTTGCCGCGGCCCGGGCGATATCGCCTTCGACCACCGCGGTGACCGACTCTCCCATCAGGCAGACCCAGTGCATGACGGCCAACCCGAGGCGGGTGGCGATGCCCTGCATCGTGGCGCTGGCACGTTCACCCTCGGCGATGTCCCCGGTCATCCGGCACACACAGGACCGCCACAGGGCGGCGAAGTACAGCTGGTAGGGATCGCCCACCCGGTGGGCCAGGTCCATGGCCAGTGCCGTCTGATCGAGGAGCCGGTCGGCGAGGTGGGGCACGTAGAGGGGGAAGGTCACCTGGTTGAGCACCCGGAGCAGCACCGCGTCGGACCCGGACGCCTCGGCGATGGCCACCGCCTCGTCGGCCAGGGCCAACCGGTGCTCGAGCGGTGCCCCGTAGGAGTACTCGGCGCAAAGGTTCGCCAGGACCAGGGCCCGGTCGGGGTGGCCGTCCGGGAGCCGGTCGAGGGCGGTCTCCAAGACCCCGATCTTGTCGAGGTCGTTGACACCCACCGCGCTGACCCAGCCCCGGTAGTTGGCGAGGGCGGCGGCGGCCAGGCGGTCGGTGTCGCCGAGTTCGGCCGCCCGCCGGGCGGCATCCAGCAGGGTGGCACGGAACACCGGTTCGCTCGACTGGCGTTGGGCCGTCCCCAGCCCGATGGCCAGGTCGAGGCCGAGGACCGGGTCGGGCGATCCGGCCTGGTCGAACAGGTCGAGAGCCTGGATGTAGTAGCGGAGCGCCTCGCCGGGGGCGAGTGCCGCCAGGGCGGCGTCGCCCGCCTGCCGCGAGTACCCGATGGCCTTGGCGAGATCGATCGGCTGGGAAGCGTTGACCCAGTGCCGGGCCAACTCACCCACCCGGTCCCCCGGCCGCCCGGCCACCAGCTCCTCGAGCGCCTCGGCCACCCGGCGGTGCACGCGGGCCCGACGGTTGGGGCCGAGGTCCTGGTAGAGGGTGTGCTGGATCAGGGCGTGGGCGAAGCTGTACCGCCCCGAAGCGTCGTTCGGCTCCCGCACCAACGATGCGGCAGCCGCCGCCTCGAGGATGTCGAGCAGGCCGTCCTCGTCGGTGCCGGTGGACCGGGCGAGGACGTCGAGGTCGAAGTCGCGCCCGATGACCGCGGCAGTCGCCAGCACCCGCTCGGCGCCGGGGCCGAGCCGACCGACCCGGGCACCGATCACCTCACGCACGCTGTCGGGCAGCGCCACCTGATCGAGCGACCCCTCGGCCACCCAGCGACCGCTGGCGTCCTGGAAGATGGCTCCCGTCTCGGCCAGGTTGCGCAGCACCTCACTCACGAAGAACGGGTTGCCGTCGGTCTCGCGGTAGACGGCGTGGGCCAGGCCGACGGCCGCCGGGTCCAACGTGTAGCCGGCCACCGCCTCCATCAGGGCGATCACGCCCGAGTCGTCGAGCCCGCCCAATTCGATCCGGGACACGCCGTCCATGCGCCGCAAGGCGGCCAGCGTGTCGAGGAAGGGGTGCACATGGGAGAGCACGTCGTCACGGTAGGTGCCGAGGACCAGCACCTGGCCGGCCCGGTCGGAGGCGGCCAGGTGCCGCAGGAGGAGGAGGCTCCCCTTGTCCGCCCACTGCAGATCGTCGAGGACCAGGACCACCGGTCGAGCCTCGGAGATCTGGGCGAGCAGGCCGACGGCGGCGGCGAACAACAGGAACCGCTCGGTGTCGGAGTCGGTGGCCCGCGAGGGGGGCAGGTCGGGGATGCGGTCGGCGAGCGCCGGGACGACTCGGACCAGCTCCGAGCCGTGCGCGGCCACGTGGGCCACGAGGTCGTCGTCGGCGGCGTGGGTGACGAAGTGGCCGAGCGCCTCGGCGAACAATTGGTAGGGGGTGGCCAAGTCCTCTTCGCAGTGACCGAACAGGACGAGGGCCCCGGACGCGAGCGCGGCGCGTGCCGCTTCGGCCACCAGAGTGGTCTTGCCGAGGCCGGCCTCACCGGACACCAGCACCACCTCGCCACCGCCTTCGGTCACCCGCTTGACCGACTCGGCGATCTGGGCGAGCTCGGGACCCCGGCCGACGACGCCGGGCTGCGGCCGGACCCCGAGTCGAGCGGGGAGCGGCACGGTGACCACTGGGTGGCTACCGCCGATCGGCTCCCACGCCACCTCGACGGCCTCGACCGGGTCGGGCAGGCCCTTGAGGTCCAACTCGCCCACGGGGCGGCAGTCATGGCGGTTGCGGCGGCCGGCCATCACCCGAACGGTGTCCGAGGCCAGGATCTGCCCCGACCCGGCCGCCCCACACAGCCGGGACGCCTCGACCACCGGATCGCCGAAGAAGTCGTCGGCTTCCCGGGTGGCCTCGCCGATGCTCAGACCGACCCGGATGCCGAGCGACCGGTCGAGCCCGCGGTTGTCGCGATGCACACCCTGCTGCATGGCGACCGCACAGGACAGCGCAGTCGACGCGGTGGGGAAGACGACCATGATCCCGTCGCCCAAGTTCTTGACCTCGGTGCCGCCGGCGTCGGTGACGGCCTGGCGGAGGGCGGCGAAGTGGGCTCGGCGGACATCGTCGGCCTGGTCCGGAGTGAGGGACGAGGCCAGCTCGGTGGAACCGACCAGGTCGGTGAAGAGCACCGTGATGTTCTCGCTCGAACTCATGCCGTTCGCCACCCACCTTTCCGGAACCATGGTAGGCCCGGGTCATAACTCCTGCACAGGCCTGCGATCAGTGATTGCGACCCCGGCAGGGAACCGTCGGGTCGGGTCGGTGGACGCGCCCCTCGAACTGGGCAAAGATCGCCCCGAGGGTCGCCGGTCCGTGCGGTCCGGGGGGACATCGACAGAAGGTGGGGGAACGATGGGACGCAGGATCGCGATTCTGACGTGTGCGGCCGCGGTCGCACTCGGGAGTGTGGGTGCGGCGGCCGCCGTTACCCCGGTCGGAGCTGGTGCCGCCGCACCGCCGAGCTGGACGGTGACCTCGGGCCCGGTCGTCGGTGTCACGCTGCAGTCGATCTCGTGTGCGACGTCCACGTCGTGTGTCGCCGTGGGTTGGGACGGCGCCAACGACACCCTGATCGAGTCGCTGAGTGGCGGGGTGTGGTCCGTCGCCACGGCCCCGACGGTGCCCGGCTTCCTGCTCGGCGTGTCCTGCCCGAAGAACACCGCGTCGTGTGTGGCGGTCGGGTACGACGCCGCCAACCATCCTCTCGTCGAGACGTTGAGCGGTGGCGTCTGGTCGGTGACGGCCGTCCCGGCCATCGGCGGGAACCTCTACGGCGTCTCCTGCCCCAAGGTCACCTTCTGCGCCGCCGTCGGCATCGACGCCACCTACCACGCCCTGGTCGAGACGTCGAACGGCACCACCTGGACGGTGGCCCCCGTTCCCTCCGTCTCCGGCGTCCTGTTCGCGGTGTCCTGTGCGAAGACGACGACCTGTGCCGCGGTCGGCCATGACACCGGCGCCGGTCAACCGCTCGTCGAGTCCTTCAGCGCCGGCACCTGGACCGTCACCACCAGCCCGGCCACCGGCGGCACCCTGCGCGGCGTGAGCTGTGCCAAGACGACCACCTGCGTCGGCGTCGGCTACGACGCGACCGCTTCCCACCCGGCGGTCGAGACGCTGGCCGGCGGTGTGTGGTCGGTCACCGCCAGCCCCGCGGTGACGGGCTACTTCAACGAGGTGTCATGCCCGAAGGCGACCACGTGCGAGGCCGTCGGCTCGAACGACGCCTCGGGCCCGCTCATCGAGACACTGAGTGGCGGAACCTGGGCCGTCACGTCGAGCCCGGCCGTTACATCGGGGCAGCTCGACGGTGTCTCGTGCCCCAAGGTGAAGCCGTGCGCGGCGGCCGGCAACCTCAACGGCCAGGCCTTCCTCGAAACGTTCGCCTGACCCGACGCCGACCGGCGGACCCACCCGAGGCGGACCTTGAACCGTCGATCAACCCTGGTCAGTGACATGCAGCCCTCGTTGCACGTCGGTTGCGGCGGGTAAAGCTCCAGCGTCCCCGGACCGAAAGGAGGAGTACAGGACACACGGGGAGGGCGACGGGGCCCATGGACTCGACCAAACACGAGGTGCTGGCCGACACGATCGGCGTCGAGTCCGAGGTCGAGGCGCGCCGACGGTTCTGGCTCGCCCACATGCGGATGGGTTTCGGGATCTTCCTGCTCGAGACCCTGGTCGTCATGTCGTACCTGTACCTGACCCCCGACGGGCCGCACCGCACGCTGCTGTGGCCGATCATCATGTCGTGGGCGGTATGCGCGGCTGTCGGCGTCCTCATCGCCCCGATCGTCACTGGCAGGTCGTGGCGGTCCACCTACTCGGTGACCTGGACGGTGGCGTCCACGTACGCGGTGGGCCTGGTCGCCCTGCTCGACACCGGCGTCAACAGCCCGATCCTGCTCCTCCTCTACCTGCCCCTCGTCTACGCGGCGCTGATGTTCTCCCCCCGGTCGGCCCTGCTCTGCGGCGTGTCGACCCTGGTGGTGGTGGGCGTCGTCGCCGGGGTCGACCGGCACTTCGTGGCGGCGGAGGGATGGATCTCCGCCCTGTTCGGGACCTTGGCCGGCGCGGCGGCACTGTCGGTGGCGGCGGCGATCAACCGCTGTCACGTCGAACAGCACGAGGAGCGCCTGCTCGCCCAGTTGGCCGAGCTGGCCGGCACCGACGAGCTCACCGGGTGCGCCGTGCGGCGGGTGCTGCGCCAGCGCGCCGAGGAGGAGATCGAGCGGGCCCTGCGCACCGGGAGCCCCCTCGGCCTCCTGATGATCGACGTCGACCAGTTCAAGTCGGTCAATGACAATTTCGGGCACGTGGTCGGCGACCGGGTCCTGGCCGCCATCGGCCGGATCCTGCTCGACACCGTGCGGCCCTTCGACGTGGCCAGCCGGGTGGGCGGGGACGAGTTCGCCCTGCTGCTGCCCGAGACCGACGCCGCGGGCGCCGTGCAGGTGGCCGAGCGGATCTTCCGGGAGCTGGCCGGCACGGGTGAGGTGCCGGTGACCCTCAGCATCGGGGTGAGCAGCCTCGACCGGTCGATGCCCACCGTCGAGCGCCTCTTTGACGAGGCCGACATGGCGCTCTACCAGGTCAAACGGGCCGGACGCGATGCCATCGCCGTCCAGGCCCCGGGGTCACCGACCAACTCCTGGTGAACCGGTCGGGTGGTGTCCGAGGGCACGCCCCACGAGTCGGTCTACGACCCGACCGGCAGGGTGCGCCGACCGCTCAGCCCAGCAGCTCCTCGAAACGCCGGGCGAAGGTGTAGGCGTCGCCCGGCCATCGGGCCGACAGGTAGGTCCCGTCGAGCACGGTGAACCCCGCCTCGTCGTGAGCGGCGTCGTCCCGCTTCAGGCCACGGGGGCCGCGGGTGAACTGTCCTGGGCCGTCGAGAGCGGCCACCACCTCGTCCTCGACATAGGCCGGGTAGGTCCGGTAGTAGCGGCCGAGCTTCCAGGCAGTCGCCAGGTAGGCGCTGCGTTCCATGGGCTTGGTCAGCCACGTCGTGTGGCGTCCGGCCAGGACACTGCGTCCTGTCCGCGGGTCGATGGTCCGGGCCAGCACCAGCACACCGTGGCAGATGGCCCCGACAGGACGCTCGAGTTGCCAGAACGACGCCACCTTCTCCTGGAGGGCCGCAGACCCGAGGTATTGGCGCATGCCCGGTGCGTGGCCGCCGGGTAGGAGCAGGCCGTCGAACGATGCCGGCTCGATGGAGTCCCACGAGATGGGGTTCCGGTAGGCGGGGTCGTCCAGGAGTCGGGCGTAGAGGGCCTTGGGCTCGTCCTCCGCACCCAGCCGACCGAGGATCACGCCGGTGAGCAGGCGCGGGTCGGCCTCGGGTGCGCCGGTGCCCGACTCGGTGGCGAACACCACCTCATGACCGCGCCCCGTCAGGACGTGCCACGGCACGGCCACCTCGGTCACGTCGAAGTCGTGGTCGGGCAGGGGGACGAGGACACGGCCGGGCACGGTGGGGACCCTAGTGGCGCCCTGTCGGGCCGGTCCGGCCGGAGCCCGGACGGGTGCGGGTCAACCGGTCGATGACGGCGGCCGACCGGTCAACCGCGACAGCCCGACGGACCCGAAGCCCCTGACGTCGAGGATCCCGAGCGGCTCGGACGGCATACCGGCGGCGTCGGCCATGGCCGAGTCCACGACGACGTCACCCGGGCCACCCACCTTGGCGGCACGTGCGGCCAGGTTGACCATGGGACCGAACACGTCGCCATCGCGGAGCATCACCTCACCGAACGCCACTCCGGCCCGCACCTCGGGCAGCCGCGCGTGGGACCGCATCAGTTCCGCCAGATCGAGTGCGATGGCACAGGCGGTGACCGGGTCCGGCGCCGTGTAGAGGACCTCGTCGCCGATCAGCTTCACCACCCGCCCGCCGGCGGCCACTACCGCGTCCGAGTCGAGGTTCTCGAACTCGGTCAGCAGCATGCCCAGCTCCCCCATGGGCACAGCCAGGGCCAGCCCGGTCGAGTCGACCAGGTCGACGAACCCGACACCCAGCGCCCGGGTCTCGACGCCGTCCTCGCTGTCCGGGGCCGCGGTACGCCGGAGCGCCACCAGGTGCTGGCGGAGGATGGCGTCCAGTCCGCTGACCACCTGGGGAAAGAGGGACGCGGCCAGGCTGTTGGCTTTGGCCACCTCGAGGCCCACCGGGTCCTCATTGCGCTCCAACGGCTCGACATTGGCCAGAAGGGACGACACGAGCGCGTCGGCCAGGCGCGCCGTCGTGGATCCCATGACCCGCAACAGTTGGAAGATGGCGTCCTCGCCGAAGATGTCGACCGCCGGCTGGACGACCCGACACAGGTGGACCAGATCGGGCGACATCACCCGGTCGTCCGGGCCGGGCGCGGGGAACCCGGCGGCCCGGACGATCCGGAGGACCAGGTCGGCATCGACCCCCGAATGCGCCACCAACTCGTCGAAGGTCAGCGCGTCGGTCAGTCAGAGGGCGAGCACCATGGCGAGGCCGGGCAGCTCCTCGCGGTAGTCGACGAGGTCGGCCACGGTCGCCCCCTGGTCGAGGAGGTAGCGCAGCAGCCCCAGGCGCTCGACCGCGAATGGGCCGTCGGGGAAGTACAGCCCGAGGTCCTCCAGTGCCGCGTCGGTCACCGCGGCGACAGGCTAGGCCGGCCCAGCGGCCCACATCGGGTCTGGGTCCGCACCGACGCAACAGGCCCCGACCTCGGTCGCGACACCTCGAGTCCACCCGTCTTCGAACCATGTGGGCACTTGTTTTCCGGTTCTCTATTGCTAGTGATTTGATTCTATGGTAGCGTGAGGAAGTCACACCGGACGTCCGTCGTCGACGGTTATCTACTCCAGGCGTGCCAGAAGGAGTCCGCCATGCGGCTCGATCGCACCACCCCCGACCTCTCCACCCGACGGGCTGTACGGAGCCGACCGGGTGGCCCCCACCGCCACGTCACCCGAGCGTCCGCAGTCGGCGCCACCCTGTTGTGCGGCGCCCTCCTCCTCCCACTCGTTCCCGGGGTGGCGTCCGCGGCCGCGACCGTCCAGCTCAACACGGCGTCTCCCTTCGCCGTCCTGGCCGGAACCGCTGTCACCGATGTCCCGACCTCGGCCATCACCGGGAACGTCGGGCTCAGCCCGGCCGCCGGCAGCAACTATGCCGGGCTCACCCAGGCGGAGGTCACCGGGACCGTGTATGCGGCCGACGCCACCGGCCCGTCCGGATCGGTGGACAACCCGGGTCTGCTGACCCAGGCCAAGAACGATCTGACCACGGCCTACGTGTCGGCGGCCGGCGACGTGCCGACCACCACCTACGTCACCGGGGACAACCAGTTGGGTGGCAAGACCCTGACCCCGGGTGTCTACGCCTTCGGCCACGCGGCGACGGCCAACCTCACTGCCGCCAGCCCGCTGGTGCTGAACGGCAACGGCGACGCCGGAGCCGTGTGGGTGTTCCAGGCGTCCTCGGACCTGGTGACGGCCTCCAACTCCGTGGTGCAGCTCGAGAACGGTGCCCAGGCGTGCAACGTCTTCTGGGTCGTCGGCAGCTCGGCCACGCTGGCGACGGCGACGACGTTCGTCGGCACGGTCATGGCGCTCACCTCGGCGACGCTCGACACGGGTGCCACGGTCCAGGGTCGCATCCTCGCACGCAACGGTGCGGTGACCCTCGATGCCAACACGATCACCGTCCCGACCACCTGTGCGACGAACTCGACCACGACCAGCACGACATCGGCCGGCGCGTCGTCGACGACGGCACCGGGCACCGGAGCCCCGGGGTCCACCGGTAGCGGCGGGACCGCCGCAGGTGCCACT
>DATCCR010000149.1:0-18593 GCA_036511155.1 Acidimicrobiales bacterium
CCCGGGGCGCGGTCGGGTGCCGGGACCGGTCGGGTCGTCGCCCCGCCCGATGCCCGCTCGGAGGGATGGAGCCACAGGCGGTCGTCCTGGGGAACCCATCCGCGCATCGGGCCGTCGTCGTCGGGCCCTTCGTCCCCGGACCCGTCCGCGAGGGGCGCGCCGAAGTCGTCTGGTGGGTCTCCGTGCACGGAGCGAAGGTTACCGACCGCCGGGTCCGAAGGGATGGCGGCTCCCGCCGGGAGACGCCGGACCTCCACCCGCCCGGGGGCATCCCCGGCCGCCCTACGATGACAGGGTGGCCCGAGACCTCGCGATCGACCTCGGGACCTCCAACACCCAGGTGTTCGCCAAGGGCAAGGGGGTCATCCTCGAGGAGCCGACCGTGATCGCCCTCAACACCCGGACCCACGAGGTCCTGGCCGTTGGCGACGAGGCCTGGCAGCTCATCGGCCGGACCCCGGGGTACATCGTGGCCGTGCGCCCGCTCCGCGAGGGGGCGATCACCGACTTCGGGATCACCGAGCGGACGATCCGCCTGCTGCTGCGGCGGGCCGGGGTCACCAAGCTGACTCGCCCGCGGTTGCTGATCTGCGTGCCGTCGGCCATCACTTCGGTGGAACGGCGGGCGGTCAAAGAGGCGGCGCGGCGGGCCGGCGCTTCGGCCGCCCACCTCATCGAGCAGCCCATGGCCGCGGCGATCGGCGCCGGCCTCGACATCCACGAGCCAGTCGGCAACATGGTGGTCGACGTCGGAGGCGGCACCACCGAGACGGCCGTGATCTCTCTGGGCGGGATCGTGGCCTACCGGGCCGTGCGGTGCGGCGGCTTCGACATGGACGCGGCCATCCAGGAGTACGTGCGCCAGAAGTACGGCGTCGCCATCAGCGAACGTACGGGAGAGGAGCTCAAGATCGCCATCGGCTCGGCACTCCCCTACGAGGGGGAGATGCGGGCCGAGGTCAAGGGCCGGGAGATCACCACGGGCCACCCCCGCAACGTCGTCCTGGCCCCCGAGGAGATCCGGTTCGCCTTGAGCGAGCAGGTCGACCTCGTCGTCGACACCGTGCTCGGCTGCCTGGCCCAGGCACCGCCCGAGCTGGCCCAGGACATCATCTACGAGGGCATCCATCTCTTGGGCGGCGGGGCCAGGCTCCGCGGCCTGGCCGAGCGGCTCGCCCGGGAGACCGAGGTGCCGGTCCACCTGGTGCCGGACCCGCTCGAGTGCGTGGTCCGCGGGGCCGGCCTGTGCCTCGACTCGTTCGACAGCCTCCGGCCGATCTTCGCCGCCGCCGAGTCCTGAGCCTGGCCGGGCGGGCGGGCCCGCCTCGGACGGCCCCCTGCGCCGTCCACCCATGCTCCTTTGAATCAGTCCGCGTCGAGTCAATCGATGGCCAGCAGGTCCTCGGCCACCTGGCGGACCTGCCAGTCCCGGTCGTCCAAGCACCGCTGCAGCGCCGCCTCGACCTCGGGCCCCTCGAAGGCGGCCAAGGCGACGGCGGCCCGACGCCGGATCGCCGGCTTGTCGTCGAGGGCGGCCAGCACGGCAGGCAGCCCGGCCGGATCGCCGATGGCCCCGAGGGCGGCCACCGCCGCCTCCCGGCACAGGGGGTCGGCGTGGCCGGTGTCGCCCGTCGCCATCCGGGCCAGTCGGTCCACGGCGGCCACCTCCTCCCGCTCGCCGGCCGCCCAGGCCGCCATCTCCACCACCGAGGGGTCGGGGTCGTCGAGGGCGGGGAGCAGGACCACGCCGGGATGGGTCGCCGTCAGTTCGGCGGCCCGCCGACGGACCGCCGGGTCGCCGTCGCCCAGCCCGTCGGCCAATTCGTCGTCGCCCAGCGAGCCCAGGCGCTCCAGGGCGCCGAGCGCGGTGGAGCGCACCCCGGGCGCCGGGTCGGACAGCCCGAGCCGGGCGGTAGCCGCGTCTCCGACGTGTCCGGCCCTGGCCACGTCGCGCCGCTGGTCGGTGACGCTCGGGTCCTCCGGTTCCGTGGCAGGCTGCACGGCACCACTATGACCGACGACGAGCACCCGACCACGCCGGACGCAGCGGGCGAGCGGGACCCGGTGGCCCGCCACTTCTTCCCCCAGGCACCCGCCGCCGTACCTGACGATCCGCTTCCCGTTCCGCTGCTCACGAGTTCCTCGCCGACGGCACCTCCACCGACGAGCCCCCCGCCCGGCACGCCCACCGGACCCTCCGGCCAGCCGGCTCCTCCGGCGTCCCCGGCCCCGAAGCGCCCGTCCTGGGGCCGGTGGATCGTGTGGGCGAGCCTGGCCGTCCTCGTGCTCGCCATCTTCGTCTCGTCCCGGATCAACCTCGACTACTACGCCATCCAGCCGGGCACGGCCCAGTCGGTCCAGCCCTTCATCAAGGTCCCGGCCGCGAAGTCCCACCCGGTGACCCGACCGGTGTTGCTGACCGACGTGCAGGAGGCCCGGGTCACGGCCCTCAACTATCTGTTCTTCAAGCTGCAGTCGAACACCGCCCTCTATTCGGTGCCGGCCGTCACCGGCGGCACCGCGCCTTCCGAGCTCGACGCTCAGGGTGCTCTCCAGATGTCCCAGGCCGAGGCCTCGGCCAAGACGGCCGCCCTGCGCCACCTCGGCTACACGGTGACGGCCACCCCGTCGGGCGCGGTGATCGCCGGCACCTTCCCGGGGACTCCCGCCCACGGTGTCCTGAACGTCGGCGACGTGGTCACCGCTGTCGACGGCAAGGCGACGCCGACCGCCCTGGCCCTCACCCAGGTGCTGGCGCCCCACCACCCGGGCCAGACGGTGACGTTCACGGTGCGCAAGGGCGGCACGGGGGCGCCGGGGCCGGTGTCCCTGACCCTCAAGCGGACCAAGGTCGAACTCGACGGCCGGACGGTCACCCTCGACGTCGGCATCCTTCCCCAGGACCAGGTCGACTACACCTATCCCTTCCCCATCTCGATCGACGTGACCGACATCGGCGGCCCGTCGGCCGGCCTGGCCATGACCCTCGGGGTGATCGACGCCCTGAGCGGCGGCAAGCTGACCGGCGGACACACGGTGGCCGCCACCGGGACCATGGACGCGCAGGGCAACGTGGGCGACGTGGGTGGCGTCCCCCAGAAGACGGTGGCCGTCGAGAACGCCCGGGCCACCATCTTCCTGGTGCCGCCGGGCGAGTACGCCGATGCCAAGTCGAAGCAGCGGTCCGACCTGAAGATCTACCCGGTGTCGACCCTCGACCAGGCCCTGCGGGTGCTGGCCGCCAACGGAGGGCAGGTGCCCACCGCCGCATTGGTCGCCTCCACCAGCAATGGCGCGGGATGAGCCGCTGACACGACGGGCGGTCGTAGGCTCTCGGGCATGCCTGAGGAACGCCGGATGACCATCACCTCGTCGCCCCACCTGGCCCCTGACGACGTGGCCCGGCACACGTTCGCTTCTGTCCGTCGGGGCTTCGATCCGGCCGAGGTGCGGGACTACCTCGAGTCGCTCGCCACGGGGCTGCGGGCCCAGGCCGAACGCGAGCAGGAGCTGCTCGACGCCTTGGCCGCGGCCGAGGAGCGGGCGGCCAACCCGGTCATCGATGACGCCATGCTGACCAACGCGGTGGGCAAGGAGACGGCGCGGGTCCTCCAGAGCGCCCACGAAGCGTCGGCCGAGATGGTGGCCAACGCCGAGGCCGAGACGACCCGGAAACTGGCAGAGGCCCAGGCCGAGTCCGAGCGGCTGCTGGCCGAGGCCGCCGAGGTGAACGGACAGGCCCAGGACCGGGCCGACACGCTCCTGGCCGAGCGTACGGCCGAGGCGGAGGCGGTGGCGTCGTCGTTGCAGGAGCGGACCGAACAGCAGGTGGCGGCCGCCCTCGACAAGGTGCGGGCCGACGCCGAGGAACTGACCGAGCGGGCCCGGGCCGAGGGCCGGGTCATGGTGGAGGAGGCTCAGCAGCTCCGGGCCCGGGTACTGGCCGACCTGTCCCGTCGGCGCAAGGTCCTCCACGCCCAGATCGAGCAGCTCCGGGCCGGCCGCGAGCGCCTGGCCGAGACCATCACCGACGTGCGCCGGTCGGTCGACGCCATCGCCGAGGACCTGTTCAACGCGGAGAACGAGGCCCGCCTGGCCGCCGAGGTCGCGGGCCGCGAGGTGGCCAACCGCCCTGACGACGAGGGAACGCCGGAGGACCTGGCTGCCTCCCTGCTGGCCGAGGAGGCGGCCGATGCCGAGGCCCTGGCCGAGTCGGCCCTACCCGCCGCCGTCGGGGACGTCGAGCCGGCCGAGCTCGCTGACGAGGTCGTCGAGGTCGTCGACGACGCCGACGGGGCTCCCGCCGCGCCGGTCGAGAAGGTGGATGCCCTGTTCGCCAAGCTGCGGGCCGCCCAGGGCGACGAGGCCCCCACCGAGGCGGACGCCGAGGCATCCGCTCCCGAGACGTCTGGCGATGCGGATGCGGGGGGGGAGGACGAGGCGGACGAGGCGGATGGTCCGCCTGAGGCCCGCCACCCCCTGGCCGTCCAGCGTGACGAGCTGATCGCCCCCATCGTCGTCGGGCTGTCCCGGCGACTCAAGCGGTCCCTCCAGGACAACCAGAACGACCTGCTCGACAAGTTGCGGGGGAAAGGGACCGTCTGGTCGGCCGACCTCCTGCCTGACGAGACCGAGCAGGTGGACTCGTTCGCCACCTCGTCCCTGCCCTTGCTGGAGGAGGCCGCCGACGCCGGGGCCTCCCTGGTAGGGAACTCGAAGAAACGCCCATCGGCGGACGCGCTGCTGGCCGTCGCCCACGAGCTGGCCGTCGCCATCGTCGCCCCCCTGCGCCGACGTCTGGCCGACGGGGAGGGCCTCGACGGTGCCGAGGAATCGGTCGTCACCGAGCACGTCGGCTCGGCCTTCCGGGAGTGGAAGGGCGAGCGCATCGAACGCCTGGCCGGCGACCATGTGGTGGCCGCTCTCTCCCTCGGAACCATCGCAGTGGCCGGCAAGGGAGGCATCGAGTGGGTGGCCGTAGCGGCCCCCGGCGAGGCACCGTGCCCCGACTGCGAGGACAACGGCCTCAACGGGGCCCAGGCGGCGGGGGAGGACTTCCCCACCGGTCACGCGCACCCGCCGGCCCACCCGGGGTGCAGATGCCTGCTCGCGCCCGGCACCCCCTAGGCTGCTGCCGTGCGCACACCGACAGACATGCCCGCGCCCACCGCGTCGTCCGGGTCGTCGAACCACCGGGGCCGCCGTTGGGTCATCGGCGCGGTCGTCCTGTTGGTGGTCATCCTGGTCTCGGGGCACACCTTCGCGGTCTTCTACACCGACGCCCTGTGGTTCTCGTCGGTCAACCTGCACTCGGTCTGGCTGAAACTGTTCGAGGTCAAGGCCGGCCTCATGCTGGTGTTCAGCGCCATCTTCGCCGTGATGCTCCTGGTCAGCCTCGTCGTCGCCGAGCGCCTGGCTCCGAAGGGCCCCTCGATGGATGCCGAGGACGAGTTCGTCAAGCGCTACCGCGAGGTCATCGGCCCCTACGCCCGGTGGCTGCGGGCCGGTGTCGTGGTGGTGCTGTCGCTCATCATCGGCTCCCAGGCCCTCGGCCAGTGGCAGAGTTGGCTGTTGTTCCGCAACAGCACGCCGTTCAACGCCACCGACCCCCAGTTCCACCGCAACATCTCCTACTTCGTGTTCACGCTGCCGTTCCAGCAGTTCGTCATCCACTGGGCCCTGGTCGCCCTCGTCGTGGTGCTGCTGGTCACGACACTCAGCCACTACCTGAACGGCGGCATCCGGATGCAGGGTCCGAGGCCCCGGGTCCGCCCGGCGGTCAAGGCCCACCTGTCCGTCATCCTCGGACTCATCGCCTTGATCAAGGCCGTCGGGTACTACCTGGCCCGGTTCAATCTGGACCTCTCGTCCAACGGCTACGTGCAGGGCGCCGGCTACACCGACGTCCACGCCCGGCTGCCCGCCCTCGAGCTACTGATCCTGGTGTCGCTGGCTGCCGCCGCGCTCCTCATCTACAACATCCGCCGCCAGGGCTGGGCCCTGCCCATTCTGGGCGTCGGCCTGTGGTTCCTGGTGGCCCTGACCGCCGGCACCATCTACCCGGCGGCCGTCCAGGCCCTCAAGGTCAACCCGGCCCAGAACACCCTCGAGCGCCCGTACATCCAGCGCAACATCGACGCCACCCGGACGGCAATGGGCATCGGCCGGGTGTCCAGCACCTCGTATCCGGCGTCACCCAGCCTGTCGGCCGGCCAGGTGTCGGCCAACAGCGACACCCTGGCCAACATCCGGCTCTGGGACCCGCTCCAGACGCAGCCCACCTACGACAAGCTGCAGGACAGGAAGTCCTACTACCAGTTCAACAGTCTGCCCATCGACCGCTACAAGGTCGACGGGGCCGAGGCGCCGACCGTGGTCGGCGTCCGTGAGATCAACGCGCAGGACCTGCCGTCGACGTCCTGGGTGAACACCACCCTCCAGTTCACCCACGGCTTCGGCATGATCGTGTCGCCCACCAACATCGCCACGACCAACGGCACCACGGCGAGCGGCGACCCGGCATTCGCGGTCGGCTCCGTACCGCCCGTGTCGACCAACGGCCTGCCGAATATCACGCAGCCGTCGGTCTACTTCGGCCTCAACAACTCCGGCTACGTGGTGGCCAACACCAAGCAGCCGGAGATCGACTACCAGCTGACCGCCGGCACGAACATCGAGACCCACTACAAGGGCGACGGCGGCGTGCAGCTCTCGTCGTTCTTCAAGCAGGTGATGTTCGCCCTCCGCTTCAACGACCTCAACCTGCTGATCTCCAGCCAGATCACCAACGACTCCCGGCTGATGTTCGACCGGGGCGTGCAGGCCCGGGTGGCGAAGGCGGCACCGTTCCTGAACCTCGACGCCGACCCCTATCCGGCCATCATCGGGGGACACATCGAGTGGATCCAGGACGCGTACACGACGTCGGCCAACTACCCCTACGCCCAGAACGCCGACACCGGCGCGGTGGCTTCGGGCAGCGGACTGTCGGGCACCTACAACTACGTCCGCAACTCGGTCAAGGTGGTCATCGACGCCTACTCGGGCAAGATGACCTTCTACGTGATGGATCCGAACGACCCGGTGATCCAGACGTACGAGAAGGCTTTCCACGGGATGTTCACCCCGTCGTCCAAGATGCCGCCCGAACTCCGCGACCACATCCGCTATCCGGAGGACATCTTCACCGTCCAGGCCACCATGTACGGCAAGTACCACATCATCCGGGCGCAGAGCTTCTACAGCGCCGCCGACGCTTGGGCCCTGTCGCCCGACCCGGGGGCCGGCTCGCCGTCCCAGGCCCTCGCCACCACCCAGACCGTCAACGCACAGGGCCAGGTGGTCTCTACGGGCCAACTGGTGCGGATGTCGCCGATCTACCAGGTGATGCGCGTCCCCGGCGATACCCAGCAGTCGTTCACGTTGCTCGACGCCTTCGTGCCAGTGTCGTCGAGCAGCCAGATCCAGAACCTGGCCGGCTTCATGATCGCCGGCTCCGACCCCGGCCACTACGGCGAGCTGAAGATGTTCGTGACCCCGCGCGACAATCCTCCCAATGGTCCGGCCATCGTGGCCGCCAAGATCGACGCGCAGCCCAACATCTCGAGCCAGATATCGCTGCTCAACCAGAACGGGTCGTCGGTCCTGCTCGGCAACCTGCTGCAGATACCGGTGGCGGGCTCGCTGCTCTACATCCAGCCGCTGTACGTCGAATCGTCCAGGAATCCCTTCCCCGAGCTGCAGCGGGTCATCGCCCAGTACGGGAACCAGTCGGCCACCATCGCCAATTCGCTGTCGACCGCCCTGACCACGTTGTTCGCCGCGCCGGTCCAGATCAGCCCGTCGGGAGGGGGCGGCTCGTCGAGCACGCTGTCACCCCAGGCCCTGGCACTCCTGGCCCAGGCCCAGGCCTCCTACCAGCAGGCCCAGGCCGACCTCAAGGCCGGCAACCTCGGCGCCTACCAGAACGACGTCAATGCCCTGGAGTCGGCGCTGCAGGCCGTCCAGGCGCTGACGGGTGGCCCGGTGGCCAGCACCACCACGACGACCACCAACCCGAACTCGTCGGCCGCCAACGCGCTGAGCAACTGAGCTGGCACGAGCCGGGCCGGACCCGGGGTGCCGGACGGGCCCTCTCGGGGGAGTGCTACTCTTTCCCTCCACGACGCGGGGTGGAGCAGTCTGGTAGCTCGTCGGGCTCATAACCCGAAGGTCGCAGGTTCAAATCCTGCCCCCGCCACCAAGTAGCAGTCAGGGCCGGCCCGTCAGGGTCGGCCCTGACTGCTGTCCGGGGGCGGGCCGAGTCGAATCGATAGGCTCGGCGGTGTGAGCGATCCCGTGGTGCAGACGATTCCCCTCGGCATGCCGTGGCAGACGGCGGACCCGTTCCTCTTCTGCGTCCACCACCTCGACCGCTACCCGGCGGCCAATGAGCACATGGGTCCCGCGGCCTCGCTCGAGGTCCGCGACATCGGCATGGACTTCTCGGGGGCCGACGGCTGGAGCATGTACCACGGCAGTGTCGTCCCCGGCTTCCCTCAGCACCCCCACCGGGGATTCGAGACGGTGACATTCGTGCGGCAGGGCCTCATCGACCACTCCGACTCACTCGGGGCGACGGCCCGGTTCGGTCGCGGAGACGTGCAATGGCTGACGGCCGGATCGGGCATCGTCCACTGCGAGATGTTCCCCCTGCTCGACCGCCACGGCCCGAACACGACCGAGCTGTTCCAGATCTGGCTCAACCTGCCGGCCGACGACAAGATGGTCGACCCCTACTTCACGATGCAGTGGGAAGAGGACATCCCGCGCCTCGCACTGGCCGATGACGAGGGGCGCCGAGGCGAGCTGACGGTCATCGCCGGGGCGATCGATGGGATCCGACCGCTGGCCGCCCCGCCCGACTCGTATGCCTCGAATGCCGACTCCGACCTGGCCATCTGGCACCTCGTGCTCGAACCACTCGCCGGATGGGTGGTCCCGCCCGCAGCCTCGGCGGACACCGCGCGCACCCTCTACGTCTTCGAGGGCTCGTTGTCGGTGGCCGGGCACTCCGTCGATGCGTCGACCGGCGTCCTCGTCCGTCCCGACGAGCCGGTGACGGTGACGGCGGGACCGGGGGGTGCCGAGGTGCTCGTCCTGCAGGGCCGACCGATCAGCGAGCCGGTGGCCCAGTACGGCCCGTTCGTGATGAACGACCGGGCCGGCATCGAGCAGGCGCTCGTCGACTACCAGACCACCGGCTTCGGTGGCTGGCCCTGGCCGACCGACGACCCCGTGCATCCCCGCGACTCCGGGCGATTCGCCCGCCACGCCGATGGTCGACTCGAGGAGCGGGCAGTACCGGACAGCGCGGCCTCGGCGTGATGCCCGGGGCCTGAGCCCCGGCGAACCGGGTCAGGGCGTTCGCCATCGCTCGCCCACCGCGCTCCCGCAACTGGCCGCTGGTCGCACGGGTCCCTCGGCGGTTCCGGCGGTGGGTCCCGTAGGCTCGTTGCCCATGCCCAAGACCGGGAGTTCCACCACGTGGCGAATCGATGAGCTCGCCGCCCGGGCCGGCATCGCGGTCGGGACGGTGCGTCTGTACCAACGGGAAGGCCTCCTGCCGGCCGGTCACCGGGTAGGGAGATCGATGACCTACGGGGCCGCCCATCTCGACCGGTTGTCGCGCATCCAGCAATTGCGGGCCGGGAACTTCACCCTGACCGCCATCAAGCGGTTGATCGACCAGGGGCAGTTCGTCATGCTCGACAGGGTGCTCGGCACCGACGGCCGTCCTCGCAACCGGGCGCAGCTGGTCGACGAGACGGGCGTCGACGCAGGACTGGTCGACGCGCTGGAGTCGTCGGGATTCCTCGCACCTCCGGCGGAGCGGGGTGCGGCCGAGTACGACGGCGGCGAGGTCACCGTATTGAACGCGATCGCACAGCTCCTCGAGATCGGGACCCCCCCGCCCATTCTCACGATGGTGCTCCCCATCTACGTCCGCCACGTCCGTGCGCTCGAGCGCGACCTGATCGAGGCGTTCTCGGGTGCGGCCGACCCGATCCCCGGGGTCGGGTCCGAGGCGGTCGCCAAGTATGCGCAACGTTCCGCGCGCCACACCGAGGCATTCCTCTATCGGTGGGACGTGGTGGTGGACTACCTCCACCACCGGATGATCCAGAGGCTCGTCCACCAGGCGCGTTCGGACCGGAGCACGGCTGGGCCGGTCACCGACGCGACCGGAGGCACCGATGACGCCGTGCCGGTTCGGGGTCGCTGACCTGGCTGGGAGCGACCCCGGACCGAGCGGTCAGGGCATCAACTGGTCGTGGAGCGGATTGGCGAAGATCCGGTTCGGATCGTAGGAGTCGAGTGTGCTGAGGGCGGAGGACCATCCGTCGCCCGAGGCCTGTCCGGCGGTGTACATGCTGGGGACCGTGGTCCCCAGCGCGGTGGCGCTGGACCACGCGGCACTGTTGGTGTAGCCCCATCCCTTGGACCATTCGAACCGCACCCCGGCGTAGGAGCCCGTGTAGTTCGAGAGGATCCATGCCTCGAGTTGCGTGTAGAACTCGTCGGCGTGCGGTGTTCCCGGGATGGTGAGCGCGTCGATCCACACGGCGCAGTTCCACGACGGCTGGTCGGGTCGCGGACGGATGGCGCTCAGCTGGGCCTGCTGGGCGCCGGACATCACCACGTCGCTCGTCTGGTCCAGGCCGGTCACCCGGAACTCGGTAGGTCCGTTCATCGGATATTGGCCGTTGGCTGCGTACTGGTTCACCAGGTTGGAGTAGTACGTGTAGAACTCGTAGACCACGCGCTGGATGTTGTTGGTGTTGGTCAAGATGGCGTAGCCGTTGGCCGTCACCTGCAGGGTGGTGGGCTTCACGTACAACGTCGAGTACCGCGACGGGCCCCAGATGTTGCCGGTGTTCTCGAAGATGAGACCGGTCCCGACGGCAGCCATCTCGGCGTTTTCGAACGCCGGCGTTCCCGAGGCGTCTCCCTTCAGCAGGCTGGCGATGAACGCTGATTCGCCGCTCGACACCGTGTTGGCGAATCCGTAGTTGTACGGCCCCGACACCTTGTTCGAGAACCAGGGCTGGCTCTGGTGGATGCTCCACACCTTCAGCCAAGGCAGCGTGGTGAAGGGGAACGAGATGACCTCGACCCTGCCCGCGTTGAGGACCAAGCTCTGGAACGACTGCGAGCCGGCCGATGCCGGAGCGGCGAACAGCGTGGACTGGGGGACGGTCCACGAGCTGACGCACTGCAGGTTGACGTCGGCACCGGCCTGCAGGGTGACGTCGGTGATGAATGCCCTCCCCACATGCACCAGGAGCGGCTTGATTCCCGGGTCGCTGCGGCTGAAGGTCCGTAGCTGGTATTGGCCGATCGAGGCGTTCCAGACCACTGCGGTGAGCGAGAGCACCAGGTTGCTGACGGATCCGTACGTCTTGCCGGACAGCGCTGTCTCGCCGCTTCCCTTGATGGCCGAGCCGTGCCCGCCGATGGCCAGCACGCCGCCGAGGGTGAGGTCGCCCGGGGCGGGGTTGGCGGTGAGCCCGAGCCCCTTGGCCCCGAGGCTCGAGAGCAGGGTGTCCATGGTCACGCCGGTCTGGGCGGTGACCGTCGCCGGGGTGCCGGTCGTCTGGATCGACAGGTTGGTCAGGTGCTGGGTCGTGTCCACCAGCAGGTAGTCGGCTCCCGGGTTGCCTTCGGGGAGGATGAGGGGCGACCAGCCGTGCCCCTTACCCTTGGGCCGGACCCGCCATCCGTTGGCATGGGCCCAGTTGGCGATCGTCACCACGTCGGCCGACGTGGCCGGGGCGGCGGTCCACACGTTCTGGATGGCGATCTCGCCCGACCAGTTCTGGTAGGCCTGCTGATAGAGGCTGATCGACGAGGGGAACCCGGGTGGGCTCGGGATCGTGGCGGCTCCGGCGACCGGTACCCGGAATGCAGGTGTCCATCCCATGGCACCGGCCGTCCCGACCAACGCGGAGCCGACAGCTGCCGCCTGAAGGAACGACCTCCGTGACATGCCGCGGCGGGTCACGTCTTGCTCATCTCCCATGGTGCATCCTCCCCGAGTGGTGGTCGTGGCCTCTGCCTCGAACCTCTTCGGACACACGGTGAAGGGTCCGCGCTCCCGCGTCAATCTATTTACAACTGACCGCGCGGTAACGACGCCATCGAAGGCTGGTCCACTCGTTCCGTTTCGTCACGGCCGAGTTCGTCGGGGTCCCGGAGCACGACGACTTGCCGACCTCCGCTCCCAGGAGGGCCCACCAGGCGGACGGCGCGGGAGGGCGCACATGCCGCGTCCGTGAGCCGCCTACTCGGCGACGAAACCCTTCCAGCCGGCCATGTAGTCGATGAACGGCACGCTCAGCCCCTCGTCCCGCAGAACGTCCCGTGACACCGGCAGGGCGCGCATGGTGGCGTGCGCGTCGGCCCGGATCAACTCCGGGAAGTCGTGGTCGGTGATCGCCGCCCGTCCGATGACGACCACGTCGAGGCCGAGGTCGAGCGCGCGCTGCACGGCGTCACCGGAGTAGAGCTTCCCGGCAGCGCCCAGGCGGGTGGTGCCCCGATCGATCCCGGTGAACACGTCGAGCAGGGATCGTCCCGCGAACTCCGGGTCCACCGCTTCCTTGAACACGTCCCACATCGACAGGTCGACCAGGTCGACCTGTCCCCCGGCCATGAGGCGCTCGACGACCACCACGATGTCGGCGGTGGCCTGGCCGAACCGCTCGGGCGACAGCCGTACCGAAAGGTGGAAGTCGGGCCGGCACGTCGCCCGGATGCCTTCGATGACGGCGAACAGCACCCGCATCCGGTTCTCCAGCGAGCCGCCGAACCGGTCGTCGCGCACGTTGAACGTGCCGTTGAGGAACTCGCAGAGGATGTAGTCGTGGGCCCCGTGGAGCTCGACGCCGTCGAACCCGGCCTGCTCGCACCGCACCGCGGCGGCCACGAAGTCCTCGATGAGCTGCTCGACCTCGGCCGTGCTCATCGACCGCGCATCGATGTCGCCGTCGGAGCAGGGGGCGACCGGCGCTTCGCCGATGAGTTCGGCCGGGGCCCGTCGCCCGGCGTGGTGGAGTTGGACGACGGCCAGGCTGCCGAAGGCTTTGATGCCGTCTGCCAGCCGGGTGAGCCCGGGGAGATGCTCGTCACCGAAGCAACCGAGTTGACCGGGAAAGCCCTGGCCGACCCGCTGCACATGGCTGGCGCACGTCATGGTGAGGCCGAAGCCGCCCTCGGCGCGGTAGGTGAGCCACCGGAACTCCTCGTCGCTGAGGGTGCCGTCGAGATGGCTCTGCTGGTTGGTCAGGGGCGCCAGCATGAACCGGTTGGCCATCGTCGGACCATGGGCGAAGTCGACGGTGTCGAATGGTGAGGTCACGGGGGTCCGATCGGTCGGGGCGGGCGAGGCGAGTTTAGGGAGTCGCCGCAGTCCGGCCCGACACCTCCCTACAGTGGGCGGGTGCCCCCCGATCCGGCCACCGGCCCCTTTGTCGAGGTCGACGACGTCCACGACCACCGGCTGCCGGAGTACCGGGACCTCAATGACCCCGCCGCCCGCCGCCGGCTCGAGGCGGAACTGGCCATCATCGTGGTGGAGGGGCGGGTAGCCGTGCGTCAGCTCCTCGACACCCGCTTGGTCATCCGGTCCCTCCTGGTCGATGACCACCAGGTGACCCTGGCCGCCGACCTGGTCGACGCCGTGCGGGTCCGTGGTGCGACCGTCTACGTGGTACCCCGGGACCGGATGGCCGACCTCGTCGGGTTCCGGCTGCACCGCGGCGTGGTGGCGGTGGCCGACCGGCCGCCTGACGCCGAACCCGAACGGGTGCTCGCCGATGCCGCCGGCAAGCCCGGCCAGAGCGGTGGCCCGCCGTTGGTGGCGGTGCTCGAGGGCCTCAACGACCCCGAGAACATCGGTGCCCTGTTCCGCAACGCCGCCGCCTTCGGTGTGGCCGCCCTCCTCCTCGACCCCACGTGTTCGGACCCCCTCTACCGCCGGTCGATCCGGGTGTCGGCGGGCCACGCCCTCCGCTTGCCCTTCGCCCGGCTCGACCCCTGGCCGGACGGTCTCGACCGGGTGCGGGCCGCCGGCTTCGTGGTGTGCGCCCTCGCCCCCCATCCGGCCGGGCGGACACCCGTCCCCCTCCACCGCCTCCGGGCCCGCCTGGCCGACCGGGTGCCGGCGGCGGCCGGGGTGGCACTCCTGGTGGGGGCCGAGGGGCCGGGACTGTCTGCCGCCGCCCTGGACGCCGCCGACGAGGTCGTCGCCATCCCCATGGCCGAGGGTGTCGACTCGCTCAACGTGGCCACCGCCGCGGCGGTGGCCTTCGACCGATTGTCCGGGCCGTAGCGGGGTCGCCCGGACTGCACCGCCGGGGCCACCGTCCGCACTCGTGGCACCCGATGCGGGCCGTCTATCGTTGGGCCGACCCAGACCGCCCACCGACGACGGAGCGCGCGTGACCGAATCGACCATCATCTACACGCACACCGACGAGGCCCCCCTGCTGGCCACGTACTCGCTGCTCCCCGTGGTGCAGGCCTACGCCGCCCAGGCCGGGGTCTCGGTGGTGACCCGGGACATCTCGCTGGCCGGACGCATCCTGGCCGGATTTCCGGAGCGACTGCGCGACGACCAGCGGGTGGAGGACGCCTTGGCCGAGCTGGGCCGGGACGTGCTGACTCCGTCGGCCAACATCATCAAGCTCCCGAACATTTCGGCGTCGATCCCGCAGCTGAAGGCGGCCGTCGCCGAGCTGCAGGCCAAGGGCTACGACATTCCCGACGTCCCCGAGGACCCGCAGACCGACGAGGACCGCGACGTCCTGGCCCGCTACCGCAAGTTACTGGGCAGCGCTGTCAACCCCGTCCTCCGCCAGGGCAACTCCGACCGCCGGGCCCCGGCATCGGTCAAGCACTACGCCCAGACCCATCCCCACCGCATGGGGGCGTGGACACCGGAGTCGAGGACCAACGTGGCCCACATGGAGGGGGGCGACTTCTTCTCCAACGAGCAGTCCGCCGTCATGGCCGCCGACGGCTCGCTGCGGGTCGAACTGGTGGCCACCGACGGGACCACCTCCGAGCTGCGGGCCCCGATCCCGGTGCTGGCCGGTGAGGTGGTCGACGCGACCGTGCTGCAGGTGGCCGAGCTCCGCACCTTCCTGGACCGCCAGATCGCCCGGGCAAAGGTCGACGACGTGCTGTTCTCGGTCCACCTGAAGGCCACCATGATGAAGGTCTCCGACCCCATCATCTTCGGCCACGTCGTCCGGGCCTTCTTCCCGAAGACCTTCGCCGCCTACGGCGACACCCTGGCAAGCGCCGGCCTCAGCCCCAACGACGGGTGGGGCGCCATCCTTGACGGGCTGACCGGCCTGCCCGACGGCGACGCCGTCCGGGCGTCGTTCGAGGCCGAGCTGGCCGACGGCCCGACCCTGGCCATGGTCGACTCCGGCAAGGGGATCACCAACCTCCACGTGCCGAGCGACGTGATCGTCGACGCCTCGATGCCGGCCATGATCCGTACCTCCGGCCACATGTGGGGCCCCGACGGTGCCGAGGCCGACACCCTGGCTGTCATCCCCGATGCCAGCTACGCCGGCGTCTACCAGGTGGTCATCGACGACTGCCGGGCCCACGGCGCCTTCGACCCCTCCACCATGGGATCGGTTCCCAACGTCGGCCTGATGGCCCAGGCCGCCGAGGAGTACGGCAGCCACGACAAGACCTTCGAGATTCCGGCCGACGGAGCGGTCGTGGTGACCGACGCCGGCGGCGCGGTGGTCTTCGAGCTGGGGGTGTCGGCCGGCGACATCTTCCGCATGTGCCAGACGAAGGACATCCCCATCCGAGACTGGGTGAAGTTGGCCGTCAGCCGGGCCCGGGCGACCGGCGATCCGACCGTCTTCTGGCTCGACGAGGGTCGGGCGCACGACGCCAACCTCATCGCCAAGATCCGGGCGTACCTGCCCGAGCACGACACCGAGGGCCTGCACATCGAGATCCTGTCGCCCGAGGAGGCGACGGCCCTCTCCCTCGAACGCATCCGCCGGGGGGAGAACACCATCTCGGTGACGGGCAACGTACTCCGCGACTACCTGACCGACCTCTTCCCGATCCTCGAGCTGGGCACCAGCGCCAAGATGCTGTCGGTGGTCCCGCTGATCAACGGTGGCGGCCTGTTCGAGACCGGGGCCGGCGGGTCGGCCCCCAAGCACGTCCAGCAGCTCCTGGCCGAGGACTACCTGCGGTGGGACAGCCTGGGCGAGTTCCTGGCGCTGGCCGTGAGTTTCGAGCACCTGGCCCAGCGCGCCGGCAACGCCCGGGCCCAGGTGCTGGCCGACACCCTCGACCGGGCGACGGGCACCCTGCTCGATGAGGACCGCTCCCCGAGCAGAAAACTCGGCGGAATCGACAACCGGGGCAGCCACTTCTACCTGGCCCTGTACTGGGCGCGCGAGCTGGCCGCCCAGAAGGCCGACCCTGAACTGGCCGCCGCCTTCGCCCCGCTGGCCGAGCGGTTGTCGGCCGACGAGGCGGTCATCGTGGGCGAACTGCTGGCCGTGCAGGGGTCACCCGCCGATGTCGGCGGGTACTACCGACCCGACGACGCACTGGCCGAGGCAGTCATGCGGCCGTCGGCAACGTTCAACCGGGCGCTGGCAATCCTGGGCTGACCGTCTCCCCGGTGATCGGTCGACCGTCCCGCCGTCCGGGGTCAGCCGGTCAGCTCGTCCAGGCGAGCCTGCAGGAACTCCCGCTCGACAGCGTTGTCGGTGAGGTCAAGGGCCGCCCGGTAGGCGGCCCGGGCCTCGGTGGCTCGCCCGAGTCGGCGGAGGAGGTCGGCCCGGGCCGACGGCAGGTAGGCGTAGGACGCCAACTGGGGCTCATCGAGTAGCACGTCCAGGGCCTTCAGACCGGCCTCGGGTCCCTCGGCGAACCCCACGGCAACGGAGCGGTTGAGCGCCACCACGGGGGAGGGCCAGATGACGACCAGCAGGTCGTAGAGGCCGACCAGCTCGGACCAGTCGGTGGCCGACCACGTCGGGGCCTCGGCGTGGACGGCGGCGATGGCCGCCATGAGGGCGAACCGGCCGGGCGGGCGGCGCTGAAGCGCCTCGCCCACCAGCTCGAGCCCGAAGTGTTCGATGTCGTCTGGACTGCAGTAGAACCGCTGCTCCCGCCTCCGAAGAAGACCCACCCGCTCGGTTGTCATCGTCGCCGGGTGTCGGACCGAACCTGCTTTCGGGCCATGCTCATCCGGTTGGTGACAGGGTGCTCGTGGGTGGACGCCGAACAGCTGGTCGGCGGCGAGGTCTCCGACACGACACTGCGATCACGCAGAGACGAGTGGGAGAAGGCGGGGGTCTTCGACCGTCTCGTCGAAGAAGCACTCTCCGCCTACGACAAGATCATCGGCCTCGATCTCACCGAGGTCGCTCTCGACGGCTTCCAACACAAGGCGCCGGGAGGTGGCGAGGGAACCGGAAAGAGCCCGGTTGACCGGGGGAAATTGGGCTGGAAGTGGTCAATTCTCACGGACCGGGCAGGCATTCCGATCGGCTGGGCCACGAACGGCGCCAACCGGCACGACAACATCCCGTTCGCCCCCACGCTGCGATCGGCCAAAGATCGGGGACTGCTCGCGGATGTCGAAACCCTCCACCTCGATCGCGGGTACGACAGCCAAGGCGTGAGAACCACCTGTCGTGACCTCGGCCTCGGCGACGTGGTCTGCGCACGACAACGAAGAGACAACAAGCAGGGGCTGAAGCGTCCGCCCGTCAAAGCGGTCATCGGGCCGAGGTGGCCGGTCGAGCGGACAAACTCATGGCTCTCGAACTTCGGCCAACTGCGCCGGAGCACGGACCGCTCGACTTCCCATCGCCTCGCCCTGGTGGCTCTCGCGGTAACGCTGCTGCTCACGGCGAAACTCATCGACTGGCGAGACCGGTGGAGCTTCTGAGGGTCTGCCTATCCTCGCATCCTCTTAGCCCGAATCGACAGCCCGCGCCCTCGCCGACCGCAGTCGGTCGAAGGGTCGTCGTGAATGTCGATGCTACGAGCCGCCGCCGGCGGCGGCGGTCCGGGAGCGGTGCTGGTCGCCGCCGCGCTGGTCCTGGCGGCCTGCGGGTCGTCGACGTCCGCCATGGTGTGCCTCTACGCCGGGGTCGGCAGCCGCGTCACCCGGTCGGCCGTGGTGCCCTGCCTTCGCTCCTGGCCGAATGGGACCCGACCGAGTGCCCGGTGATCGCCAGCCACGACATCCGTCTCCGCCCGGTGTGGGACGGCTCGGTGGACGTGGTCCGGTTCGCCGACCCCCCCCGGCCCGGATGTCGAGGTCACCATCGTCCGGGCAGGCTGCTGCCGAGGGTTCGCCGTTCAGCCGGGCCGGCCGAGGGCGTCGAGGACCAGCCCGGCCAGCTCCTCCGGATCGGCGGCACCGAGGTCGTCGAACCAGCCGAGCGACCGGCCGAGGCCCACGCCGAGCGTTGCCGCCACCGCCACCTGGGCCCGGAGGGTCGGGTGGTCCACCCCGTCGGCCACGAACTGGGCCGCCACCGGCTCGA
>DATCCR010000150.1:0-2767 GCA_036511155.1 Acidimicrobiales bacterium
GAGGTGGGGTGCACCGACGCCACCACCTACCGGCAGATGATGGACACCTACGCGCGGGTGCGCGGCCTGCGCCCCCGGCTCATCCTCAAGGTGCCGGTCCTGACCCCGGCGCTGTCGGCCCACTGGGTCGACCTGGTCACCCCCGTCGACTCCACCGTCAGCCACGCCCTCATCGAGAGCCTCACCAACGACGTGACGGTGCAGGAGCGGGAGCGGGAGCGCACCGACGCTGCCTTCACCGTCCGCCCGCTGTCGGTGGCGGCGGCTATCCGGGCAGCCCTCGACGATCAGGCCACCTCGATCGGTGCCACCCTGTTCGACCGGCGCCACGGGCTCGCCGACGGGGTCTACACCGACCGCAGCCGCGCCCGGGTCCACCCGGGTGACCTCGGCCCCGGCGGCTCGGTCCGGGGCCTGGCCGAGGACCTCGACGATGTCGGTGGCCACCTGTCCTGGTACGGCCTGCCCTTCGCCTGGCTGGCCCGCATCGCGCTCGGCCACCTCTTCGGCGAGGACCTCCGTCTCGGCCGACCCGACGACGTCGGGCCCGGGGCCGTCGTCGACTGGTGGACCGTCGAGGCCCGCGAACCCGAGACCCTGGTCCTGCGGTCCAACGACTGGTTCTGCGGTGAAGCGTGGCTCGGCTTCCGGGTGTCCCCCGACGAGCCGGTGGCCGTCGAGCAGGTCGGCTCGCTGCGGACCAGGGGGATCCTGGGCATGGCCTACTGGTGGCTGCTCTGGCCCATCCACCAGTTCGCCTTCTGGGCCATGGTCAGGCACCGGCGCGACCGGGCCCACCGGATCGCCCGCCGGCTTCGGCACCGCGACCGGGCCCGCTGACCGGAGCGGGCGCCGTCCGGGCCCCGTCCCACGTGTGGGAGACTGGTGGGGTTGACCTCGTCGGGAACCCCCGGCGCTCGTCCGGGCCACCACCCGGCAACGGTCACCCCTCCCCCTCCCCATGATCGTCGGATCCTCCCTCACCATCGAGATCGGTGACCGCTCCCTGCTCCGCGACGCCTCGTTCGTCGTCGGTGCCGGCGAGAAGGTCGGCCTGGTCGGACGCAACGGCACCGGCAAGTCCACCTTCATTTCGGTCGTCATCAACGAGCCGGGTCGCAACGTGCGCTCGACCGGAAGCGCCGCGATCCGCGGCACCTACGGCTACCTGCCCCAGGTCCCCGAGCCCCACGGGCTCGGCCTCGAGGCCAACGGCTTCTCCCACGTGCTGTCCGGCCGCGGCCTCGACATCCTCGACGACGCCCTCGGCAAGGCCCGCACCCAGATGGCCAAGGACCCCTCCACCGAAAACATCGCCCTCTTCTCCGACCTCGAGGAGCAGTTCCGCGAGAACGGCGGCTACGAAGCCGAGTCCACCATGGCCCGCCTGGCCGACGGGCTCGGTCTCCGCCAGGAGCTGCTGCTCGAGGACATCGAGAGCCTGTCCGGCGGCCAGCGCCGCCGGGTCGACCTGATCCGCATCCTCTTCCAGACGCCGGACACCATGATCCTGGACGAGCCCACCAACCACCTCGACCGCCCGGCCAAGAAGTGGCTGATGGAGGAGCTCGAGAGCTTCCCGGGGGCCATCCTGGTGGTCTCCCACGACCTGAAGCTCCTCGACCGGTCGATCAACAAGATCCTGCACCTGTCCGACGCCCGGCTGACGGAGTTCAAGGGCACCTACTCGTCGTACCTGGTGCAGCTCGAGGCCGACCAGTCCCAACGTGAGCGCTCCTCCCTCCTCGAGGGGCGCGAGATCGACCGGCTGTCCAAGCTGGCCGACTCCATGAGAGGCAGCACCAACCGACGGGCCCGCATCGCCAAGTCCCTCGACAAGCGGGTCGAACGGCTGGAGGGCGGACGGACCGAGGTCCACAAGCGCGAGAAGAAGAGCTCGTTCAAACTGCCCGTGCCCGCCCGGTCGGGCGAGGTCCCGCTGCGGGCCACCAACCTGTGTGTCCGCTACGACGCCAACACGGTGCTGACCGACGTGGACTTCCACTGCCGCCGGGGTGACCGGGTGGTCGTCATCGGACGCAACGGCGCCGGCAAGTCCAGCCTGCTGCGCTGCCTGGCCGGTGTGCAGGAGCCGACGGAGGGCACCGCCGAGCCGGGGGTCAACGTGGCCCTCGGCTACTTCGCCCAGGAGCACGAGCAGGTCGACCTGTCGGTCAGCGTGCTCGACAACATCGACGACAGGATTCTCACCAAGGAGACCGAGCGCCGGGCCCTGCTCGGCTCCTTCGGGCTGGTAGGCGACGTCGCCTACCAGATGCCCAAGACGTTGTCGGGCGGCGAGCGGGCCAAGCTCGGCCTGGCCATGCTGGCCGCCGGCCAGGCCAACGTCCTCCTCCTCGACGAGCCCACCAACAATCTCGACCCCACGTCGATCGAGGCGGTGGGCACCATGCTGTCCGACTGGCCGGGGACCATCGTCGTGGTCAGCCACGACCGGGCCTTCGTCGAGGCCATGCAGCCCACCCACGCGCTCAAGCTGCCCGAGGAGGTCTTCACCCACTGGCGCGACGACTACCTCGACATGGTGGAGATGAAGTAGTCGACGCCACGGTTGACACCCGTGGCGTGCGGGGCGATGCTCGCCCCATGGCCCTGACCTCCGACACCGCCTTCCTCGACGGCCTCGACCGGTTCGGCGCCGTCGTCGACGCCGTGCCCCCGCATCTGTGGGATGCAGGGTCACCCTGCGTCGGCTGGACCGCCCTCGACGTGCTCGGCCACCTCGGCTCGTCGATCGCCTACGGGG
>DATCCR010000151.1:0-17520 GCA_036511155.1 Acidimicrobiales bacterium
GGCGGCGACCACGACGCCGGCGGCGGCCGCTACGGCCCACCAGCGGTGGGCCACGAACGTGCCGATGAGGATGAGGAACTCACCCACGAATCCGTTGAGGCCGGGCACCCCGATGGAGGCCAGCATGGCCAGGGTGAAGACACCGGCCAGCACGGGGGCCGGCGACTGCAGGCCCTTCAGCGAGCCGATCTGCCACGTCTGGCGGCGCTCGTAGATCCAACCGACCAGGATGAACAGCGTGGCGATGACCAGGCCGTGGTTGACCATCTGGAGGACGCCGCCGCTCAGGCCCTGGCTGTTCAGGGCGAAGGTGCCCAGCGCGATGAATCCGATCTGGGCCAGCGAGGAGTAGGCGAGCAGGCGCTTCAGGTCCCGCTGGGCGCAGGCCACCAGGGCGCCGTACACGATCCCGATGACCGCCAGGGTCAACAAGACGGGTGCCAGCGTCCGACTGGCCTGCGGGAACAGGTTGAGGTCGAAGCGGATGACCCCGTAGGTGCCGAGCTTGGCCATGATGCCGACCAGCAGGATGGCTCCGGCCGTCGGGGCCTCGGAGTAGGCGTCGGGCGACCACGTGTGGAACGGGAAGATCGGTGCCTTGACCGCGAATGCGGCGGTGAAGGCGCAGAACAGCAGGACGCCCTCGGTGCCGCTCAGGTGGGTGTGCATGAGGGCCGGGAGGTCGAAGGTGAGCACGCCGGTCTGGCTCTGGTGGATGAAGGCGACCGACACGATGCCCACCAGGAGGAAGGCCGACCCGGCGAACGTGTAGATGAAGAACTTGATCGCCGCGTACCCTCGCCGGGCGTAGCCCCAGCCGCCGATGAGGAAGTACGAGGGCACCAGGGTCAGCTCGAAGAACAGGAAGAACAGGATCAGGTCGAGGGAGATGAAGCTCCCCATGCAGGCCGCCTCGAGCAGCAGGACCCAGGCCACGAAGGCCCGGGTGTCGCGGCGGGCGCGCGCGCCCAGCATGGTGAGCGGGAAGAGCACCCCGGTCAGCACCAGCAGGAACAGCGAGATCCCGTCGACACCCACCGACCAGTGGATACCGAGGCCGGTGGCCCAGTTGTGGTGGCTCACCATCTGGTAGCCGGCGACGCCGGACTTGAACGTGAAGAGCACGGCGGCGGACACGGCCAGGGTGAGCACGGTCACGACGACGCCGAGGGCCTCGTGGAACCAGGCGGCCACCAGCCGCTTCGGAATGGCCGCCACCACGGCGGCGCCCACTGCGGGAACCAGCACCAGGCTGGTCAGGTAGGGGAAGGAGGTCGCGGTCATCAGCCCCACCACATCCGGGTCAGCATGAAGCCGAGCACGACCACGGTCCCGAAGACGATGCCGAGCACGTAGTTGCGGACGTATCCGGTCTGGGTGCGGCGCAGCAGCACGCCGGTCCCCTTGAAGGCTCCGGCCACGCCGTTGACGGCGCCGTCGATGACCTTGGGGTCGACGACGTCGGCGCAGAAGGCGGCCAGCCGAGCGCTCGGGCGCCCGAAGACGGCGTCGTAGAGCTCGTTGATGTACCAGGCCCCCCGCAGGAAGGCGCCCTCCAGGGCCGGCCGGTCCGAGCGGGTCGACCACAGGCGCAGGCCGATGAGCACGAAGACGATGGCCACCAGGCCGTCGACGACGGCCAGGGTCCACTGGGCGGCCGACGAGAGGTTGTTCTGGAAGAGCGTCGCGCCGAACACCGGGTCCAACCAGTTGGCCAAGGAGAACCGGCTGCCCGAGATGGCCATCACCCCGGCCACCGCCGCGAAGAACGCCAGGATCCACAGCGGCACGGTCATGATCCACGGCGACTCGTGGGGGTCCGGCGAAGCCCCGTCGGCGTGGTGGGCGTGGGCGGCGTCGAACTGGTGGTCGGCGGCGGCGTCCGCCCAGCGGTCCTTGCCGAAGAAGGCCAGGCCGGTGAGGCGGCTCATGTAGTAGGCGGTGAGGGCGGCGGTGGCGATACCCACCACCCACAGCGCCGGATGGGCGGCCCAGGTGTTGTCGAGGACGTCGCCCTTGGCCCAGAAGCCCGACAGCGGCGGCACGGCGGCGATGCACAGCCAGCCGATGGCGAAGGTGATGAAGGTGATGGGCAGGTAGGCCCGCAGGTTGCCCATCCGCTTGAGGTCCTGCTCGTCGTGGAGCCCGTGGATGACCGAGCCGGCGCCGAGGAACAGCAGGCCCTTGAAGAAGGCGTGGGCCACCATCAAGAAGATGGCCGCCGTGTAGGCGCCGCATCCGATGGCCAGGAACATGTAGCCGAGCTGGGACACCGTCGAGTAGGCCAGCACCTTCTTGATGTCCTGCTGGGCGCAGGCGATGGTGGCGGCCACGAAGGCGGTGGCGGCACCCACGATCGCGATGGTCAGGGCGGCCGCCGGCGAGGCGTGGAGCAGCGGGCTGACCCGGCACAGCAGGTAGACGCCGGCGGTCACCATGGTGGCCGCGTGGATGAGGGCCGACACCGGGGTCGGGCCCTCCATGGCGTCGGCCAGCCACGGGAACAGCGGGATCTGGGCCGACTTGCCCATCACCCCGACCAGCAGGAGCAGGCAGATGGCGGTGATGTTGTCCGGGCCGATCTTGTCGAGTTGGGAGAAGATCGCCTGGTAGTCGAGGGTGTGGACCTTGGACCACACCAGGAAGATGGCGAGCAGGAATCCGACGTCGCCGATCCGGTTGTAGACGAAGGCCTTCTTACCGGCGCTGGCCGCCGAGTCCCGGGTGAACCAGAACGAGACGAGCCAGTAGGAGCAGGTGCCCACGCCCTCCCAGCCGACGAAGGTGACGAGCAGGTTGCTCCCCAGCACCAGGATCAGCATCGAGGCCACGAACAGGTTCATGTAGAGGAAGAACTTGGGGAAGTCCTTGTCGCCCTTCATGTACCCGATGGAGTACAGGTGGATCAGGGTGCTGATACCGGTGATGAAGAGGACCATGGTCATCGACAGCGGATCGACGTACAGGCCGGCGTGGACCTGCAGCCGGTCGACCGGGATCCAGGTCCACAGGTTCTGGCTGTAGGTCCGGACCGGGGCGTCGACCCCGAGCAGCGACAGGTAGACGCCGACCGACACCACGAACGAGGCGCCCACGGCGATGGTTCCGACCCAACCGGCCGCCGGGTCGCCCAGGCGCCGTCCGGCGGCCAGCAGGATGCCGAAGCCGACCAGGGGAGCCAGGATGATGAGGTAGGTCACATGCAGCATCGGCCCGTCAGCCCTTCATCAGGTGGAGATCGTCGGCGTTGGCGCTGGCCCGGCGCCGGAAGATGGCCACCACGATGCCCAGCCCCACCACGACCTCGGCCGCGGCGACGACCAGGACGAAGAAGACCAGAACCTGCCCGCCGATGTCGTGGAGCGTGCGGGCGAAGCTGACGAAGGCCAGGTTGGCGGCGTTGAGCATGAGCTCGACGCACATGAACATGATCAGCACGTTGCGCCGCACCAGGACGCCGAGGGCGCCGATGGCGAAGAGCACCACGCTGAGGGCCAGGTACCAGGAGGCGCTGATGCTCACGCGTCCACCTCCGAACCCGGCGCACCGGACGGGGGGGCGCCCGGAGCATCGGCCTCGGCCGGCCTCGCCTCGGCGGCGTTGGACGTGGCCGGCGGGCGGCGGGCCAGGACCACGGCGCCCACCACGGCGATGATCAGCAGGGCCGAGGTGGCCTCGAAGGGGAACAGGTAGGTCGTGTAGAGGGACTTGCCCAGCAGGTTGACGTTGGGCGCCCCGGAGTCGGATCCGGCCACGTGGGGCTGGCCCGTCGTCCACTTGGACACCTGGCCCAGCAGGAGGAGGCCGGTCGTCCCGAGCGCCACCAGCGCCACGGCCAACGCCCGCTGGCCGCGCAGCGGCTCCTTGGCGATGTCCTCCTCCTTGTCGACCCCGAGGAACATGATCACGAACAGGAAGAGCACGACGATGGCGCCGGCATAGACGATCACCTGCACGGCGGCCAGGAAGTTGGCCTGCTGGAGCACGAACATCACGGCCACTCCGAACAGGGTCATGACCAGCATCAGGGCCGAGTGGACCGGGTTGCGGGCCACGACCACGCCGATGGCGCCGGCCAGGATGATGGCGGCGGCCACGGCGAACACGCCGACGTCGGGGATGGTCGCCTTCCCACCCTGCACCACGAGGTCGAGCATCACGGCGGTCATGCGTCACCGCCCTCGGCGGACAACGGTGCGACCACGGCCGCGGGGGTGGTGGAGCCGACGGCGTCCCTCTCGGAGTTGCCGGCCCGCTTGGCGTCCAGATAGGCGAGGTCGGCCTCTTCCTTGTGCCTCTTGGCGAACCCGGGACGGAAGCGCTCCGCCTTCTCCAGCATCCGGCCTACGGCGCCTCGCGGGCCGCGCTTGGCGGCGGGCAGGTCGGCCGGGCGCAGGTGGCGCTCCAGGGTCTGGCGCAGCGGGAGCGACCCGGTGGTGGCGTCGTCGCGCTTGCCGCTCTGGCCGCCTTCCGGAGCGCGCACGCCGAAGCCGAGCTCGCCCGACCACTGGACCTCACCTTCGAAGGCGGCCGCGCCGGCCGGCGACGTGGCCCGCATCCACCCGGAGGTGTGCAGGTCGTCGCCCTCGCGCCAGTCCTCCCACGGGAGGTGCTTGGGCTTGCCGTCGTCGTCCACCAGGAGCTCTTCCTTGGTGTAGATGGCGTCGCTGCGGTTGGTGAAGGAGAACTCCATGAGCTTCGACTCGGTGATGGCCTCGGTCGGGCAGGCCTCCACGCACAGGTCGCAGTGGATGCAGCGCAGGAAGTTGATCTCGTAGACGTACCCGTACCGCTCACCCGGCGAGACCGGGTGGTCGGGCGGGTTGTCGAGGCCGCGCACGTAGATGCAGTCGGCCGGACACACGCCGGCGCACAGCTCGCAGCCGATGCACTTCTCCATGCCGTCCTCGTACCGGTTGAGGACGTGGCGGCCGTGCTGGCGCGGCTGCTTCGGGCGCTTCTCCTCGGGGTACTGCCGGGTGACCGCCGGGCGGCCGAGGTGCTCGAGGGTCAGCTTGAACCCGCCGAGGAAGTTCTGGCGTCCGTGGGGCGGCTCGGGGACTGCCATCAGCGGTCGCCTCCTTCGGTGGTGGCGGGTGGGGCAGCGGCGGGAGGGGCAGGGGCGGGAGGGGTCGGCTCCTCGGCGCGGGTCCACAGGCGGATCCCGACCGGTGGCAGCACGGCGTTGGTGTCCTCACGGATGGCGCCGATGGCGAAGGCCCGGGTCAGGAGGAAGCTGGCGACGACGACGGTGGCCGCCATGGCGACACCCCACCAGCCGTCGATCATGAAGCCGGCCACGATGAGCAGCCAGCCCAGCGACAGCGGGATCAGGCGCTTCCACCCGAGGTCCATGAGCTGGTCGTAGCGGAGCCGGGGCAGGGCGGCCCGCAGCCACACGAACACGAAGAGGAAGAGGATGGTCTTGCCCAGGAACCACAGGATCGGCCAGATCCACTGGGTGTGGGGGATGTGGGGCTTGGGCCCGTCGGGACCACCGAAGAACAGGGTCACCGTGATGGCTGACATCGTGATCGTGTTCATGAACTCGGCCAGGAAGAAGAGGGCGAAGCGGATCGAGGAGTACTCGGTGTGGAAACCGCCCACCAGCTCCTGGTCGGCCTCGACCAAGTCGAAGGGCGGGCGGTTGGTTTCCGCCACGACGGCGATGAAGAAGATCAGGAACGGCACCACGGCCAGCCGGATGGCGTTCCACTGCCAGAGGTGGTCGGCCTGGGCGTTGACGATGTCGCGGGTGCTGAGCGACCCGGTGATGAGCACCACCATGACCACGGTCATACCGAGGGCGGCCTCGTAGGAGATCATCTGGGCGGAGGCCCGCACCGAGCCGAGCAGCGGGTACTTGGAGCCCGATGCCCAGCCGGCCAGCATGATGCCGTACACGGCGATGGCCGACATGGCCAGCAGGAACAGGATGCCCATGGGCGGGTCGGCCAGCTGCAGCTCGAAGGTGTGGCCGCCGAGGGTGACCTCGCCGCCGATGGGGACGATGGCGAAGGCCAGGAAGGCCGGGATGATCGTCAGGTACGGCGCCAGCTTGAAGACGAACCGGTCCGCCTTGTCGGGGATCAGGTCCTCCTTGAAGAACAGCTTGATCCCGTCGGCCAGGGTCTGGGCGATCCCGAAGGGCCCGGCCCGGTTGGGGCCGATACGGCTCTGCATGTCCGAGATGACCTTGCGCTCGAACCAGATCATCAGCATGACCGACACCATCAGGGCGCCGAACACCACGAGGACCTTGATGAGGACGATGAGGACGACCTGCCAGTTCAACCCGCTCGAGTACAGCGGGTCGGTGCCGAGCAGCGGGGCCAGCGTGGCGCCGGGGGTCACAGGCTCTCCATCCGCAGGTCGACGACCGGGAAGGCCCGGTCGATCAGGTCGGCCACGGTGCCGTCGCCGAGCGGGACGTTGAAGTCGGCGGCCACCACCTTGCGGGGCAGCGACCCGTCGGGCTCGACCGGCACCTCGGCCGACGTGGTGGCCGAGCGCAGTCGCACCCGGTCGCCGGCGCCCACACCGAGGTCGTCGAGGTCGTGGGGGTTGGCCCGCAGGACGCCCGGGGCCACCAGCCCGGCCAGCGACCCGACGGTCGTGACCGCCGTGCCTCCGTCGTAGAGCACCCGGGAAGCGACCAGCCGGACCGAGTAGCCGTCGGCCGGCGACACGTGGGGCACGTCGAGCACGGCGGCGCCGGCGAGCACGGCCGGGCGGGTCGGGCCGGCGGCGACCGGCGCGTCCGGGGAACCGGCGGAGCCGTTGGGCGAGGACGCCAGTCCGGCCTGGAGGCTCGCCCCCTGGCGCTCCACCGACTCGACGCCGGGCACGGCGATCGGGTCGAGCGGGGCGTTGCGGCGGGCCAGGGACACCTTGGAGAGGTGGAGCGGGGCGACCACGCCGTCGGCGGCGCCGTGAGCGTCGAGGACGGCCCGGGTGATCCCGCGGTGGGAGACGGCTACCCGCTCGATCTCGTCCCACACCGAGCCGACCGAGTCGAAGCCCAGGTCGTGGCCGAGGTGGACGGCGAGCTCGCCGGCGATCATCCAGTCCGGCCAGGCCTGGCCCGGCGGCACCAGCTTCTGGCCCAGGCGGAAGATCCGGCCCTCGAGGTTGGTGGTGGTGCCGGGGCGCTCGTGGGCCTCGGCGGCCGGCAGGACCACGTCGACGTGGTCGAGCACGGCTCCCGGCGCGGTGGCCACGGCCACAACGAAACCGGCGTTGGCCAGCGCCCGCTCGGCCAGCCGGCGGTCGGGGAAGTCGGTGAGCGGGTCGGCACCCAGCAGGACCAGGGTCGTCACCGGGGGTCCGCCGGCCTGGTCGCCGGCTGCCGCGGCCAGGATATCGGCCGTGCCGCGGCCGCAGGCCCCGGGCACCGAGCCCCAGGCGTCTTCGAACCACGACCGCCCGTCCTCCAGGCCGACCCGACCGGGCAGGATCCCGGGGGCCAGGCCCATGTCGAGGGCGCCGAGCACGTTGCCCCGGCGCAGGGCCGGCAGGAATCGGGCCTCAGGCAGGGCGGCGGCCAGCTTCTGGGCGGCCTCGGCCACCAGCTCGCCGTCCTCGGCCAGCGACGGCCGGCCGACCACGACGACGACCGGTCCCTCGCCCAGCAGCTGACGGGCACGCTCGAGCCCACCGGCGTCCGTGGCGACCGGCCGGGTGCCCCCGGCCACCAGGGCGTCCACCAGGGCGCCGCTCTCGCCGGGCCCGTAGCGGAGGGAGACCTCGGCGTGGGTGGTGAGCGAGGTGGCCTGGGGCGACAGCTCGACGATCGACAGGTCGCCATCCGTGGCTGCGGCCCGAAGGCGCAGGAAGAGGACGGGCAGTTCCTCGCGCACGTCGCCGGTCAGCAGCACCACGGTCGAGGCCGAGGCGGCCTGGTCGATGGTGGCCCGGGGCAGGCCGAGGACGACCTCGGCGGGCAGGCCGTCACCGAGCTGCGCGTCGACGGAGTCGGTTCCGAGCACGCCCTTGGCCAGGCGGGCCCAGGCATAGGCACCCTCGTTGGTGAGGCGGGCCCCGCCGATGACGCCGACCGACTCCGGTCGGTCGGAAGCTGCGGCCTTGAGGCCGGTGGCCACCGCCTCGAGCGCCTCGTGCCAGGAGACGGCGACGAGCGTGCCGTCCTTGCGGACCATGGGCTCGGTGAGCCGGTCCTCCGAGTTGACGGCGTCGGCCGCGAAGCGGCCCTTGTCGCACAGCCAGCCGTGGTTGACCGGGTCGATGTCGATGCCGAGCAGGCGGGTGAGTCGGTTGGACGACGACTGCACGGCCACCCGGCAGCCGACCGAACACGTGGTGCAGGTGGACTCGACCTGGTCGAGGTCCCACGGACGGGCGGCGAACCGGTACGGAGTGGCGGTCAGGGCGCCGACCGGGCAGATCTGCACGGTGTTGCCCGAGAAGTAGGAGGTGAAGGGCAGGTCGGGGAATGTGCCCACCTGGAGCTGCTCGCCCCGTCCGATGAAGTCGATCTGGGCCTCGCCCGCCACCTCGTCGGCAAAGCGGGTGCAGCGGCTGCACTGGATGCACCGTTCGCGGTCGAGCAGGACCAGCTCGGAGATGGGGATGGGCTTCTCGAAGTGGCGCTTCTCCTCGACGAACCGGGTCTCGCCCGGGCCGTAGGCCAGGGTCTGGTCCTGGAGGGGGCACTCGCCGCCCTTGTCGCACACCGGGCAGTCGAGGGGGTGGTTGATGAGGAGGAACTCGAGGACGCCGTCCTGGGCCTTCTTCACCTTGTCGGAGTCGGTGACGACCTCCATGCCCGGTGCCGCCTCGATGAAGCAGCTCGGCATGAGGGTGGCGCCGCGGGGGCCGCTCACCTCGACCAGGCACATCCGGCACACGCCGACGGGCTCCATGCGCGGGTGGTAACAGAAGCGCGGGATGAAGGTGCCGGCCCGCTCGGCCGCGGCGATGAGCATCTCGCCCTTGCGGGCGCGCACCGTCCGTCCGTCGAGCGTGAACTCGACCTCCTCCACCGCCGTCTCCTCATCGGTGCCCCGGACCGGGGCGGACTCGTCACCCATAGGGGCAGCCCCCCTCCTTGATGTGCACCAGGAACTCGTCGCGGAACATGGTGATGGCCGAGCTGATCGACGACGGGATGGACGGCCCGAGTACGCAGATGGTGGTCTGCTGGGGCGGCCAGGCCACGCCGGGCGAGATGTTGTCGCAGGCATCCATCAGCAGGTCCAGGTCCTCCTCGCGGCCCTCGCCCCGTTCGATGCGCTCCATGATCCGCTCCAGCCAGCCCGAGCCCTCGCGGCACGGCGTGCACTGGCCGCACGACTCGCGGGAGAAGAACTTGGTGATCCGCCAGGCGGCCCGCACCGCACAGGTGTGGTCGTCCATGACCACGACCGAGCCCGAGCCCAGCATGGAGCCGGCCTCGGCCACCTCGTCCTGGCCGAGGGGCAGGTCGATCTGATCCGGTCCGAACCACGGGGCCGACACGCCACCAGGAATGAAGGCCTTGAGGTCGCGGCCGTTCGGGATGCCGCCGCCGAGCACCGGTGCGTTGATCAGGTCGTTGAACGTGGTCTTGACCATCTCGAGCTCGAACACGCCGGGGTTGGTGACGTGGCCGGCCAGGGCGAACAGGCGGGTGCCCGTCGACCGGCCGCCGCCCAGCGCGGCGAACGCCGCACCGCCGTTCGTCATGATCCACGGCAGGTTGGACATGGTCTCGACGTTGTTGACCACGGTCGGGTCGCCGTAGAGACCGATGGCCGCCGGAAAGAACGGGGGCTTGATCCGGGGGAAGCCGCGCTTGCCCTCGAGGGATTCGAGAAGCGCCGTCTCCTCGCCGCAGATGTAGGCGCCGGCGCCCGGGTGGAGGACCACGTCGACCGAGAATCCCGAGCCGAAGATGTCCCGGCCGACGGCTCCGTGGGCGTAGGCGTCGTTGAGAGCGGACTGGACCCGCTCGAGGCCGAGGGCGAACTCGCCGCGCAGGAAGATGAAGACCCGGGTGACCTGCAGCGCGTAGGCGGCGATGACCACACCCTCGATGAGCTGGTGCGGGTCCCGCTCGACCAGCAGGTGGTCCTTGAACGTGGCCGGCTCGGACTCGTCGCCGTTGACCACCAGGTAGGTGACCGGGCTCTTGCGCAGCATCGACCACTTGCGGCCGGCCGGGAACCCGGCGCCGCCCCGACCGAGCAGGCTGGCCGCGTCGACTTCGGCGGCCACGGCCTCGGGGGTCTTGGCCAGTGCCGTCCGCAGTCCCTCGTAGCCGCCGGTGGCCAGGTAGCGCTCGAGAGTGTGGGAGTCGTCGTGGCCCATGCGGGCGGTCACGATCTTCGGCGGGTCGGTGATGGCCATCAGCCGGCTCCCCCGTCGGTGCGGGAAGCGTCGCGGGCGGCCCGGGCCTCGGCTGCCAGCCGGCGCTCCTCGGCCACGGCTGCCGGGTCGGCCTCGATGCCCGTCGTGCGCTGCACCCGGATCAGGGTGCCGTGCGACGGGATGTCGGCATCACGGGCACCGGACCGCAGGTCGGCGACGAGCCGGTCGAACGACTCGGGGGTCTGGGCGCCGACGTAACGGTGGTTGACCTGCACGCACGGGGCGCGGTCGCAGTCGGCCAGGCACTCGGCCTCCTCGATGGTGATGGCCCCGTCGCTGGTGGTGCCGCCGGAACCGATGCCCAGCGAGTCCTCGGCGTGCTCGAGCAGCTCGGCGGCCCCGGCCAGCAGGCAGGCGATGTTGGTGCACACGGCCACCACGTGGCGGCCGACCGGCTCGGTGTGGAGCATGTCGTAGAAAGAGGCCGTGCCCAGCACCTCGCTCGGGGTGACCCCGACGAGGCCGGCGATGTCGACCATGGCCTCGGGGGTCAGCCACCCGTCCTGCTCCTGGGCGAGGTGGCACAGGGGGATGAGGGCCGAGCGGGCCTCGGGGTACAGGGCGATGAGCTGGCGGGCCCGGGCCAGGATGTCGGCGTTCAGGTGGGTCGGCGCGGCCGGGGTCAGCGAGGCGCGGCGCGGCGCGGCGATCGGGGTCGGCTCGCTCACCGGTCCACCTCCCCCATCACCGGGTCGACCGAGGAGCAGGCGACGACGGCGTCGGCCAGCAGGCCGCCGCGCATCATGAGGGGAAGCGCCTGGAGGTTGACGAAGCTCGGCCCGCGGATGTGCATCCGGAACGGCTTGGGCGAGCCGTCCGACACCAGGTAGCAGCCGAGCTCGCCGCGGGGCGACTCGGTGGCCACGTAGACCTCGCCCTCCGGCACCCGGAAGCCCTCGGTGAACACCTTGAAGTGGTGGATCAGGGCCTCCATCGACTCGTCGATGCGGCCACGTGGCGGCGGGGTGACCTTCTTGTCCTGGACCCGGTAGTCGCCCGCCGGCATCTTCTCGACGATCTGGCGGATGATCCGGATCGACTCGCGGATCTCGTTGAGCCGGATGGAGTAGCGGTCGAAGTTGTCGCCGAAGGTGCCGACGATGACGTCGAACTCCACCTCGTCGTAGCGCAGGTAGGGCATGGCGCGGCGGAGGTCCCACGGGATGCCGGTCGAGCGCAGCAGCGGGCCGGTGAGCGACAACGCCAGGGCCTCCTCGGCCGACAGGTTGCCCACGCCCTCGGACCGCTGGCGGAAGAGCGGCTGGCCGGTCAGGAGCTCGTCGTACTCGTCCAGCCGGGGCAGGACGGTGTCGCAGATCACCGTGACGTCGTCCTCCCATCCGTCGGGCAGGTCGGCGGCGGTGCCCCCCGGGCGGATGAAGTTGTGGTTCATCCGCAGTCCGGTGGTCTTTTCGAAGAAGGCCAGGACCATCTCCCGCTCGCGGAAGCCGTAGATCATCATCGACGTGGACGCGTGGTCCATGCCGTTGGTGGCCATCCACATGAGGTGGGAGGAGACCCGGTTGAGCTCGACCATGAGCATCCGGATCCAGTCCGAACGGGCCGGCATCTCGATGCCCAGCAGCGCCTCGACGGCCAGCGACAGCACCAGCTCGTTGTGGAGCGGGGACAGGTAGTCCATGCGGGTGACATTGGTCGACCCCTGGACGTAGGTGAGCTCCTCGGCCGTCTTCTCCATGCCGGTGTGGAGATACCCGATGACCGGCTTGGTCCGCAGCACCGTTTCGCCGTCGAGCTCGATCATGAGGCGGAGCACGCCGTGGGTGGACGGGTGCTGCGGTCCCATGTTGATGATCATCGTCTCGTCGTCGGACTGCTCGATGTCGATGTCGTCGGCGTTGATGACCACGCCCTCGGGGAGGCGGAGCACGGCGCCGGCCTCGCGGCGGAGCTCGTCGGCCTCCGTCTCCTTGCGGGGGAAGAGCTCCTGGGCACCCTCGGACGTCTCGATGATCAGGCCGCGCTCGGTACCCGTCCCCGTGGCCTCGTCGTAGGTCGCGCCGGACACCGGGGCGGGCAGGACGGTGTCCGTGTGCGGCACGCCGTCGGCGGCGCCGGTGTCGGTGGTGTCGGTCATCGGGGCCCCGGGGCGCCCTTGAACTGGACAGGTACCCGGCCCACGCCGTAGTCCTTGCGCAGGGGGTGGCCCTCCCAGTCCTCGGGCAGGAGGATGCGGGTCATGTCGGGATGACCGGTGAACACGACGCCCAGGAGGTCGTAGGCCTCGCGCTCCATGGCCTCGGTGCCGGGGTACAGGTCGAACAGGGTGGGCAGGACGGCGTCGGTGGCCGGCACCTGGACCCGGACCCGGACCCGGCGGACCTGGCTCAGCGACAGCAGGTTGACGACCACCTCGAACCGCTCGGGTGCCACGCCGTCGGGCAGGGAGCGCCCCGGGTGGGTGAGGTAGTCGACGGCGCACAGGTCGGCGCACATCTCGAAGCCCTCGTCACGCAGGCCGGCGACCACCTCGACGTACTGCTCCCGGGTCGGGAACAGGACCTCCTGGGCGGCATCGAGCCGCCGTCGGGTGGCGTTGCCCCCGGATGCGGGCGCGTCGGACGTGGTGTCCCCGTCGGTGGCCGTGGTCACAGGGGCTCACCCACGCTGCGGGCGATGACCGGGTTGCGCTTGGGGGTGCCCAGGTGGACGGCGTCCGGGCGGTCCGGGTTCCACCCGGTGGTGCCTGACGACGGGCAGTGGGCGTCGTCGGTGTCGGCCCCCTCGTCGGAGGAGAGCGGTAGCTCGAGTCCCCGGCCCCGGCGTTGCGTGATGTCGTCGGTCCGGACCTTCTCGTGCAGGGTCAGGATGGCGTGCATCAGCGTCTCGGGGGTGGGTGGGCAGCCCGGCGCGTAGACGTCGACGGGCACGATCTGGTCCACACCCTGGACGATGGCGTAGTTGTTGAACATGCCTCCGCTGGACGCGCACACGCCCATGGAGAGGACCCACTTGGGCTCCATCATCTGGTCGTAGACCTGGCGGAGGACGGGGGCCATCTTCTGCGACACCCGACCGGCCACGATCATGAGGTCGGCCTGGCGGGGGGAGGCCCGGAAGACCTCCATGCCGAACCGGGCGAGGTCGAAGTCTGCGGCACCGACCGACATCATCTCGATGGCGCAGCAGGCCAGGCCGAACGTGGCCGGCCACATGGAGTAGGTCCGTGCCCACTTGACCAGGTCCTCGAGGCGGCCCGTGAGGAAGTTGTGCTGGAGGTCTTCGAGCCCCACGGTCGGTGCGCTTCCCCGCTCAGGCGGCGCGGCCGGGGCCGGACGGCGCAGTGGCCGGACGGGCGGCGGCGGGCTCGGTGGACGGGACGCCGATGCGGGCGACGGTCGAGCTCGAGGTGCGCGACGGCATGGCACCGACCAGCCGCTTCGATGGGCCCCAGCTGAGGGCCCCGTTGCCGACCAGGAAGACGAACGAGATGAAGACCACGGCGGCGAAGACGATGACTTCGACCAGGCCGAACGACCGCAGCTGGCGGAAGATCACGGCCCACGGGTAGAGGAAGACCACCTCGATGTCGAAGATGATGAAGATCATCGCCACCAGGTAGAACCGCACCGGGAACCGGGTCGGGGGGTCGATGCCGGGGACGATCCCGCACTCGTAGGGCGCGAGCTTGGCCGCCGTCGGCCGCTTCTTGGGCGCCAGCAGTGCGGACGCCACGAAGGAGATGGACGCGAAGAGGAAGCCCAGGATGATGAGGATCAGGATCGGCAGGTAGTCGGCCACAACATGTGATTTTTATCACGCACGCCTCGGGCGGGGCACATCCGCAGGCCCGGGTGCCCGGACGCGCTCCGGGCGGGTGCCCGGGCGGAGCCCGACGGGCCACAGGGCGTCCGGCGGGCACCTGGCAGGGCCCCGTGTGCCGACCCCTGCACCTCCCCCGTAGCATGACGACGTGAACTCCGCGGCCCCCCACCCTGCCGACCCCACGACCGCCGACTCCCCCGGGGGGAGCCACGTCCACGACGTGCTGATCGTCGGGGGCGGCCCCTCGGGGTCGTCCTGCGCCTACTGGCTGGCCGAGGCCGGCTGGGACGTCGCCCTGGTGGAGAAGAAGGTGTTCCCGCGCGAGAAGACCTGCGGTGACGGCCTGACCCCTCGTTCCGTGCGCCAACTGGCCGACATGGGGGTCGAGGACTCGCTGGCCGGGGCCCACCGCTACGGCGGCCTCCGGTGCCACGCCTTCGGCCGGGAACTGCACCTGCCCTGGCCCGAGCACCCGTCCTTCCCGAACTACGGGTACGTGGTCACCCGCCACGACCTCGACGCCCTGGTCAACGAACGGGCGGCCAAGGCCGGCGCCACCGTCTTCCAGGGCACCGAGGCCCTCGAGCCGATCCTCGACACGACCGTGGCGACGCCCACCGGCGCCGGCCTCCCGTCGTGTGTGGGTGCCGTCGTCAAGGACAAGGCGACCGGCGCGACGCGGGAGATCCGGGCCCGCTACGTGGTGGTGGCCGACGGCGCCAACTCGCGCTTCGGCCGGGCGCTCGGCACGAGCCGCGACCGGTCGCAGCCGATGGGCATGGCCCTGCGCGGGTACTACACCTCGCCCGGGCACGACCAGCCCTTCATCGAGTCCCACCTCGACATCCGCGACGGCGAGGGCAATCTGGTGCCGGGCTACGGCTGGATCTTCCCCCTGGGCGATGGCCGGGTGAACGTCGGCGTCGGTCTGCTCTCGACCGACCGGCGGTGGAAGGGCGTCAACACCGGCACCCTCATGCAGCACTTCGTCGCGTGGGCGCCCAAGGAGTGGGAGCTCTCCCCGACCACCGCCCTCGGGCCGGCAACGGGCGGCAAGCTGCCCATGGGACTGGCCGTCGGACCCCGGCTCGGGGCCACCACCCTGGTGGTCGGCGACGCCGCCGGGACCATCAACCCGTTCAACGGCGAGGGCATCGCCTACGGCTACGAGACCGGCCGACTGGCCGCCGCTTCGCTCGGCGAGGCGCTGTCCGGCGACGGCTTCGCCGCCCTGCAGCGCTACGAGGAGCGGCTCGACGACGCCTACGGTCTCTACTACCGGGTGGCCCGGGCCTTCATCCGGGTGATTGCCAACCCCGAGCTCATGAGGCTGTGCGTCGGGACCGGCATGTACTCCGAGACGCTGATGACCTGGATCCTGCGGATCATGTCCAACCTGGTCCGCCCGGACGAGACCGGCCCGGCCGAGGCCGCCTACCGGGCGCTGGCCGCCATAGCCCGACTGGCCCCCGAGAGGGTCTGACCCCCGGGGTGGCGGCCCGCCGCCCCCGCTCCAGACGAGACGTCCCTACTTGGTGACGTTGGCCCCGATGCGCCCGGCCACGGCGTCGTAGGCCGGTGCGAACACGTCCGACGGGATGGCGGGGCCGTTGGTCGACGGCTGGATGACGGTGACGACCCGGCCGCCCAGGAGGTAGGCGTCGCCCACCACCTCGGTGCCCACACCCGGCAGCGAGTAGGTGCTGACCATGCCGTAGGTGGTGACGCCCTTGGGCGCCGTCAGGGTGACCGGCTGGACCTGGACCGAGGCGCCCGGCACGGCGGCCTGGGCCAGGGCCGTGCGGAAGTCCTGGTAGCAGAGGTCGAACTTCGGATTGGTGAAGACGGCGTCGAGTGCCTGGACCTGGCCGGGCGACGCCATGGTCGTGGTGCGTGAGGCCATCTCGAACGCCGGGCCTGAGGCGCTCTCGAACATCGGCGACTGCACCAGGCTGGTCTGGCCGGGCAGCGAGCCCGAGTCGAACAGGCCCGACACCACGGCGTAGCTGGTGTTGAGACACGAGGCCATGGCGTTGGCGGCGTTGGCCTGGGCCGCGGCCGGGGCGACCGGCAGACGCACGATGGCCTGGGCCGGCGGAGCCTGGGTCCACCCGGTCGGGAGGTCGGCGAGGTGGAGGTTGATCGACCCGGCGAGGGCGGTGTCGGCGGCGGCCGTCGAGGACGGCGCCGGGGCCGTCGTGGTCGAGCTGCTCTTCTTCGAGATCAGGTATCCGCCCACGGCGACCACCAGGACCAGCAGGACCACCAGGAGGACGAGGTTCCGGCGGTTGGGCTTGGACCCGCTCTCGGCCAGGACCACGCCATCGGCACCCGGGCCACCGGACGAGTCGCCCGTCCCGTCGCCTGGAGACTGGTCGCCGGTCGGCGGGATCGGCTGCACGGCGGATGCGGCCGGGCCCCCGGACGCCACCGGTGGCGGCGGCTGGACGGCAAGGGGCACCGGGTCCGACGGCGGCGCCGTGGGAGGTGCGGCGGTGGTGGCTCCGACAGCTCCGACCACGGCTGATCCGGTTGCGGCGGCCTCGGCGGCACGCAGCTGCTTGCGGGTCAGGGCGAACTTCGGCTTCTTGGCCTTCGTGGCTTCGGGCGCAGATGCCTCTGGCGCGGCGGGCACGGCGGGTGCAGCGGCTGCGGCCTGGGCAGGTGCAGGAGCTACGGCTTCAGGGGCGGCCGGAGCCGACTCTACGGATGCAGGTCCGGCCACCGCGGTGCCGGCGGCAGCGGCCTCGGCGGCGCGCAGCTGCTTGCGGGTCAGGGCGAACTTCGGCTTCTTGGCCTTGGTGGCTTCGAACGTCGGCGCGGACACAGCCTCCTGCGGGGCGGACGGCGTTGCCTCGGCGGCCGCACCGGCCACCGCGGTGCCGGCGGCAGCGGCCTCGGCGGCGTGCAGCTGCTTGCGGGTCAGGGCGAACTTCGGCTTCTTGGACTTCTTGGCCTCCGGAGTGGCCTCCTCGGGGGCGGCCAGACCGAGCGGCGGATCGTCCCACGCAGTGGCGGCCGGGGCCGCGGGTGCCGACGCGGTGGGAGGGGCCTGCATGACCGGAGTCACCGGCGGAGCCGGAGCGGGAGCGGGCGGTGGCGGAGGCGGGGCCGACATGGTGGGGGCCGACATGCTCGGGGCCGACGGGGCCGGCGGCGGCGGCGGGGCCTGCATGACGGGGGCGGCCGGGGCCGGCGGTGCGGGGGGCGCCTGCGCGGGCGGGGCCTGCATGGTGGGGGGCGGGGCCATGGGGGTACCGGTGGCACCGAGCACGGCTCCTGTGGCTCCGGCGACGGCGTAGGCGGGGGCCGGGGTTTCGGCTGCGGGCTGGACGGCGGCCTCGGCGGCGATCTGGTTCGGGCCCG
>DATCCR010000152.1:0-6528 GCA_036511155.1 Acidimicrobiales bacterium
CCAGCCGCACGACCTGGACCTCCCGGGCCGTGAGCTCGTCGCAAGGCTCCGGCACCCGGTCGGCGATGTCCCGCTCCCCCTGGCCCCGCAGCGGTCCGCCGAGGCGGGCGGTCCCCGCGCACGCCTCTCGCAGGGCTTCGACCAGTTCGTGGCTGGGCAGGGTCTTGAGCAGGTACCCGGCGACGCCTGCCGCCATGGCCGCCCGCACGTAGTCGGGATCGTCGTAGGCGCTGAGCATGACGACCACCAGTCCGGGGCGGTCGTGGACGAGCTGGCGGGCCAGTTCGATCCCGTTGGCGCCCGGGAGGCGGATGTCGGCGATGACCAGATCGGGGGCGGTGTCGGCCACCACCTCCCGTGCCGTCTCGGCGTCGGCGGCCTCGCCCACCACGGTGAACCCGGTGGCGTCCTCCAGGATCTGCCGGGTCCCGGCCCGCAGCAGCTCGTGGTCGTCCACCACGACGGTCCGGTAGGTCAGCTCACCGGCCGCCATGGTCACCGGCCCGGGACGGATGCGGTCCAGCTGGCGCAACCGGTGCGGCGAGGCCCATGCGACCATCGTAGGTGGGTCATCCGGCGACCCAGAGGGACACCGTCAGGGCGACGACGATCCCACTGACCAGGGGCTCGACGGCAACCGCGGGCACCCGTCGGTCCGACGTGCCCCGTCGGTCCACCCACAGCACGACCAGGCAGACGAAGGAGGTGAGGACCCAGGAGGCCAGACCGGCGACGGTGGGCCGCCCGCCGAGCCCGCCGAGCCACAGTCCGGCGAGGGGGAGCAAGGTTCTGCCGTGGGACCGGGGGTCCCGGCAGTCGGGATCGCGGGCCCGCAGCATGCCGAACACCGCGGTCCCGACGGTGAGCCCGAGGAGCGCCCACGCCAGCGACGTGCCGCGGTGGACCACCAGGAACCCGGGTACGAGGAGAACGGCACCCAGGCCGGTGCCCGTGGCCCCTACCGCCAGGGGCGACCGCTGGTCGCCGTATTCGATGAGGGCGATGGCGAGCGCGGTGGCGCTGAGCACGCAGTATCCGGCGGTCGGGAGCGTGCCGTGCCACGCCCAGGCGACGAGGCCGAACACGGCCGCCGTGGAGGCCTCGACGAGTGGGTAGCGCACCGAGATCGGCTCGTGGCACGTGTGGCAGCGGCCCCGCAACACGGTCCAGGAAAGAAGGGGCACGTTCTCCCACCAGGCCAGCTGGCGGTCGCAGGTGGGGCAGAAGGAGCGGGGGGTCGAGACGGACAGCCCGAGGGGCGCACGGTGGACGACGACGTTGAGGAACGAGCCCACGAACAGGCCGACCACGGTGGCCACCAGGATCACGACCGACTCGAGCGAGGTCCCCGAGGTGGTCACGTCCGGGACCCCGTCCACAGGCGGCCACCGGCCCGACGGGTGAACGCTGTCCCGCTGACCTGCACGTACGTTCCGCTGTGTCTGGCGGGGACCCGCATGGTGGCGCCTCGTCGGTCGGTCGTCCGGAGCCGGTCACTCTAGTGGCCGGGACCCCGCGCTCCGCGGAGGCGCCCGATCCGGATGTGCGTCCCAGGGCGTCTCGACGATTCCCGTTCAATATCGGCGAGGAGTCTGCCGATGACCCAGCCATGAGCGATGTCGAGGCCATCAGATACATGGCCAACGAGCGCGACCTCGAGTTCGTAGATCTGGACACGTACGGGGTCGATCCAGCGGCGGGTGCCATCCTGCCCGCGGACCTGTCGCGCCACCACCGCGTGGTGGTGGTCAAGCGCAAGTTCGGCACCCCGGTCATCGCCACGGCCGACCCGGATGACCTCTTCGCTCAGGACTCCATCCGGGCCATCCTGGGACGCGACTTCATCTCGGTGGTCGCTGCCCCGGAGCAGATCGACGCCTATATCGAGCTGATGTTCGGCGACGGCTCGGGCTGGCCGACCGCCACGGCCGTCGGGGGAGTCACGGATTCCGGTCCGACGGTCGACGCACTCGACCAGGCACTGGCCGAAGCGACCCAGGGCGCCGTCGGGCCCCAGATGCCCAACTTGCCGACCATCGAGATCCCGAATCCGATGGGCGTCCTGGGCGAGGTGGCCGGCCCGGCCGCCGTCCCGGAGGCAGGGCGGGCGCCCGACTTGGCGGCGGACGACGAGCTGGCCGCACTGGCCCGCTCGCTCGAAGGTGAGGACGCGGGCGACGGCGACGTGCCGGGGTCGACCACGGGCTCGACGGCAGACGCCGCCGACCTGGTGGCCGAGGCGGTCGCCACGTATCACGACCTGCACCCCGAAGCGGTCGGTGGGTCGCCGGGCGAGGCCACCGAGTCGTTCCCTCCCCTGGCCAAGGCCCTTGTGGACGGAGGTCGGGTCTCGCTCGAGGCGATGAGACTGGCGCTCGAGGAGCACCATCTGACCGGCCAGAGCATCGCCCGCATCCTGACCAACAAGAGCCTGGTGACCGAGGCCGACCTGATGTGGGGGATGGCCGAGGAGATGGGCCTGCAGTTCGTCGACCTCGACACGGCCGGCGTGGACCTCACGGTGGCCGGGGCGCTGCCCGAGTCGACCGCCCGCCACCACAATGTCATGGTCATCGCCAACGACAACGGGGTCCCGGTGGTGGCCACGTCCAACCCCACCGACGTGTTCGCCATGGACGACCTGCGGACCATCATCGGGACCAACTTCATCGTCGTGGTGGCCACCCGGTCCCAGCTCAGCGCCTACATCAGCCGGGCCTTCAACAGCGGCGACGCCAACGACATGGCCATGGAGGCGTCGCTCGGCCTCGACAGCACGCACCAGGACAGCGGCGTCGACGACATCCAGACGATCACCGAGGCCGCCCCGATCGTCCGGTACGTGAACCTCCTCATCCTCCAGGCATTGAACGAGCGGGCCTCGGACGTCCACATCGAGCCGACGGAGACCGATCTGCGGATCCGCTACCGGATCGACGGCGTGCTCCACGATGTCTCCACCGGCCCCAAGTCGATCGCCGCGGCAGTCACCACCCGGCTCAAGGTCATGGCGGACATGAACATCGCCGAACACCGCGTCCCACAGGACGGCCGCATCTCGCTCAACGTGGGGGCGAAGGGGATCGACCTCCGCATGGCGACCCTGCCCACCATCTACGGCGAGAAGATCGTCATGCGGGTGCTCGACAAGTCGAGCGTCGTGCTCGGCTTCGCCGACCTGGGTTTCGACGAGGACATGCTCGAGAAGTACGAACACCTGTACACGAAGCCCTACGGCACGATCCTGGTCAGCGGCCCGACCGGTTCGGGCAAGTCGACCACGCTGTACACGACGCTGACCGCCCTCAACTCGCCGGAGAAGAACATCATTACCGTCGAGGACCCCGTCGAGCTGCCCCTGAAGGGCGTCAACCAGGTCCAGCTCAACGTCAAGGCCGGACTCAATTTCGCCTCCGCACTGCGGGCGATCCTGCGGTCCGACCCCGACATCGTCCTGATCGGCGAGATCCGCGACAAGGAGACCGCGGGGATCGCCATCGAGGCGGCGCTGACCGGCCACATGGTGCTGTCCACCCTCCATACCAACAGTGCGGCAGCCACGCCGATGCGCCTGATCGAGATGGGGATCGAGCCCTTCCTGGTGACGTCCGCCCTCTCGGGCGTGGTGGCCCAGCGCCTGGCCCGGAAGCTGTGCATGCACTGCAAGGAGCCCTACGTACCGACCGACGCCGACATCACCGCAGCCGGCTGGACGATGGACGAGGTGGCCGAGGCCGGGGTGCTCACCGAGGTGTACCGGTCGGTCGGCTGCTCGGCCTGTTCGCAGACCGGCTACCGGGGACGCCTCGCACTCGCCGAACTCATGCCCATGACCGAGGAGGTCGAACGAATGATCATCGAAGGATGCTCCGTGGAGGAGATCCACCGCCTGGCCGTCAGCCAGGGGATGGTGGCGCTCCGCCAGGCCGGGCTCCGGAAGGCCATTGCCGGCGAGACCACGCTCGAGGAAGTCCTGCGGGTGGTCGCATGACCGCCGTCACCCCCGACACCCGCAGCGGGTGGACGACCCGCCTGGCCCAGGCGTTGGTGGAGTCGGGCTACGAGACCGACGCGCACCTCAAGCCTCTGGTCAACGAGGCCCTCGCCACCGATCAGACCCTGGCCTACCTGCTCATCAGCCGGAACCTCGCGCTGCCGAGCGTCGTGGTGGGCACGCTGTCCCAGCTGTCCCAGGTCCCGGCCGTGGACCTGGCCGCCTTCGCCCCCCAGCCCGAGGCCGCCGCCGCCCTCCCGGGCGCGCTGGCCCGGGAGTTCGTGGCCATGGGTCTGCAGTTCGACGGCAATGTGCTCGTCGTGGCGTTCGCCGAGCCCCCCACCCCCCAGGAGGTGGAGTCCCTCGCCGGACGGGTGGGTCACCGGGTCCATGCGGTCCTCGCCGACCCGGTCCTGATCGCCCGGCATCTCGGCTCGCCGTCCGACCACGACGCCCCCGGCCCGACCGACGGCGCCGAGGGGCCCTCGGCCGAGATGCAGAAGGGCCCGGCGGCCAGTGTGGACGACCTGCTGACCACCGGACTGGCCGCCGGCGGCCAGGACGACACCGTCCCCCTCCACATCGACGACCTGCTCCGCTACGCCGTCTCGGTCGGGGCATCCGACCTCCACCTCACGGTGGCCATGCCGGGGACCATCCGGTTGCACGGGGCGATGCTCCCCATCGAGGGCTGCCCGCCGTTGTCCAACGACACCATCCGGGACATGATCTTCGGCATCCTCCCGGCGTCGCAACGGGAGCGGTTCGAGGCCGAGCACGAACTCGACACGTCGCACACCATCCCTGGCGTCGGCCGGTTCCGGGTGAACGTCGCCCTGCAGCGGGGGACGGTGACCGCCGCCCTTCGTCCGATCCCGCACGAGATGCCGGTGTTCTCCAGCCTCGGCCTACCCGACTCCATCCGGTCCTTCACCGACCTGCGGCGTGGCCTCGTTCTGGTGACGGGTCCGACGGGCTCCGGCAAGTCGACGACCCTGGCGTCGCTGATCGACATCATCAACCGGACCAAGCCGATGCACATCGTCACCGTCGAGGACCCCATCGAGTTCCTGCACGACCACAAGCGGTCGATCATCACCCAGCGCGAGATCGGCGAGGACACCAACTCCTTCTCCGAGGCGCTCCGCCGGGTGCTGCGCCAGGACCCCGACGTCATCCTGGTGGGCGAGCTCCGCGACCTCGAGACCATCTCGATGGCGCTGACCGCCGCGGAAACGGGCCACCTGGTGTTCGGTACCCTGCACACCCAGGACGCCCCGCAGACCATCGACCGCGTCATCGACGTGTTCCCCACCCAGCAGCAGGAGCAGATCCGGGTGATGCTGGCCGCCACCCTGGAAGGCGTCGTCACTCAGCAGCTCGTGCCCACGGCCGACGGCAACGGGCGCGCCCCGTGCGCGGAGGTGCTGGTCTGTACGTCGGCGGTCCGGAACCTGATCCGCCAGTCCAAGACCCACCAGATCTACTCACTCATGCAGGTCGGTGGGTCGTTCGGCATGCAGACCATGGACCAGGGCCTGGCCAACATGGTCAAGGAGGGGATCATCTCCGAGCCGATCGCCTATGACCGTTCCTCCAACGAGGAGGACCTCCGGAACCACCTCCACGCGTGATGTCCACCTACTGCAGCACCGATCGACGAAGCGGGGAATCGTGGCACTGACATTCGACTACAAGGTCCGGGACAAGTCGGGCTCCCTCGTCGAGGGGCAGTTGGACGGCGACAGCATGGCCCTGGTCGTCCGGCGCCTGCGCGAGATGGGCTACATGCCGATCTCGGTGACGCCGAAGTCGGCCGTCAACCTCAAGACCGAGATCAAGATTCCGGGCCTGTCCGGGCGGATCAAGCTGCGGGAGATCGCGGTCATGACCCGGCAGCTCTCGACGATGGTCGACTCCGGGCTGTCGGTGGTGCGGTCGCTCGGCATCCTGGGCTCCCAGCTCGACAACCCCGAACTGGCGCGGATCATCAACGAGGTGCGTACCGACCTCGAACACGGGTCGTCGTTGTCGGCGGCGTGCGCCAAGCACCCCAAGGCCTTCTCCAAGCTCTACTGCACGCTGGTCCAGGCGGGTGAGGTCGGCGGGAACCTGGACGAAGTCCTCACCGACCTGGCTGACACCATCGAGAAGCAGGCCCAGCTCAACAAGACCATCAAGTCGGCCATGACCTATCCGGCGGTCGTCGGGTCGATCATGGCTGTGATCTTCTCCGCCATGATCATCTTCATCGTCCCGGTGTTCCAGAACCTGTTCAAGACCCTGGGAGGGAAGCTGCCCCTTCCTACCCAGATCCTGATCGACGTCTCGAACATCATGACCAGCGTGTGGGTCTTCGCGGTGATCGCCGTGGTGGTGGGGTCCATCATCGGGATCAAGAAGTGGATCGCCACTGAAGGCGGCCGGCGCACCTGGGACCGGTGGATGCTCAAGCCACCGATCTTCGGGCAGCTGTTCCACAAGGTCGGGCTGGCCCGCGTGACCAACACCCTGGGCTCGCTGATCGGCTCCGG
>DATCCR010000153.1:0-22109 GCA_036511155.1 Acidimicrobiales bacterium
CCGGTGAACCGTCCCGGTCGTGAATGGGGGTGCGCTCACGCCGGGTGGAGGGCACCGTCACGCCGGGTGCCGATGGTAGGTTCCCCGACCAAGGCGCACGAGGCCCGACCGACGAACGGAGCAGGCATGAGTGGAGCAGACGGGGCTGGCGGCAAGGGCTCGATCACCGGTCTGCCGGCCCGGCTCATCCCGCAGTACGACCGGATCGACAACAAGGTCCGCCGGGAGGCCACCCGCCTGGCCGGCCTGTCGTTCACCCAGCTCCCGCCCCGGGAGGCCACCCGCATGGCCTACAACGTGCTGCTCCGGCGCGACCCAGACCCGACCGCCTGGGACGAGTACACCGGGGCCCTCAGCGACCACCTCATGGACTACGAGGACATGGTCGACCGGATCCGCACCTCCAACGAGTTCCGGGTGGTGGCCCAGCCCCGGGCTACCGGGCTGCACGGCTCGCTCCACGCCAGCCGGTGCGAGTTCATCATCGGACTGCCCCGGGCCCGGCGCATCATCGACGTGGGTGGCGGCCACACCTCGGACGCCCGCGGCGCCCTCGTGGCGCTCGGGTACCCCTACGACTTCGAGGAGCTGGTCATCGTCGACCTGCCCCCGGACGACCGCCACGACCTCTACAAGTCGGACCGCTTCGGCGACGGAGACACCGACCGGGGCCGGGTCCGCTACGAGTACCGGTCGATGGTGGACCTGTCGTTCGCGGAGGACGAGTCCGTGGACCTCGTCTACAGCGGCCAGTCCATCGAGCACGTGCCGGAGTCGGCAGGGGACGAAGTGCTGGAGGGGGCATTCCGGGCCCTGCGCCCGGGCGGCTACATGGCCATCGACACCCCGAACGGCCGGTTGTGCCGGATGCAGCAGGACGACTTCATCGACCCCGATCACGATGTCGAGTACACGCTCGAGCAGCTGCGGGACAAGGTGACCCGGGCCGGGTTCGAGATCGAGACGATCCGAGGCCTCAACTGGGGCGGGCCCGGCGTGGCCCGAGGCCGGTTCGACCTCGCCTCCCTAGCAGCCAACTACGGCATCTACCACGCCGCAGACGAGTGCTACCTGCTGGCCTTCCTCATCCGGAAGCCGGCCTGAACCGACCCGGCCGGCCAGGGGCGGTGGGCGCGCAGTGTCAGCCTGACCCGGGCTCCAACACGAGCACGGGGATGACCCGCTCGGTGCGCTCCTGGTAGTCGGCATAGGGCGGATAGGCGGCTACGGCCCGCTCCCACCACAGCGTCCGCTCGGCCCCCTCGACCTCCCGGGCCATCCGGTCCCACTTGTCCGGGCCGTCCTGGAGTTCGACGTGGGGGTCGGCGACGAGATTGGCGTACCAGTGGGGATGGGTGGGCGCACCGCCTTGAGAAGCCACCAGGGCGTAGGTGCCGTCGTGCTCGACCCGCATCAGCGGGGTCTTGCGGAGCTTGCCGGACGACGCCCCCCGGCTGGTCACGATCACCACCGGCATCCCGGTGTCGAAGAGGGAGGTGCCCTCGGTCCCCCCGGACGACTCGTACTGCTCGACCTGGTCACGGACCCACTGCTGTGAGCTCGGCTCGTACTCTCCCGTCAGCGGCATGGACCCAGTGAACACGCTGGGCCCCCGGCGTGCCAGCGTGTGCGTGCGTCCGTGGCCGGTCCTGCGGCGCCCGCGACGGGGTGCAAAAGTGCGGGCGAGAGGATTTGAACCTCCACCCCCGAAGGGACCGGGACCTAAACCCGGCGCGTCTGCCGATTCCGCCACGCCCGCGTGGCCGTCAGACTACCGAGGGACGGGCCTGCGGACGGGGGTGGCTCCCGGGGGCGTTGGGGACCCCTGGCTATAGTCACCCTGTGCCGACCTCGCCTTCCGCCCCGTCGCCCGTGACCCCCGACGCCCCGGCCCCGGCCGACGGCGGCAACGTCGACACCGCCACCGACGTGGCCGACCGGATCCGCTACCTCGACGAGGTGATGGCCGAGATCGACGCCGAGGTCCGGAAGCGCCGGGCCTCCGGGGACCTACCGGCCGGCCTCGAGCGCGAGCTCGACGAGCTCTTCCTCGAGTTCTCGCCCGTGGGCCTGCAGGGTCGGGCCCGCCTGCGCGAGACCCTGTCGCTGGTCGACGGCTCCGCCTATGTCGACATCGCCGTGCCGACCGCGTCCAACAAGGCGGTGGGCAGTTACATCAAGCGGGCCGTGCGCAAGGGCCTCGGCTGGTACATGAACTTCATCGTCGCCCAGATCGTCAAGTTCGCCTGGTCGGTGTCGCGCATGTTCCACGTGGTGGTCGATCACATCGAGGACCTCGAGGCCACCGTCGAGGCGCACCGGTCGCCCGACCTGCCCGCCGCCGTGGTGCCTGCGGCCCATACCGGCGCCACGTGGTGGGCTCCGGCGGCGGCCGAGGCCCTGGCCTCGGTGACCGACCGGGTCGTGGTAGGGGACTGCGGCGACGGCTCGCTGGTCGAGGTCCTGGGGGCCGCCGGTGTCGACGCCTACGGGGTGGACCCCTCCGACCTGGCCCTGGAGCCGGCCCTCGACCGCGGCGTCGACGTGCGGGCCGAGTCGGTCCTCGACCACCTCGACGTGGTCTCCGGCGAGGCCCTCGGTGGGATCGTGCTGACCGGGTCGGTCCAGTGGCTCCGGCCGAACGAGCGCGAGCACCTGCTCGACCTGGTCTCGTCACGGATCATGGTCGACGGCGTACTCGTCCTCCACTCGACCTCGCCCGAGGCGTGGGCCGGTGCCGCTTCGCCGGTCGTGCGGGACCTGGCCCCCGGGCGCCCGCTCCACCCGGAGACCTGGACGCACCTGTTGGGGACCCGCGGCTTCTCGGTGACGGCCACCGTGCGGGGCGGCGACGACCGCCGCCTCGCCCACGTGGGTAGCGGCGCCACCGACGCGGCCACCGTCAACGCCGCCATCGACGCCATCAACGAACTGCTGCTCGGCCCGACGGAGTACCTCGTGGTCGCCACGCGGGTGCGGTGACCGCAGTCCACCAATTCGTGCCCGCCCTCCTGCCCCGCGACGCCACGGGGGACCACACCCGCGCCCTACGGGACGCCCTACGGTCGGCCGGGTGGGACTCGGACATCTACGTCGAGGCGGCCCACGACGAGCTCCAGGACGAGGCCACCTACTTCGAGGAGTACCCGGCCCGGGCCCGCCCGGGCGACATCCTGCTCTATCAACTCGGCACGTCGTCGCCGGTGGCCGAGTTCCTCCTGGGCCGGGACGAGCCGCTCGTGCTCGACTACCACAACGTCACCCCCGCGTCCTTCTACGAGGGATGGGAAGAGCACACCGTGGCCAAAGTGGCGCTCGCCCGCGAGCAGGTGGCCTCCCTCGCCCCGAAGGCGGTCCTCGGCATCGCCGACTCGGCCTTCAACGCCCGCGAGCTCGACGCGTTGGGCTGCCCGGCCACCGCCGTGGTGCCGATCCTGGTCGACCTCCACGCGGAGGCCGGCCGGGACGAGCGGGAGCGGGCCCGCCTGGCCGCCGACCACGGCGATGCCACCGTCCTGCTGTTCGTCGGGCGGATCTCGCCCAACAAGGCTCACCAGCACCTGGTCGAGGCCCTCTTCGTCTACCGGCGGCTCTACGACCCCCTAGCCCGGCTCCACCTCGTCGGCCCGACGGTCACGCCGGCCTACGCCGAGGCGGTGTTCGCCTTTGCCGACGAGCTGGGCCTGGCCGACGCCATCCGCCACGGCGAGGGGTTGACCGACGCCGAACTCGCCGCCTGGTACGAGGACGCCGACGTGTTCGTGTGCCTGTCCGAACACGAAGGATTCTGCATCCCGCTGCTCGAGGCCATGCGGGCGGGGACCCCGATCGTGGCCCTCGACGCCGGTGCGGTGGGAGAGACCCTGGCCGATGCCGGCATCCTGCTGCCCACGGCCCGACCGGCCTTGGTGGCCGCCGCCGTAGCCCGGGTCCGCAGCGACGAGGCTCTGGCGGCCTCTCTGGTCGAGGCCGGGCGCCGGCGCCTGGCCGACTTCGCCGCCACCACCACCCGGCAGCGCTTCGTCGACGTGCTCGCCGCCATCGTCGATGCCGAGCGGGTGGTGGCGTGAAGCTCGCGTTCGTGACCCCGCGCTACGGCACCGAGGTGATCGGCGGGGCGGAGACGGCGGCCCGCATGCTGGCCGAACGGCTGTGCCGGCGGCCCGGATGGGAGGTCGAGGTGCTGACCAGTTGCGCCCTGGACCATCTCACCTGGGAGAACACCGAGCCCGCCGGGACGAGTGTGATCAACGGTGTGACCGTCCGGCGGTTCCCGACGGCCTCGCCCCGGACGCTCGACTACTTCGCACTCGACGGCCAGCTGCGGGTCGCCCCCGAAGTGGCGACACTCGCCCAGACCCGTCAGTGGGTCTCACTCAACGGCCCGATGTGCCCGGGCCTGGTGGACGCAGTGGCCGGGACCGACGCCGACGTCATCGCCTGCTACCCCTATCTGTTCGCCACCACGGTCGACGCCATCGCCGTCTCCAAGGTGCCGGTCGTACTCCACCCGGCGGCTCACGACGAGCCGGCGCTCTACTTCTCGGCGTTCCGCCGCAGCTTCCGCGACATCGACGGACTCGTGTACCACACGCGGGCCGAGCGGGACCTCATGGAGAACGTGTTCCGGATCGGGGCGCGGCCCCAGGTGGTGCTGGGCCTCGGGGTGAACGACCCGGCGGGCGCCGGGCGCCGCGGCGGCGACATCCTCGGCCTCGGCGACCGCCCCTACCTCTGCTATCTGGGCCGGGTCGACGAGCACAAGGGATGCGGGATGCTGGCCGACTACTTCGCCCAGTACAAGGAGCGGAACCCTTCCGACCTGGCACTGGCCTTCGTGGGCCCGGTGTCGGCCAAGTCGCCGGACCACCCGGACATCGTGGTGACCGGCACAGTGTCGGAGGCAGACAAGTGGGACATCCTGGCCGACGCCCAGGTGATGGTGACGCCGTCGGCCTACGAGTCGTTCTCGCTGGTGGTGCTCGAGGCCTGGACGCTCGGGGTGCCGGTGCTGGTCAACGGGGGCTGCGCTGCCACCATGGAGCACTGCAAGCGCTCCGGCGGCGGGCTCTGGTTCGACTCCTACCGGAGTTTCGAGGCCGCAGTCGGCCGCCTGTCCGGCGATGCCGGGATGCGTGCCGCCCTCGGCGAGGCCGGGAAGCGCTACACGGCCCGCCACTACCTGTGGCCTTCGATCATCGACCGGTACACGACGTTCCTCGAGGGGGTGGCTGCCCGCGGCCGCCGGGCCCCGTTGCGCACGGCGCGCCTCGAGCTCCACTCGGGCGGGACGGCCTACGTACGCGAGGGCGGTGGCGGTGACGGCTGAGCGGAACGATGCCCCGGAGCGACGCGACTCCGAGGAGGGCGGCGGCCCCGCCGCCAGCCCCGCCGACCCGCGGGCCGCGCTGCCGGCCGACGAGCGCGGCCTGCTCGAGGCGTTCGACCGGCTGAGGCCGCAGGGGACGGTGGGTTGGAACTTCGACGACGCCGTCCGGCGCCTGGCCGAGCCGGCTGAGGCACCGGGTCGCCCGGCCGGGTGGAGCGGACTACCCGCCGACCTGTGGGAGCGCGGCCGCAGCACCAAGGCCAGCGAGCGGGTGCTGGGTGACGTGGTCAAGATCGTGGCCCAGGACCTCTCGGAGTACACGGACCGGGCGGTCGAGGAGGAGCGCCAGCTGTCGGCTGACGCCGTGGCCGAGCTCCGGCAGACCGTGCTCGACGCCCTCCGTTTCCTGGCCGCCCGGGTCGAGCGGCTCGAGTCCTCGGTGGACCCGCTGGGCATGCAGGCCGGCGAGCTCGTCCTGCCCACCTTCGACGGTTCGGCCTGGGTGGACGCGGCGGCCGGGTGGACGGCGGCCCGCGCCGACCTGCCCTCGCTGATGGGTGAGCTCGGCGACCACGCGCTCCTGTCGGCCCTGGCCGGCGGTGGGGCACTCGTGGAGGGGGTCGATCCGAGGGGCACCGTCGTGTGGGCCGCCGACGCCGCCTTCGAGGTCGGCAGCGGGCGGATCGACATCGCCTTCGCCGAGGTGGTGGACCATCTGCGCTCACTGCCCGACGCCAGCCGGGGCTGCGTCGTCCTGGTCGGCTGCATCGACCGGGGCGACCTGGCCCGGAAGGTGGATCTCGTCGACGAGGCCCGGCGGGTGGTGGCCCCCGGAGGGACCCTGGTCCTCCTGGTCACCGACCAGGCGGCGTGGGACGCCTCCCTCGACCCGGTGGTCCGGGACCTCCTGCCCGGGCGCCCGCTCCACCCCGAGACGTGGCAGGCCGTGCTCGCCCACCGCGGCGTGGCCGGCCCGAGATGGCTGCGTCCCCCGAGCGGGAGCGTGCATGCCGTGGTGGCCGAGGTCGGGCGATGAGCGGCATCCACCTGTTCGTGCCCATGCTGCATGTGCGCGACGCGGTCGGGGAGCACACCCGGGCCCTGCACGACCTCCTAGTGGCCGACGGCGTCGAGTGCCGGATCTACACCGAGACTCCCGACCCCGACACGGTCGACGAGACCCGGCCGTACCTCGACTACGAGAAGGACGCCGTCCCGGGCGACGTGCTCGTCTACCAGATGGCCACCCGGTCAGGCATGGCCGGATGGCTGGCGGACCGCCCCGAGCCGGTCGTCGTCAACTACCACAGCATCACCCCGCCGGAGTACTTCGCCCCGTGGAACAACTGGATCGCCCGGCACCAGGTGGGGGCCACCCAGGAGCTGCGCAGGCTGGCGCCCACGGCGGTTCTCGGCATCGGGGTATCCGAGTTCGACGCCCGCGAGCTGCGAGACGGCGGCTGCGCCGAGGTGGTCGTGATCCCGGTGGCCAACGTCCGGGTCCCGCCCGTCGAGCCCGATGCGGCAGCCGTGGCCGCACGGCGAGGCAGCCAGGAGGACGGCCCCCGTTGGCTGTCGGTGGGTCGGCTCGCCCCCAACAAGGCCCACCAGGACACCATCGCCGCCCTGTTCGTGGCCCGGGCCACCACGTCGCCCGGCGCCCGGCTGACCATCGTCGGCTCGCCCTCGGAGCCGACCTACGCCCGGGCCCTCCAGCGCTATGCGGCCGAGCTCGGGATCGCCGGGGCCGTCGAGTTCGTGTCCCGCATCAGCGACGCCGAGCTGGCCGCCCGCTACGTCACGGCCGACGTCCTGGTCATGCTGTCCGAGCACGAGGGGTTCGGGGTCCCCCTGGTGGAGGCCATGTCGTACGGGCTCCCGGTGGTGGCCTACGCCGCTGGGGCGGTCCCCGAGGTGGTGGGTGACGCCGGGGTCGTCCTGGAGGCCAAGGGCCCCCGCCGGGTCGCCGACGAGGTGGGCGCCCTGCTGGCCGACCCGGAGCGCCGGCAGGCACTGGTCACCGCCGGGCGGGCCCGTCCCGCCGCCCTCGGACTCGACCGGGCCGGATCCGACCTGGTGACGGCGTTGCAGGGCGTGGCCGACCGGGCATCGGCCGCCAGCGCGGACCCCGTCCCGGGCGCCCCCGTGCGTCCGGGAGCACCCCTGAGCCACTAGGCTCATCCCTCATGGATTCCCCTCTCCACACGCCTCCGTCCACCTTCTCCGCAGGCACGGCCGCCGCCCCGGAGATGAAGTCGGGCACCGACGTCGGGCCGGGCTCCGATATCTTCCAGCGCCTGCTCAAGGAGCGGATCGTGTTCATCGGGTCGGCCATCGACCAGAACACGGCCAACCTGGTCTGCTCGCAGCTGATCCTGCTCGAGGCCGAGAACCAGGAGAAGGACATCGCGGTCTACATCAACTCGCCCGGAGGCTCGGTCACCGACGGCCTGGCCATCTACGACACCATGCAGTACGTGCGCTGCGACGTGCGCACCATCTGCGTCGGCCTGGCCGCCTCGATGGGGCAGTTCCTGCTGTGCGCCGGGACCCCGGGCAAGCGGTTCGCCCTGCCCCACAGCCGGATCCTGATGCACCAGCCCTCTGGCGGCATGCAGGGCCAGGCCTCCGACATCGCCATCCAGGCCGAGCAGATCATCTACCTCAAGCGGATGCTGGCCGAGCGCATCGCCTTCCACACCGGCCAGCCGGTGGAGCGGATCGAGGCCGACTCGGACCGCGATCGCTGGTTCACCGCCGAGGAGGCCCGGGAGTACGGATTCATCGACGAGGTGATCCAGAAGGACGCCATGCAGGTCCCGGCGGCCGGCTCGGGGTCCGCCACCTGATGAGCCTCGGCATCAACGAGCCGGCCTCGGCCGACTCTGAGCCCGAGCGTCCGACGGTCATCGGCGGGAGCACGCGCTTCGTCCCCGGCCAGAGCAACGACCGGATCACCATCGTCAACGGGAAGGTCGAGCTCGGGCAACGCCTGCGGGACCTGTGGCGCAACCGCGACCTCCTGATCCTGCTGACCCGGACCGAGCTCAAGGTCAAGTACAAGGAGTCGGTCCTCGGTTACGCCTGGTCGATGCTCAACCCTGCCCTGGTGCTGGGCATCTACTACATGATCTTCAAGGTAATCTCCCGCACCCCGCAGCCCCACTTCGCCATCTGGCTGTTCTGCGGCCTGATCGTGTGGAACCTGTTCAACAACTCGGCCCAGGCGTCGACCACGGTGGTGGTAGGCAAGGCCGGGATCATCAAGAAGGTGGCCTTCCCCCGTGAGCTGCTGGCCATGTCCACGGTCGGCGTGGCCATCGTGCTGTTCGCTATCCAGGTGGTCGTGTTGGTGATCTTCCTCGGCGCCTTCCAGCTGCTGCCCGACTGGGGCAGTCTGTGGCTCCTGCCCCTCGCCTTCGTGACCCTCCTGGTGTTCACCAGCGCGGTGTCGATCTTCCTGTCGGCGGTCAACGTCTACCTGCGGGACACCCAGCACCTCACCGAGGTGGCCCTGATGGCGTGGTTCTGGCTGACCCCGATCGTCTACCCGTACGGCCAGGTCGCCTCCCACCTGGCCAAGTTCCACCTGACGTGGCTCTACCTGGCCAACCCGATCGCCCCCATCGCCATGACCTTCCAGCGGGTCATCTACGCCCAGACGTCCTACGTGACGGTCGACAAGACGACGGGGGCCCACTCGGTCATCCCGCTCCTCCCGCCTTACGGCACGGGCTGGTACGCCATGATGCTCGGCATCGTCTTCGTGGTGAGCGTCGGCCTCTTCCTCCTCTCGTTGATCGTGTTCGGTCGGCTCGAGGGCAACTTCGCCGAGGAGCTCTGAGCCGTGGCCACCGCCATCGAGGTGCGGGACATCTCCAAGCAGTTCAAGCTCTACACCGAGAAGCAGACCTCGCTGAAGGAGCGGATCATCAAGGGCGGCAAGATGCCCTACACCCCGTTCTGGGCCCTGAAGGATATCAACGTCGACATCGACCAAGGGGAGACGTTCGGCATCCTCGGCCGCAACGGATGCGGCAAGTCGACCCTGCTCAAGTGCATCGCCGGCATCCTCAAGCCCACGTCCGGTGAGATCCGGGTCCGCGGCAGCCTGGCTGCCATGCTGGAGCTCGGCGCCGGATTCCAGCCCGACCTGTCCGGTCGCGACAACATCTTCCTCAACGGTTCGCTGCTCGGCCTGTCCCACGCAGAGATCGCCAAGCGTTACGACGACATCGTGGCCTTCGCCGAACTCGAGGATTTCATCGACAATCAAGTGAAGTTCTATTCGTCGGGCATGTACGTCCGCCTCGGGTTCGCGGTGGCCGTCAACGTGGAGCCCGACGTGCTGTTGGTGGACGAGGTCCTGGCCGTCGGTGACGCCTCGTTCCAGCGCAAGTGCATGGACCACGTGAAGAAGTTCCAGCGTGAGGGCCGCACCATTCTGGTGGTCAGCCACGCCACTGACGTGATGCGCCAGAACTGCCAGCGGGTCATGGTCATGAACCATGGCCAGGTGATCACCATCGACGAGCCGGGCGAGGGCATCCGGGTGTTCCTGGCCGACCTGCTCGGCGTCGGCACGCTCGAGAACTCGGAGTCGGGCGGGATCGAGGGCAACGTCTTCGCCATCGGGGCCGTCCACGCCGACCACGGCGGCAGCGGCGAGCGGATGCACCTCTACCCGGGTGAGTCCCTGACCATCACGGCTGATCTTGACAGCCTGGCCGCCGTCCCCAACGCCATGGCCACCATCGCCATCCACGACGACCGCAACGAGCTGGTCTTCGCGTCGGACCCGGACGACCCGATGTGCGCCATCGAGGTGCCCGAAGGTGGCGGCACCGTCCGGTTCCACTTTCCCGAAGTGCCCCTCCTCGACGGCACCTACTCGGTGAGCGTCGGCGTTCGCAGCGCCACCGACACCGCCATCTTCGACTGGAAGGACCAGGTCACCAAGTTCGAGGTGGCCAACCCGGGCCGGGCGACAGGCCGAGTGCGACTCCTCCCCGACATCAGCTTCCGACTCCGCGGGCTCGGCCACACCGGCGAGGTGCCGGTGGTCGGCGCCGAGTTCGCACCGTCGCCCCTTCCGGGCTGGGAGGAGTCGACGGCGTGAGCGCCGTCACCCGGATCGACCAGGTGATCCCCACGCTGGCCAGCCGGGACGCCATCGGCGGCCACGTCATGCAACTCCGGGACCTGCTCCGGGACCGCGGCTACGAGTCCGACGTCTTCTACGGCAACGCCAGCCCCGACCGCTTCGACGAGGGCTACCCGATCACCCGCATCGGCGATCCGTCGAGCTCCGGCCGGGTGCTGCTCTACCAGCTGTCCATCGGCAGCGGCGTGGCCGACATCTTCCGCGACCGACCCGAGCGGAAGTTCGTGAACTACCACAACATCACCCCGGCCGACCTGCTGGAGGCCTGGATTCCGGCGGTGGGCGAGGAGGTCCGGTGGGGGCGGGCCCAGCTGCGCGACCTGGCCAAGGTCACGGAGTTCGCCATCGCCGACTCGGTCTACAACGAGATGGAGCTGCGCGATGCCGGCTACCCGTCGACGACCACGGTGCCGTTGCTGATCGACCCCGAGGACTTCACCGGCTCGCCCGACCCGGCCCTGGCCGCCCGCCTGGCCCGCCAGCGGGCCGGCGGCGGGACGGACCTGCTCTTCGTGGGCAAGGTCTCGCCCCACAAGGGCCAGCACGACCTGGTCAAGGCCCTGGCCGCCTACCGGCGCCTGTACGACCCGAAGGCCCGCCTCCACATCGTGGGGAGCGCCATCTCCGAGGAGTACCAGCAGGCCGTGACGCGGTTCGCCGACGAGCTCGACCTGACGGACGCCGTCGAGTGGGCCGGCTCGGTCACCCACGAGGAGCTGATCGCCTACTACGACGGGTGCGACGTCTTCCTGTGCCTCTCGAACCACGAGGGTTTCTGCGTGCCGCTGCTCGAGTCGATGTACCACCGCCTGCCCATCGTCGGGTGGCAGAGCACGGCCGTCCCCGAGACGGTGGCCCAGGCCGGCCTGATCCTGCCCGACAAGGAGCCGGCCCGGGTGGCCGCCGCCATCCACCGGGTGGTCGAGGATGCCCGCCTGCGAGCCGAGCTGGCCACGGCGGCGGGCCAGCGGGTCGACTGGTTCTCCCTCCCGAGGGTCAAGGACGGGTTCGTCGCAGCCCTCGAGGCCGCCTGCGCGGCGTGACGCCACGCCCACGGTTGCCCGATCGAGGCGACGATCGGCGCCACGTGACCGGTCGTCCCGCATGAGGGTCGCCTTCGTCGTCCCCCGCTACGGCCCGGCCATCATCGGCGGTGCCGAGACCGCCGCCCGCCTCCTCGCCGAGCACCTGGTGGCCGTCAAGGGCTGGGACGTCGACGTGCTGACCACCTGCGCCGAGGACTTCGTCACGTGGGAGGACGTCTACGAGTCGGGGGAGGAGTGGATCTACGGCGTCCGGGTCGAGCGCCACCGCTCGGCCGCCGGCCGGGAGCCCTCGTTCCACCCACTGTCGGCGGCCCTCCTGGCCGACCCGGCCTCGGCACCGATGGGAGAGGCCGAGCGCTGGCTCGACCTGCAGGGCCCGGTGGCCCCGGCCCTGGCCGCCGCCGCCGGCGCCTGGGACGGCGACGCCCTGGTCTTCTACCCCTACCTCTACTGGCCCACCGTGCGCGTCATCGACCGGGTGACGGTGCCGACCATCCTGCATCCCGCGGCCCACGACGAGCCCGCCCTCCACCTACCGATCTTCCCGGCCGTGTTCGCCTCGGCCGACGCGCTGGTGTTCCAGACCGAGGCCGAGCGCCACCTGGTCGAGAGCGTGTTTCCCGTGGCCAGCCACCACCAGCTCCTGCTCGGGCTCGGGGTCGACGACCCCGACGACGGCGTGCAGGTCGAAGCCGCCCACGCCACGGCGTCCCCGGTGCCCGACGTCCCCTACCTGGTCTGCCTGGGCCGGGTCGAGGGGCACAAGGGGACCACCCTGCTGGCCGCCTACTTCGCCCGCTACAAGGAGCGGCATCCGGGCCCGCTTCGGCTGGTGCTGGCCGGCCCGGTGGTCGAGGCGCCCGGGACCCATCCGGACGTCGACGTGCTCGGCCCGGTGTCCGAGGCCCACAAGTGGGACCTGCTGACCGGGGCAGCCGCGCTCGTCAGCCCGTCGCCGTGGGAGGCCTTCTCCTTGGTGGTGGCCGAGTCATGGAGCGCCCGGACCCCGGTACTGGTCAACGCCGGCTGTGCCGCGACCGTGGAGCACTGTCAGCGCTCGGGTGGTGGGCTGCGCTTCGACGGCTACGGCGAGTTCGAGGTGGCCGTCGACCGGTTGGTGGCCGGAGACGGGTTCGGGGCCGACCTCGGTCGGCGGGGCCGGGCCTACGTGGACGCCCGGTTCCGGTGGCCTCTGGTCATCGACCGCTATGCGTCGTTCGTGGAGTCGGTGGTGGCCCGGTCCGGGCGGCTGGCGACGCGGGGCTGACCCGGTCGGAGTGGCGGGCGGGACTGCGGCTCAGCCGACGAGGCCGGTGCCCAGCGGGCGAGGCCCGGGGACGACGGCCACCTGCACGCCGAGGACCGAGGCCCCGGGGGCGATCCGCCACACCAGGAAGTCACCCAGGCGCCCGGCCGGCCGCACCAGTGTGACCTTGCCCGTGCCGGCGAGTTTGCGCAAGCCGGGCAAGGTGGGGGAGGCGATCAGGTAGACCGAACCGCCGGGGGCGACGGACACCGAGGTCCGCAGCGTGTAGAAGAGCGAGCCGCCCAACTCGTCATAGACGGCGGCGCCGGGCACGATCATCGCCACCCGATGGGCGGGTAGCGACCACCCGGCGTTCCGGTAGAAGGATCCGCTGCCGTCCAGGGAGTCGATGACGATGACGTCGCGGCGGGGGTCGACCAGCGGCCCGAGGCGGGCCAGGGCTGTGTCCATGGCGTCGGCCGAGCGGATGGCGGCCCGGGTGTCGGCATAGGGCGCCTGGTAGCGGGCCTGGGCGATCCACGCCCCGTGCTGGCTCTGCTGGGCCCGCACGGGAAGCACTCCGGAGCCGGTCAGGAACCGGTCGGCGCCGACCACGGCGATGGCGCCCACCGCCACCGAGGCCACCACGCCCCACGCCAGTGCGCCCGGTGCGCGGCGTCCATCGCTCCGGGAAGGTTCGGCGTGGAGGAGGGCGCCGGGCACGAGCAGGAGGGCGATGACGGCGCCCGGGAGGTAGGTCAACAGGTAGCCGCCCTTGGCGAACTGCACGAAGGCCACCACGGCCATCGGGGGCAAGGTGGCGGCCAGCAGGATGACCGTCCGGGACTGGAACCACGGACGGGTCCAGTCGGCCCAGCGACGGCGCCGGTGGGCCGGAGCGGTGGTGGGGCTGTCGGTGGTGGACGTGCTGTCGGTCGGGATCCCGGCGCCCCGCACCCACCGGACGAGGGCCCGCGCACCCAGCCCGGCGGCGGCGGCGAGGGCCAGGGTGGCGAGCGGGGCCAACGCCACCGTGGTGTAGGCGGCGAACGTCCCGAGATTGACCGGACCACCGGTGGCGTGGTCGAAGACGGATGTGGCGCGCAGCGCCCCCCGGCCCTCGGCCCGCGTGGCCTGCGCCCACAGCGAGATGCCGCCGGGCTGGGCCAGCACCATCGGCACGAACCACGCGGCCAACGCCACGGCACCGGCGCCAACCGCGACCACCGCATGGCGGACGCGGCGCACCGAGCCGGCCACGGCGACCAGGGCGAGGAGGGCGAGCATGACGACCACCGACTGTCGGAACCCGGCGGCCACACCGAGGGTGGCCAGGGCCCCGGCCCCGTGCCACGAGCCGGGGCGGGCCCGCCAGGCCAGGATGATCAGCAACGGGGCGACGGCTAGGTCGAACGAGTAGGTGGAGACGATCGACCCGCTGAACCAGGCGAACGGCGACGTGGCGACCACCACGCCGGCGGCCAGGCCGACCCACCGGCCGCCGAGGTCCCGCCCGGCGACGACCACGAGGCCGGCGGCCAGCGCCGAGGCCAGGGCCGACACCAGAACCAGCGAGTCGACGGTGCCCAGCCCGGTGCCGTGGACCAGGCGGCCCGCCGTCACGTAGAGCCAGTAGCCAGGAGGCTGGGGGCGACCGTGGTTCACGTCGAAGCGGGAGACGGCGGCGGCGTACTGCGCAGAGTCCCAGTCGGTGGGGCCGGAGGCCGCGGTGGCGAGGCGGGCGGCCAGTGTGGCCACTCCCACCACCCAGGGGGCCAGCAGGTCGAGGACCTGGAGCCGCACCCGGCTGGCCCGGTCGGAGGCCACCCGGCCCGGCCGCGGGGCCCGCGGCGGGGGACCGTCGGGGAAGCGCCCCGAGGCCGGTAGGAGGATGGACGGACCTCGGACCGCGGGCGCCGAGCCTGCGGTAGTGGCGATCCGTTCGAAGCGCATGCCTCAGGGTACCGACTCGGGGCCCCGATTCCGGGTACCTTCGCCCTGTCGGGGATGGTCGGGAGTGCCATGATTTCCGTTCAGTTCCGACCGGTTCCGGCCGATACCACCGATGGACGAGTGGTCGCTCGGCGACCGTCGCGCGCTGCAGGGGTGGCGCCGGTGGCCCTCGGGGAGACGACCGAGGGACGAAGCGAGGGACGTAGATGGGGCAGGGAGCACGGGCAGGGGCCACGGGACCTGAGGCGCGCGGGCGCCGGCGGCGCGGCGCGTCCCGGGTGGTGCGGACACTGGCGGTGACCGCCCTGGCGGCGGCGGTGGCACCCGTACTCGCCTCGACAGCACCCGTCCGGGCCGGTGCCTCACCCGCCCCCCGGGTGCTCGGCATCTCGCTCGCCTGGCAGCAGATCCTCGCCGACGGTGGCAACCCGATCGCCGAGAGCTCGCCGACGGCCGCCACCCTCGACGGCGGCGGCAAGTCGGTGGTGGTCGGCGACCGGGCGGGCGGCGTCTACGCCTTCCACCTGTCCGACGGCTCCACCGTGCCCGGCTGGCCCGCTCACCTCGGCGCACCCGTCGACTCGACGCCCGCCGCCAGCCCCGACGGTTCGGGTACCGACTACGTCTACGTGGGCACCGGCAACGCCGCCCAACCGACGATCGGTGGCTACGTGGGCATCACCAACACCGGTCAGCAGATCTGGTCGCGGCCGGCGGCCGACCCCAACGGGAACCACGGGGTCCAGGCGTCGCTGGCCGTCGGTTCGATGCAAGGCGTCCAGTCCGTGGTCGCCCCGTCGCTCGGCCAGGACGCCTACGCGCTGAACGCCGGGAACGGGGCGACGTTGCCTGGCTGGCCGTTCTTTACCGCCGACAGCGGTTTCTCCACGCCGTCGCTGGCCGATCTCTACGGCAACGGCGGCACCGAGATCGTCCAGGGCGGTGACTCCACCTTCGGCAACGCCTACAACACGCAGTACTACAACGGCGGCCACATCCGGGTGCTCGGAACGGGTGGGAACCTGATCTGCTCACACGACACGGACCAGACGGTCGACTCGTCGCCGGCGGTGGGCAACTTCCTCGGCGGGAGCGCCCAGGGCATCGTCGTCGGGACCGGCACGTTCTACCCGCCTGGCGGCCCGCAGACGCCAGCTACGGACACCAACAAGCTGATCGCCACCGACGCCCACTGCAACGTGGTGTGGCGGGTCGACCTGGGTGGCAGCACCCAGTCCAGTCCGGCCATCGGTGACGTGCTGGGCAACAACGTCGAACAGGTGGTCGAGGGCGTCGACACCGGGATCGGCCGCGGTGGCCTGGTGTGGGCCCTCAACGGCTCGAGCGGCGCCGCCCTGCCCGGCTGGCCAGTGGCCACTCCCGGCCGCATCATCGGCAGCGTCACCACCGCCGACCTGACCGGTGGCGGGTACAACGACGTGCTCGCTCCGACCACCTCGGGCCTGGTGATCATCGACGGCAAGACGGCCCAGATCGTGGCCACCCTCGGCTACGGCGCACTGGCGCTGCAGAACTCGGCGCTGGTCACCACCGATCCGAACGGCACGATCGGCATCACCATCGCCGGGTACGGCGCAGGGAATGAGGGAGTCATCCAGCACTACGTGGTGGCGGGCTCGGCCGGGCGTTCGCTGGGCCTGCGCTCATGGCCCCAGTTCCACCAGAACGCGCAGCTGACCGGGTGGCTGAGCGCCGGGGCGCCGGGCCACCTCAACTCGCCCATCGTGGCCATGGCCGGCACACCGGACGGCAAGGGCTACTGGAACGTCGCCGCCGACGGCGGGATCTTCTCGTTCGGTGACGCCGGCTACCACGGTTCGATGGGCGGCCATGCGCTCGCCCGGTCCGTGGTCGGCATGGCTCCCACGCCCGACGGCAAGGGCTACTGGGAGGTGGCGTCCGACGGCGGGCTGTTCGCCTTCGGTGACGCCGGCTTCCACGGCTCGATGGGCGGCCAGTCGCTCGCCCGACCCGTGGTGGGGCTGGCCGTCACGCCGGACGGCGGCGGCTACTGGGAGGTGGCGTCCGACGGTGGCCTCTTCGCCTTCGGTGACGCCGGCTTCTACGGCTCGACCGGGGCGATCCACCTCAACCGGTCCATCGTGGCCATGTCCCCGACATCCAACGGCCAGGGCTACTGGTTGGTGGCCTCCGATGGCGGGATCTTCGCCTTCGGGAACGCCGGCTTCTACGGCTCCATGGGCGGTGTGCCCATCAACCAACCCATCGTGTCCATGTCGGCCAACGGGACGAAGGGCTACTGGCTGACGGCCTCGGACGGCGGGGTGTTCAGCTTCGGGACGGCACCGTTCTACGGCTCGACCGGCAGCATCTCTCTGGCCCTGCCCATCGTCGGGATGGCGTCCGCCCCCCGGGGAGGCGGCTACTGGATGGTGGCTGGCGACGGTGGACTGTTCGCCTTCGGGGCCGCCGGCTTCTACGGTTCGATGCCCCAGGTGCTGGCCGCCCCGACCGGTGTCGACTGAGTTGAGGGTCCGGCCCGGCCCGGCGTGGTCCGGATGGTCCGGCGTGGCCCGGCCCGGCCCGGCGTGGTCCGGCCCGGCCCGGCGTGGTCCGGATGGTCCGGCGTGGCCCGGCGTGGTCCGGCGTGGTCCGGATGATCGGGCCGGGGTAGCCCGGACGGGTCGGTAGGTAGGGGGAATCGCCGGGGGTGCCACCCGGGAGGGGGTCCGCGGTCGTATCGTGGGCCAACGTGTCGGAACCGCGAAGCAGGGGCGCGCGCCCCGGATCGTCACCCTCGCAGGGACGCCGGAGCAGGCCGCGCCTCCGGTGGTCGACCCTGGTCGCCGTGGTGGCCGTCGTCCTGTCCGTCGCCGGCGTGGTCGCCGCCGCACCGCCGGCCGCCGCGTATCCCTCGGACTCGGTCAGCCTCACCGGCCACGGCTACGGCCACGGCCGGGGGATGGGCCAGTGGGGCGCCTTCGGCTACGCGTACACCGGGACGCCGTGGCAGGCCATCGTCACCCACTACTACGCAGGGGCCACGCCGACCCTGACCACTCCGGGACAGGAGGGGACCTTCGTGCGGGTAGCCCTGACGGAGAACAACGGGAACGACGTCATCGTCACGTCGGCCAGCGGGTTCACGGTGGCGGGACACCACCTCGGAGGTGGCCAGGCCGTGTGGATGCGGGCCAACGGCGCCGGGGGCTGGGACCTGTCCAGCGGGCCCTCGTGCGGAGGGCCGTGGGCCGGGCTCGTCGGAGGTGTGGCCAATCCGACGGCCGTGCCCGACAACAACTCGGCGATCGGCGATGCCAACGCCGCCAACCTCGCGCTCCAGCTCTGCCAGGGCGGCGGCAACCTGTCCGTCCGTGGCTTCCTGGAGGCGACGTACAACAGCGGTGCCCAGGCCCGCACGGTCAACATCCTGCCGCTCGAGGACTACATCGTGGGTGTGGTGCCCAACGAGTCGCCGGCCTACTGGGGCACGCTGGGGGTCAACCCCGGACCGCAGGGCCGCCCGGGCGGATACCAGGAGCTTGAGGCCCAGGCGGTGGCCGCCCGCTCCTACGTCATGGCCGCCCTCGGCTCGTACGGGGGCTACGCCGACACCTGCGACCTGACGTGCCAGACGTACCGGGGCCTCAGGAACGAGAGCCCGCTCACCGACTCCGCCACCCTCGACACGCTCGGGTACGTGATGGAGCAGGGTGCCCGGATCATGACCACCGAGTATTCGGCCTCGACGGGCGGGTACACGGCCCCGGGCACGTTTCCGGCCGTGCCCGACGCCGGTGACTCGATCTGCCCACCGGTCAACGGGGCCTGCAACGCCAATCACACGTGGAAGATCACGATCCCGGTCTCGTCCATCCAGTCCACCTGGCCCCAGCTCGGGACACTGCAGTCGATCGCCATCACGTCCCGCAACGGCTACGGCGACTGGGGCGGCCGTGTCCTGTCCATGACCCTGGTCGGGACGTCCCAGAACGTGGTCGTGACCGGCGACCAGTTCGCCGCCGCCTTCAACCTCCTGTCGGACTGGTTCACGCCCACCCACGCCCTGCCCTCCCCGGCGGTGGCCATCTCGGGCACGTTCGACAGCTTGGGCTACTGGATCAACGGCTCGGACGGGTCGGTGGTGGGCTTCGGGGACGCCGGGTTCTTCGGCTCGGCCGGCGGGCTGCCCCTGGCCGCCCCGGTGGTCGGGCTGGCGGTCACCCCGGACAACAAGGGCTACTGGGAGGTGGCCGCCGACGGCGGGATCTTCAACTACGGTGACGCCGCCTTCCACGGGTCCACCGGCGGCCTGCACCTCAACCGCCCGATCGTGGGCATGGCCCGCACGGCCAGCGGCAACGGGTACTGGCTGGTGGCCTCCGACGGCGGCATCTTCAGCTACGGCGACGCCACCTTCTACGGCTCGACGGGAGCCATGACCCTCAACCAGCCCATCGTGGGCATGTGCCGTACCCCGGACGGAGGGGGCTACTGGCTGGTGGCCTCCGACGGCGGCATCTTCAGCTACGGCGACGCCAGGTTCTACGGCTCCATGGGCGCCCACCGGCTCAACGCGCCGATCGTCGGGATGTCGTCGGTCTCCGGCGGGACCGGCTACCGGATGGTGGCCTCCGACGGAGGGATCTTCGCCTTCGGGACCGCCGGGTTCTTCGGCTCGGCCGGGAGCCTTTCGCTGGTGAAGCCCATCGTCGGCATGGCCAACACCAACGACAGCTTGGGCTACTGGCTGGTGGCCTCCGACGGCGGCATCTTCAGCTACGGCGACGGCAGGTTCTTCGGCTCGGGAGCCGGCTGAGCCTCGGGGCACGTGCACCGGCCGCGCCCTCGGTGGCAGGCCGCCCCGTCGACGGGTCCGCCGGTCAGGATGAGCCCGGCGGTGACGTCGTACCTAGTTGACGATCCGGACCGAAGCGGCGTTGGCCACGGAGCCGAAGGCCGACTGGATCTGCGACGCCACGAACACCAACTTGCCGCCGCTGTCCACCGACCACAGCGGCTCCTTGATCTTGTCGATGCCGGCCATCCGGTCGATGGTCACGCCGGTGAAGCGCAGGGAGCCGCCGTTCTGACGGATGCACGGCTGCGGGTCGATCCGCTTGCAGGTGAGGTGCCCACCGACGAACGAGATCGGGGCGTTGGAGTGGGGGCTGCCGAGTGACACGTGGTGGAAGCCGGTGCAGTTGGTGATGGTGATCGGTCCCGAGAAGAACTCGATGAGGTTGAAGCCCTTGTCGTCCGTGCAGTTCGAGATGGACACGTTGTCGGAGCCGAGTCCCGGCAGGTCGGACTCGAAGTCGAAGCCGGAGTCGGCCGGGCTGACCACATGCACGTGGTCGAGCGAGGCTCCGGACACCTCGGCGAGGGTGACCCCCTGTCGCCCGGCATCGGTGGTGGTGAAGCCGTCGACCGTCAGCCCGGTGACCGGATGGTGATTGCCCACCAGCTCGAGGCCGTCACCCCAGGTGTCCTTGGCCGTCACCCCGGTGATGGTCACGTCGGTGGTCGCCTCGAGCTTGACGCCGGCCTCGCCGACCATGCTCGAGTGGTAGACGCCGGTGGTGTTGGCACCGAGGACGGCCAGATCCGAGAGGGTGACATGGGAGGCGTCCTTCAAGAGGATGATCGGCTTCATGCCGTCGTAGCCCGGGCCGGTGGGCTTGACGGTGGTCGGATCGTAGAACGTACCGCCGATGATCGTGATCGCCTTGCGGAGCACGATCCCGCTCGGGACCTCGTAGCAGGCGGTGGTGGATGACCGGAAGACCGACCCGGCGGGCAGCGAGTCGAGGTAGGTCTGGAGGCCGGGGGTGGCCGGCCGGCTGCACGTCTTGTCGAAGGTGGGGGCTGCCGGCGCAACGGCCACCGGTGGCGCAGGTGCGACAGGTGGGACGGTGGTGGCCGGAGCCAGCGGGACCGTCGTCGTCGTGGTCGTCGGCTTCGGCGCCGTCGTCGTAGTCGTGGTCGTGGTCGGCGCCACGGTCGTGACGGTGGTCGAGGTGACCGTCGTCGGCGACGTGGTGACCGTGGTGGTCGCCGTGGTGACTGAGGTCGGCCTGGTGGTCGTCGTGACCGTGGTGGTCGGCGTGACCACGGTGGTGACGGTCGTGGTCGGCATGCCCGGGGCCACCCCGTGCGCCTGTCCGGTGAGCGCTCCGGCGGGGGTGCCCCCGCCGACGAACCCGGTGGAGGCCAGCATGGCCAGGGTGGCCACGGCGATCCCGATCCGCCGGGCGGTGCCCGAGCGCGTTCCTGCCGGGCGATTCCTGAGTACATCCTGCCCCTGATGCATCGCCCCTCCGTCTGCCCCTGGGGCCGGGGTGCAGGGGCAGACGGCGCGAGGGCGCCTGCTCTGGCAACCCGGCTGACTCAGTGAGCCCCGTGGTTTTGCGTCCCCTCCTCGCGGAGGGTTTGCCTTTGTGTCCTGCAGGCTTCGCCACTTCCTCGCGAACCCGTCGTGTACATCGTACGCGCCGGGACCCAATAACACAATGGGTGACATAGAAGTCACCCAAAGTGGTGATATCGGCCTCATGCCGCGATGGAGGACCACCGGAAGGAGCGACGGGGGATCAGGAGCGGTCGGTCGCCGGGCTCGGAGGCAAGCGCGCCAGTGCGCTGAAGTCGGGATGCGGATGCCGAGGGTGCGGGCGGCCCCTTGGTGTCAGCTGGGCGCTGCGAGCGATGCAGCCACGTCTCGTACCCGTTCATCGAAGCCGCACAGCAGGTTCGGGAACAGGCCGAGGACCACATTGTCGTGGAAGAAGACGTGGTGGGTCCGGGTGTCGGTCAGGTCGAGCATCCGGAGGGTGGCGTCCACCGCCGTGACGAACGGGAAGGTCGCCAACACCGCCTCGATGAAGTCGACCACGGAGGTCCGCCGGAAGACGTTGAGGCAGTAGTGGTTGACCTCCATGAAGACCACGGGCCGGAACTGGGCCAGTGTCGATGACGCCCCGCGGAGCGCCTCAAGCTCGTAGCCCTCGACGTCGATCTTCATCATGTCGACGCGGTCGAGCCCCAGCTCCTCGACGAGGCGGTCGACCGTCATGACCCTCGCGGCGTACTCGACGTAGCCGTCGTAGCGCTCGAGCACGTCCTGGTAACCGACGAACGCGGCGAAGTTCGAGCCGGCGCGGGTGACCAGCCGGACAGTCCCCTCGGCGGCGCCGATCGCCGCATTGACGCAGGTGATGTTGTCGAGACCGGAGGTAGCGACGTTGGCGTCGAGATGGGCGAACGTCTCGGGAACGGGCTCAACGGCGACGACCCGGCCGGGCCCGACGAGCGCCCCCGACATGACAGCGGTGATCCCGATGTTGGCCCCGATGTCGAGGACGGTGTCGCCCGATCGGCAGGCGGCGGTGA
>DATCCR010000154.1:0-16182 GCA_036511155.1 Acidimicrobiales bacterium
CGCCCACGCCGAGGACCAGGGGTCGGCCACCGCGGTGGTTGCCGACAACTGCCCGTTCGGCGACGCCGCCTCGCAGTACCCGGTGCTGTGCGCCGTCGACCGGGGCATGGTCAAGGGCCTGCTGTCCGGGCTGTGCGGTGAAGACCCCGGCGCCGTTCCGGTGGTCCTGTCGTCGTCCCGGGCTCGGGGCGACGACGCCTGCAGCGCTGTGGTCTGACCGGCGACCGTGGTCCGCCACTACCTCGACCACGCCTCGACCACCCCGCTCCGTCCCGAGGCAGGGGTCGCCGTGGCCGAGTGGGCCGACCTCGGCGTGACCGCCGACCCCGGCCGGGTCCACACCGAGGGCCGCATGGTCCGGGCCGCCCTCGAGGATGCCCGAGACCGGGTGGCCGCCCTGTTCGGGGTCAGGCCCCGTCAGGTGGTCCTGACCTCGGGGGCCACCGAGTCGGTCAATTCGGCTGTCTGGGGCATCCTCGCCCACGACCGCGGCGCACCGGTGGCCTGCGCTGCCGTCGAGCACTCCGCCGTACAGGACGCGTCAGCCCGACTCGGCATCATCGTCGACATCGCGGTCGACCGGTTCGGGCGCATCACGGCGGCTGCCGTCGAGGAGGCCCTCCGGCGCTGCACGTCCGAACACGGTCGCCTGCCGGCGCTGGTGCACTGCCAGTCGGCCAACCACGAGGTGGGCACCGCTCAGGACGTCGACGGCGTGGTGCGCGTCTGTCGCGAGCACGGCGTCCCGGTCCACGTGGATGCCGTAGCCGCCGCCGGACACGTCCCACTCGACCTCGAGGCGCTCGGCGCCGACTTGGTGTCGGTGTCGTCGCACAAGTTGGGCGGCCCGGCCGGCGTGGGCGCCCTCGTCCTGCGCCGGGGCCTACGGATCGAACCGCTGCTGGTCGGCGGCGAGCAGGAGCGGGGACGGCGGGCGGGGCTCGAGGACGTGGCCGGGGCCATCGGGTTCGGCGCGGCGGCGGCGGCCCTGAGCGAGCCGGGGCGGATCGACGCCGAGTCGGCCGCCGCCCGCCGGCACACCGACCGGCTGCTGGCGTCAGCCATGACGGTCCCGGGCGTCCTACCCTACGGCGACATGGTCGGGCGGGTGCCCCACATCCTGTGCCTGGGGGTGGAGGGCGTGGAGGGTGAGCCGGTGCTCCTCGGGCTCGACCAGGCGGGCGTGGCCGTCCATTCCGGCTCGTCATGCTCGTCGGAGTCCTTCGAGCCCTCGCCCGTGCTCGAGGCCATGGGCGTGGACGGCGAGCGGTCGCTCCGCGTGTCCGTCGGCTGGTCGACCACCGACGCCGACATCGAGGCCTTCGTCGACGCGTTCGGTGATGTGGTCGGCCGCCTGCGCTCCCTTCGTTCCTGACCCCTCCACCACCGACCCCCCTCTTCCCGCCTCACCTCCCCCATCTCCCGCCACGCCCCCGACGCCCCCCGCCTCTGGTCGCCGTCGCCGCCGGTAGGTTGGCCGCCATGCGCGCCGTCGTCTGCAACGAGTTCGGTCCCCTCGACACCCTGGTCGTGGAGGACCGGCCCACCCCGGAGCCGACCGAGGGGATGGTGGTCATCGACGTGGCCGCCGCCGGGGTCAACTTCGTCGACGGGCTGATCTGCCAGGGCAAGTACCAGCTGAAGCCGCCGACCCCGTTCGTACCGGGCAGCGAGGTGGCCGGCACCATTTCCGCCGTGGGCCCGGGCGTCACCGGTTGGTCGGCGGGCGACCGGGTGCTCGTGTTCTGCGGGTTCGGTGGTTTCGCCACCCAGGTCGTGGCCCCGGCCCTGTCGCTGGTGGCGGTGCCTGACGCCATCGACCTGGCCCAGGCGGCGGCCCTCATCCAGAGCTACTGCACCATGCTCTTCACGCTCACCCGGCGCACCACGGTGGCACCGGGCGAGTGGGTGCTGGTGCTCGGGGCCGGCGGCGGCATCGGCCTGGCCGCGGTCGACGTGGCCACCGCGCTCGGCGCCCGCGTCATCGCCGCCGCCTCGACACCGGACAAGCTGGAGGCGGCGGCCACCATGGGGGCAGAGGCCACCATCGCCTACGAGACCGAGGACCTGAAGTCCCGGGCCCGCGAGCTGTCGGGGGGCGGGGTCGATGTGGTCATCGACCCGGTCGGGGGCGGTCACGCCGAGCCCGCGCTACGGGCCACCCGACACCTCGGGCGGTTCTGCGTGATCGGATTCGCGTCGGGGCCCATCCCCTCGATCCCGATCAACCAGGTACTCCTCAACAACCGCACCGTCGTCGGCGTGGACTGGGGCGGGTGGACGTTCAAGGACCCCTTCGGCAACCGGGCACTCATCGACGAACTGATGGGAATGGTGTCCGACGGCCGGCTCCACCCGACCGTGCCTGCCGACCGGCCGCTCACCGAAGCGGCCGATGTGATGGCCGACCTCATCGACCGAACCGTGACCGGCAAGGTTGTGCTCGTCCCCTGAGACCAGCCGCCTGGGGCCGGCCCCGGCGGGCCCCGGTCAGGCGGTGGGGATCCCGATGGGCAGCGGCCTGCCGGCCGCCGTGTAGGCCTGACGGAGGACGGGCGCGGCCTGCGCCACCACGGTGGCCGGCGGCTCGGACGCCAGGAACCGGGTGAACTGGTCGACCGCGCCGGAGGCATCGCCGTCCAGCTGCATCAGGACGGTGCCCAGGTAGAGGTGCACGGCGTAGTCACCCGGGTCGAGGGTGGCCGCCCGGCTCAGCTTCACCCGGGCGTCGCCGATGAGCGACGCGCTGGACCCCTGCCGGCCGATCCTGTACTCCAACCAACCGAGCTGGGCGAGGGCGACCTCGTTGTCCGGGTGGGTGGTGAGGACGGTCTGGTAGAGCTGTGCCGCCTGGCCGAGCTGGCCCTGGTTCTCGACGGCGGCGGCCTGGTCGAGCGAGCGGGCCAACTGCTGGCTCGGGCTCAGGCTTACCGAGCCGGTGGCCGTCTGCCCGGGCAAGCGGCTGGACGAGAACAGCGGGACGGCCACCGCCAAGGCGGCCACGAAGCAGCCGATCGACCCGATGAGGAACCACTTATTGCGGCCACGGCGTCGGGGCGTCGTCGACGGCTCGGACACCGTGGCGGAGGCACCCGTCGAGCCGGTCGGATCGGGCGTGAGTGTGCCCGTCGCGGTGGCCACAGCCGTCGGGGCGACCGCAGGCCCGGACACCATTGTGGTCGTCGCCGGCCCGAGCGCGTCCAGGCGGGCCAGGTCCCGCTGGCGCAGTACCAGGTAGTCGGCGTCCGACAGGTCGCCGGCCAGGTATTCGGCGTCGGCGTCGGCCAGCGACTGGGCGAGGAAGCGGCGGCGCTCCTCGAGCACCACCGGATCGACCGTCACGCCCCGCACGTCGGCGTCGAGGTCGCCCGCACCGCGCCGGCGACGACGGACGAGCACCCACACCAGCACGGCCGCCCCGACCAGGCCGCCGACGACGGGCAGCACCCACACCAGGGCCGACCACCCGCTGATCGCCGGGTCGAGCACGATGGTCGACCCGTAGCGGGCCGCCAGGTAGTCCTTGACCTGCTGGTCGCTCTGCCCCTGGTCCACCAGGTGGCGGACGGTGGCCCGCACCGTGACCGCCGTCGGGGCGCTCGACACGGCGACCGACAGGTCCTCGCAGCTCGGGCACCGGATCACCGCCTCGATGGCAGCGGCCCGCTGGGCGTTGGTCGGCGGGGACGACGACCACACGCCGCTGCCGACGAGCAGGGCGACGACCAGCACCACGCCGAGCGCCGTCCACAGGGGAAAGTGCCGTGACCTCATGCGCCGTCCGCCTCGGCCCGGGCGATGAGCCGGTTCAGATCGGCCGCCTTCACCGATGAGACGAGGTAGGCCACCACCCGTCCGTCGGGGGCGATGAGGAAGGTCGACGGCGGGGCCCGGACCCCGAAGCTGAGGGCCAGGTCGCCCCTCGTGTCGGCCAACGTGGGCCAGGTGGCCCCGAGCTGCGCCTGGTAGGAGCGAGCGGCCGACGTGGTGTCCTCGAAGACCACGCTGACCATCTGGGCGTCACCGGACTGCTGGTGCTGGAAGGCGAACCTCACGAGTTCGGGACCCTCGGTCTGACACGGGGGGCACCAGCTGGCGAAGAAGTTGACCACCACGAACTTGCCGGGCGGCCGGGGCAGGACGAAGGTCGACCCGTTGACGGTCACCCCGCCGACGGCCGGCGACGGTTGGCCGACCAGCGGGCTCTGGACCTCGGACACCGTGGCCGGCTGGCGGGTGGCGAGGACGGCGATGAGCCCGGCGGTCACGACCAGGACGGTCAGGCCCACCCATCGGGTCGTGTGGCGCTTCGGGGGCGTGGGCGCGGCGGGGGCCGGTGCCGCCTCGGGGACGGCCACGTCGGTCACGGGGCCTCCCCCGCCCCGACGGGCTGTCGCTCGGCCGGCGGGGCGATCTCCAGATCGTGCTCGACCTCCGGCTCGTGCCCGGGTTCGATGGGCGGTGCCGCCCCGACCACGGGAGCCGACACCGGGTCGGTGGGGCGACGGCGCTTGCCCGGAATGGCCGACAGGACCGAACCCACCACGATCAGGACGCCGCCGATCCACAGCCACATGACCAGCGGCTGGACGACCACGCCGAAGGTCCAGGCCCCACCATGGTCCGGGATCCGGTTGACGGTCAGGTAGACGTCGGAGGTGATGGTCGAGTCGACGGCCGGGGTGCCGACCGGCTTGGTACCCGTTCCGAACTGGCTGATCGCCGGGGTGAACACGGCCCCGCCGTCGACCCGCAGCAGTGCCTGCAGGCTCACGTGCGACGGCGTCCGGATCTCCCGGGTGCCCACGAACTCGACGGTGTGGCCGGCGAAGGTGCCCGTGTGCCCGCGGTCCAGCGCCACCGTGCCTCGCTGACCGAAGGCGGTGGCCGCCGTCAGCCCGACGGCGATGGCCACCACGCCGATGTGGACGATCATGCCGCCGTTGGCACGGCCGACCAGTCCGCGCCATCCCGCCAGTGCGGCCCGGGCCGGTGGCGTGCCGGACCGTCGTGCCGAGCGCCAGGCTCCCCGGACCGACAGCACGAGGGCCCGGCCGGCCGAGGCGGCCGCGAACGCACCGAGCCCGAAGGCCAGCAGTGGCTCGATGCCGGTGATGCCGCCTATCACGCAGGCGACCACCACGGCCACGCCGATGGCGGCCGGCACGGCGAGGCGGCCCCGCATCACTGCGGCCGACGACTTGCGCCACGGCAGGGCCGGGGCCACGGCCATCAGGAACAGCAGGCCGAGGCCGACGGGGATGACCAGGCGGTTGAAGTAGGGGGCGCCGACCGACACCTGGGCACCGCTGTTGAGGGCCTCGTAGAGGAGGGGGAAGACGGTGCCGAGGAGCACGATGAAGGTGAACAGCACGAACAGGAGGTTGTTGGCCAGGAAGGCTCCCTCCCGGCTGATGATCGAGTCGATCCCCCCCGGCGAGCGCAGACGGTCGCCCCGCCAGGCGATGAGGCCGACACCGACCACGATGACCAGGCCGAAGAAGCCGAGCAGGAGCGGCCCGATGATCGAGGTGGAGAAGGCGTGCACGGACTGGAACACCCCGGACCGGGTGATGAACGTGCCGAGGATGGTGAGGCTGAAGGTGGCGATCACCAGTGAGAGGTTCCACACCCGCAGCAGGCCCCGGCGTTGCTGGACCATGACCGAGTGGAGGTAGGCGGTGCCGACGAGCCATGGCAGCAACGAGGCGTTCTCCACCGGGTCCCACGCCCAGAAGCCGCCCCACCCGAGGACCTGGTAGGACCACCAGGCCCCGAGCACGATGCCGATGGTGAGGAAGGTCCAGGCGAACAGCGTCCAACGCCGGGTCTCGCCCTGCCAGTCCTCGTCGACCCGGCCGGTCACCAACGAGGCCACGGCGAAGGCGAACGGGAGGGTGAAGCCGACCAGCCCCAGGTAGAGCATGGGTGGATGGAACAGGACCAAGGGGTTGTCCTGGAGCAGGACGTTGGGCCCGTGCCCGTCGAGCGGGATCGCCCCGGACACGTGGGTGAACGGGTCGGCCGGCCCGAGCATCAGGCCGAAGAAGAAGGCGCACACCACGTACATGACGAGCGTCGCCCACGCCATCAGCTCGTCGTCGGCCCGGGCCCGGAAGCGCCACACCATGGCCGTCACGTAGATCCCGAGGGTGATCCCCCACAGCAGGATCGAGCCGGCCAGTGCCGACCACATGCCGGTGATCGAGTAGATCAGCGGGGTCGACCGGCTGTTGTTGTCGACCACGTAGGCGAGGGAGAAGTCATGGGTCACCAGTGCCCGCTGCATGGCCACCACAGCGACGATCCCGCCGAGCAGGATGACCGGCGCGTAGAGGCGGCCACGGCGGAGTTGGCCGGGGCGGCCCCGCACCAGGCCGATCACCAGCACGACGATCCCGACGACCGCCGCGGCAAAGCCGAGCAGGACACCGGTGTGTCCGAGGGTGCCGCTCACCGCGGACTTCGACCGGGCGCGGGGGGCGGGACGGCCGTCACCGCTTGGAGCCGTTCGGGGCCGTCACCCGGGCCGGGTGCTGGGCGACGTAGGTCGAGGAGTGCTTGACCAGGATCTGGTCGGACACGAAGGTGTCCCCCTGGAAGTGGCCCACGGCGATCACCGGGATGTCGGACTGGAACAGCTGGGGCGGGCTCGAGGTGTTGTGCACCGTGAGATGGACGGAACCGGAGGTGACGACGAAGTCCACGCCCCCGGTCGTCGAGTGGATCGACCCGGGGGCGACGACGCCCTCCAGGTTGATCGTCTTGTCCCCCAGCGTCGCTTTCTGGGCCACCGCCTGATCGGCCGGCAGGTAGAAGTTGAGTGCCGAGCCGAGCCCCTTCATGAGGAGGAAGGCCAGGGCGCCGACCAGCACCAGGCCGACCACCACGTAACGGGCCCTGTGCCGCTCAGCGGCCTTCGGGACAAGGGGCACGGGCGGGCCGGCGTCGGGGGCGGCACCGGTGGCCGGTGGGCTGGTGGGAGGGGCAGTGGTCACGCGGACGCCTCGGTCCGCGGACCGGCAGCAGTCGCGGCGACGGGACCGGCGACCCGGTCCTGGTCGAATGGACCGGCGACCCGGTCCACGGCCTGGGACAGCCGGCGGCGGCGCCAGACCAGCTGGACGGCGTAGACGGCCAGCACGACCAGGATGAACACGTAGCCGGCGGTGACGTAGCGCATCAGGCCACCCCCACCCGGTCACCGGACGGGCCGTCGACCGGTCCCCCGGCGACCGACCCACCGTTGGCGGGCGCCGCGCCCTCGGACTGGCGCTCGGCCAGCGCCAGGTCGAGTTCGTTGGCACCCAGCCAGTCCTCGAGGACGCCGATCCGGTAGCGGACGAGCAGCATCCACACGAAGGCCAGGGTCAGGGCCACGAACCCGAGCAGGAGGGTCCAGGCCATCGACCCGTGGATCTGGGGCGACAGGTTGGCGTTCAGCACGGTGGCCCCCTGGTGCAGTGTGTTCCACCAGTTGACCGAGAAGTGGATGATCGGGATGTCGACCGCGGCGAACAGGGCCACGAAGGCGCTTCGGCGGGCCCGGACCTCTGGCTCGGCCGGCACCCGACGGAGCGCCAGGTAGCCGAGGAAGAGGACGAGCAGCACCGCGGTGCTGGTCAGCCGGGCATCCCACGCCCACCACACACCCCACGTCGGCCTGCCCCAGATGGAGCCCGACACCAGGGTGCAGACGTTGAAGACCACGCCGACCTCGACGGCGGCGGCGGCCAGGCGGTCCCAGAGCAGCGAGCGGGTCCGCGGCCACAGGTAGAGGAGGCTCGAGACCGCGGCCAGGCCGAACGCCAGGTACAGGGCGACCCAGGCCACGCCCGGGTGGATGTAGACGAGCCGCACCAGGTCGCCCTGGACCTTGTCCGGCGGGGTCACCCAGATGCCGAGCCACACGGTGGCCACGGTGCCGAGCAGGGCCAGCAGGCCGATCGTCCGCTCGACCGCCTTGGAGCGGGACGACTGGGCGGGCGCCGGGGTCACCCGGGTGTTCGACACCGGGGCGGCGGCCGGATGGGTCCCCGCCGACTCGGCCACGGTGGTGGTGGTCACGTCGTCGCTCATGCCGTCTCCTGGATGGGGCCGAAGAGGACCACGCCGATGGCCACGTAGACGGCGTCGAAGACGACCAGGAGCCGCAGCCACTGCATGCCGGAGGCCGGGGTCCCGCCGGCCATGGCGGCCTGCCAGATCCGGGTGCCGGCCAGCAGCACCGGAGCCACGATGGGCAGGAGGAGGAACGGGAGAAGCGTCTCGCGGACCCGCAGTCCCGAGGACAGGGCGCCGTACAGGGTGCCGGTGGCGGCCAGGCCGACGGTGCCGAGCAGGCAGGAGGCCACGATCATCCACGGCACCTCGATCCAGGCCCCGTACAGGAGGACCACACCGACGGTCAGGAGCAGCTCGAGGACGACCAGCTGGGCGGCCACGGCCACGGCCTTGCCCAGGTAAAGCCCGGCCGGGTCGATGCCCGACAGACGCAGCCCGTCGCGGGCGCCGTCGGACGACTCCACCGACACGCTGCGCTGGATGGCCAGCACCGTGCAGAACAGGACGGCCACCCAGAAGAGGCCGGGGGCGCCCTTGGCCATCACCTGGCGGTCCGGACCGAGGGCGAAGGCGAACAGGACGAGGGCCACGACTCCGAACGGGGCGACCTGGGACAGCGCCACCCGCGAGCGTCCCTCGATCCGGAGATCCTTGCCGGCCACCAGTGCGGCGTCACGCCACATGGGCCACCCGCCCCTCCAACGGTGCGGTACCCGGCATGCCGTCACCCGGCACGTCGGGAGTCACCGACGGGACACTCCCGCCGAATGCGGGGGTGAGGGATCGCTCAGCCGTGACCCGGCCACCGGTCACCGTGACGGCGCGGGAGGCCAGGTCCTCGACCGGGCCCGACTCGTGGCTGGCGATGATCACCGTGACCCCGGAGGCGGCCGCCTCGACGACAGCCAGGTCGAGCAGGACCCGGGCGGCGGTGTCCAGGCCGGCGTGGGGCTCGTCGAGCAGCCACAGCTCCGGCCATCGGGCGGTCAGGACGGCGAGGGCCACCCGGCGGCGCTGGCCGGCCGAGAGCTTGCCGGCCGAGGTCTTGGCCAGGCGGCCGACCAGGCCCCAGCGCTCACATGCCGGCTCGATCCGGGAGACGTCGCCCCCGGCGGCCCGGACGGCGAACCGAACGTTCTCCCGCACGGTGAGGTCGTCGTAGAGGTGGGAGGAGTGGGACAGCAGGCCCACCCGGCGCCGGACCGCGGTGCGGTTGCGGGACGGGTCGAGGCCGAGCACGGACAGGCGGCCGGAAGCGAGGGGCACCAGGCCGGCGCACACCCGCAGCAGGCTGGTCTTGCCGGCCCCGTTCGGGCCCTCCACCAGGACCGTCTCCCCCACGGCCACCTCGAGGTCGACCCCGGCCAGGAGCGGGAACCGACCCGAGAGCGCGACCGCGTCGCGAAGGGAGACTGCAGAGGAGGGGAGAGCTGCGGGGGCCATGGGCTGCCGTCAATGCTACGGGGGCGGGCAGCCGGTAGCCAGACGGGGGGATCGGCCCCGTCCGGGGCCCCGCCCGTAGCGGGCCTCAGCTGTTCGAGAGCCGGTCCAGGTGGAGGTCATGGAGCCAGCCCGAGATGTGGGCCGACACCACGGGGACGTTGTGGGTGAGCAGCAGGAGACCGAAAGCGATCAGGATCGCTCCGCCCACCAGGTCGACGATGCGCAGGCGGCCCTTCACCCGGGCCAGCAGGTCGGTCATCCGGCCGAAGGCCAGGCCGCTGAGCAGGAACGGGACACCGAGGCCGAGGGAGTAGGCCAGCAGTAAGGCGATACCCCCGGTGGGCGAACCCCTGCTGCCGGCCGCCAGGGCCAGGACGCTCCCGAGCACCGGTCCGATGCACGGTGTCCAGGCGAAGGCGAATGCCATACCCATGACCGGCGGTGCCCAGGCGCCGAGCGCCGAGGGCCGGACGACGAACCGCTTCTCCCCGGCCAGGGCCATGGGCAGCCTGACACCCGCGGCCGTGGCCACCAGCACGGCCCCGAAGAGCACGATGAGGACGCCCGAGACCACCTCGAGGGGCTGCTGGTGGGTGAGGAACAGGCGGCCGATCGACGAGGCCGTGGCTCCCAGGATGGTGAACACCACGGTGAACCCAGCGATGAAGGCCAGTATGCCCCTGAGCAGTCGGCTGCGGTGGCGCCTCAGCTCCTCGGGCCCGGGGCCCGGAGGCGCCATGAAGGCCCCGTCCATCGCCACGGCCGCGCCGGACGCCACGGTCGGATCCGACGTCGGCCCGCCGCCACCCACCGCCACGGGGATCGGCACGGGCGCCGCGACGGGATCGTTGCCGAGGGCCGAGAGTTCGGCGGCCGTCAGACCGGAGACCATCGAGAGGTAGGCCGGCACCAGGGGCAGGACGCAGGGCGAGAGGAACGACAGCATCCCGGCGCCGAAGGCGACCAGGAGACCGAGCGGGTCGGCGTGGAGTACGACCTGGCCGGTCATGGCCAACCGCTAGGCCTGCTGGCTCTTCACCAGGGCCAGGTCGGCCTCGACCATCATCTGCACCAGTTGCGGGAAGTCGACGTCACGGTGCCAGCCGAGGGTCTTCTCGGCCTTGGCCGGGTCGCCGATGAGCAGGTCCACCTCGGCCGGGCGGAGGAAGCGCTCGTCGATGACCACGTACTTCTCCCAGTCGAGATCGGCGGCGGCGAAGGACAGCTCGACGAGCTCCTTGACCGAGTGCGTCTCGCCGGTGGCCACCACGTAGTCGTCCGGGTGGTCCTGCTGGAGCATCAGCCACATGGCCCGGACGTAGTCGCGGGCGAAGCCCCAGTCGCGTTCGGCGTCGAGGTTGCCCAGGGCCAGGTTCTTGTCGATGCCGGCGGCGATGCGGGCCACGCCGTGGGTCACCTTGCGGGTCACGAACTCGAGACCGCGGCGGGGCGACTCGTGGTTGAACAGGATGCCCGAGCTCGCATGGAGGTCGTAGCTCTCGCGGTAGTTGACGGTGATCCAGTGGCCGTAGACCTTGGCGACGCCGTAGGGGCTGCGGGGGTAGAAGGGGGTGGTCTCCACCTGGGGGACCTCCTGGACCTTTCCGAACATCTCCGACGAGCTGGCCTGGTAGAAGCGGATCTCGGGGTCGACGGTGCGGAGGGCGTCGAGCACCCGGGTGACGCCGAGGGCGGTGGTCTCACCGGTCAACACCGGCTGGTTCCACGAGGTCTGCACGAAGGACTGGGCGGCCAGGTTGTAGACCTCGTGCGGCCGGATCTCCTTCAGGATGTTGATCATCGACACCTCGTCGAGGAGGTCGCCGGCAACCAGGTTGATGCGGTCCTGGATGTGGGCGATCCGCTCGAAGTTGATGGTGCTCGAGCGTCGGACCATGCCGCTGACCTCGTAGCCCTCGTCGAGCAGGAGTTCCGCCAGATAGGAGCCGTCCTGACCGGTGACGCCGGTGATCAGTGCTCGTTTCGCCATGCTGTGGGTGCTCCTCAAGGGTCTGGTGTGCGTGTACTGGTGTCTGGTCAGGCCGTGCCGTCGCCTGTCGCCACTTGCCACGACGGGGGGCGCTTTTCAACGAACGCGGTGATCCCCTCCCGGGCCTCGGCCGTCTGACTGGTGACCGTCAGCATGGCGTGGAGGTAGGGCAGGGCCTCGGAGGCCGCTGAGTCGATGACAGCGTAGAACGAATCGCGGCCCAGCTTGGTAACACCGGGGGGCTTGGAGGCCAGGACGGCGGCCAGGTCGGCCACGGCGGCGTCGAGCTCGGCGTCGGGCACCACCCGGGTGACGAAGCCGATGCGGTCGGCCTCCTCGGCGCCCACCACCCGGCTGGTCAGCATGAGCTCCAGGGCCTTCTTCGGGGGCATGGAGCGCAGCAGCGAGACGGTCACCATGTAGGGCCACAGTCCCACGTTGAGCTCAGGGGCGCCGAACCGGGCGCTGTCGGAGGCGATGACCATGTCGCAGGCCAGGGCGAGTCCGAAGCCGCCAGCCATGGCCCAGCCCTGCACCCGGGCGATGGTGGGCTTGCCGAGCGCCCACATCTCCTCGAACAGCTGGGCCAGCCATCCCCGGGCGAGGTGGTGGTCGAAGTACTCGTCCGAGGTGCCGCCGGGGTCCTTCGGCACCATGCCCGACAGATCGGCACCGGCGCAGAAGGCCTGGTCACCGGCCCCGGCCAGGACCACCACCCGCACCGCAGGGTCGACCTTGGCCGACGCCAGCTCGCGGCGCAGGCCGGCGATGACGTCCCAGGTCATGGCGTTGCGGCGCTCGGGTCGGTTGATGGTCAGGGTGAGGATCGGGCCGTCGCGCACGGCCAGCAGGTCGTCGGTGGTCTCGGTGCTGGTGGTGGCGTCGTCGGGCACGCCCCGACGGTACCCCGAGTGGCACCCGGCGGTCGCTCCGCGGGTCGCCGCCGCTACGGTGACGCCATCGCCACGGTCGCCCTCCTCTCCTTCCGCCTGGGCGGCTCCGACGGCGTGGCCATCGAGGCCGCCAAGTGGCAGCGCGCCCTGGGGGAACTCGGCTTCGCCACCTACACGGTGGCCGGTAGCCGCCCCGTCGACGAGACGGTGCCGGGCCTGGCCATCGACGCCGACGAAGTGCCGACCCGCCGCCAGATCGACGCCGCACTGTCCCGCGCCGACCTGGTGGTGGTCGAGAACCTGCTCTCCCTGCCACTCAACCAGCCGGCCTGGGATGTGGTGGCCGCCGCGCTGGCCGGCCGACCCGCCATCCTCCACCACCATGACCTGCCCTGGCAGCGTCCCCAGTTCCTCGACCGCCCGGGTCCTCCGGAGGACCCCCGGTGGCGCCACGTCACCATCAACGAGCTCAGCCGACGGGAGCTGATGCGTCGGGGCATAGGTGCCCGGACCATCTACAACTCGTTCGCCGTGCCCGCGCCCGGCACGGCGCCGGACGGTCCCTTCCCGTTCCGCTCCCGTGCGGGCGAAGCGGTCCGCGACGCCCTCGGCATCGACCCCGATGACCGGCTGGTCCTCCAGCCCACCCGTGCCCTGGCCCGGAAGAACGTGGGTGCAGCGCTGACGTCGGCCACCAGCCTGGATGCCACCTACTGGCTGCTCGGGCCGGCCGAGGACGGCTACGGACCCGAGCTCGAGCGCCTCCTGGCAGCAGCTCCGTGCCCCGTCGTTCGGGGCATCCCCGACCTCACCGACGGGACGGGTCCGGGCGGGACCATGCACATCGACGATGCCTACCAGGCCTGCGACGTGGTGGCCCTGCCCTCCATCTGGGAGGGGTTCGGTAACCCGAGCCTCGAGTCGGTCACCCACCGGCGGCCCCTGGTCATCGGCCCCTATCCGGTGGCCGACGAGCTGGCCGCCTTCGGCTTCGAGTGGTTCCCGCTCGACGCCATGGCCAAGCTCGACACCTGGCTCACCACGCCCGACCCGGACCTGCTGGAGCGGAACCTGGCGGTGGCCCGGGACCACTTCTCCCTCGACGACCTGGCCGACCGGATCGGGGCGGTCCTGCCCCCGATCTGAGGCACCGTCCTCCTCTCCTTGCCGGGGCCGAGCCGGAAACCCCAGGACACGGCGGGTTTCGGCTCGGGGACTACCATGACCGCCATGTCGACCACCGCCACCACGGGCCACGACGACCCGGCCGCGGCGGCCGGGGCCAGGCCGGCCCGCCGCCTCACGGCGGACGCCCGGCGCCGCCAGCTGTTCGACGTGGCGCTGTCGCTGTTCGCGGAACACGGCTACTCGGCCACCACCATGGACGACATCGCCGAGGCGGCCGGCGTCACCAAGCCACTGGTGTACCAGCACTTCGAGTCCAAGCGGGCCCTCTACCTCGAGCTGCTCGACGTGGTCTCCCACGAGTTGATCGACCGCATCGTCCAGTCGACGGCGGCCGCCGAGGGGCCGCGTCAGCAGGTGGAGTTCGGCTTCGCCGGGTACTTCGAGCTGATGGTCGACAACGAGCTGGCCTTCCGGCTCCTGTACGGGCGGGACGCCCCCGACGACGCCGAGCTGGGTGCCGCGCTCCACCGGGTGGAGGAGACCATCGCCCAGGCGATCGACCCGCTCATCGCCGCCGGCCTCGACCCCGAGCACCGGCTGCTCCTGGCCCACGCCGTGGTCGGCATGGCCGAGGGGGCCAGCCGCCACTGGCTGGACGCCCACGGCCGAAGTGCCGACGGCGCCGATGCGTCGGTGGATCAGATCGACCGCAAGGCCGAGGCGACACGCCTGGCCGCGCAGCTGGCCGACTTCGCGTGGGCCGGCCTGCGTCAGGTCCACCGCATCTGAGGCGGCACGGTGGCCGACCGGCATCTCGATCTCGTCACCGGCGAAGGAACGATGCCCATGTTCGTCACCTTCCCGAGGAGGGCGGGCCTCATCTGGTGGTTCTCTTCTCCATGGACGCCCCGGGCGTGGGCGAGGAACTCCACGACATGTCAAGGCGACCGGGTACCGCCGGGTACGTCGTGGTGCTGCCAGGTTGACGCTCAGGCGCAGTTCGTCGGGCGGCGTACCGAGCGCCTCCTCGGAACGCACCAGGACCTGCCGTGGCCGAAACCCGACCGAACAGGTAAGGTATCTGCGTGTTCACGTACCCCAACCCCGTCAACGACAACGTCGGCCGTGCCGTGGCCAGCGGGGTCGTCCTCATGTGCGTGGCGGCCATCGCCTTCGACCAGCCGTGGATCCTGATCCCGCTGACCTTCGGGTTCTGGGCCCGCGTCCTGGCCGGGCCGCGGTTCAGCCCGCTGGCCCTCCTCGCCTCCCGGGTGGTCGTCCCGTGGCTGGGCCGGGCCCCCAAGCCGGTCCCGGGACCGCCCAAGCGCTTCGCCCAGGGCATCGGCGTCGTCTTCTCGACCTCGGCCCTCATCCTGGCCTACGGGTTCGGCCTCACCACCGCCGCCTGGGTCGTCGTGGCCATGCTGACCTGCGCCGCCTTCCTCGAGGCGGCATTCGGGATCTGCCTGGGCTGCAAGGCGTTCTCCCTCCTCATGCGGGCCGGGGTCATCCCCGAGTCGGTGTGCGAGGAGTGCGCCGACCTGTCCAAGCGCCATCCCCAGCTGGCCGACTCCGCCACCCGGTGACCGGGCCGGCTTCCCCCGCCCGGTGACCGACGGGGCCGACACCCCGCCCGCAGTGGTCCGGCGGGCGGTACCCGAGGAGTACGACCGGCTGCGGTGGGTGGAGCTGGAGTCCGACAAGCTCATGGAGCAGGTCGGGATCGGACCGTTCCCCGTGGATGCCAACGATCGACTGGCCGGGTCTGCGGTCGTCTTCGCCGCGGGTGACCCGGCGGTGGGCTTCGTGAGCGTCCTCACGGTGGACCACGAGGCCCATGTCGACCAGTTGTCGGTGGTGCCCGACCGTGGCAGACGTGGCATCGGCCGCGATCTGCTCGACGAAGTGATCCGCTGGGCGGGCCACGAGGGGCTGACGGGAGTGACCCTGACCACGTTCCGGGACGTGCCGTGGAACGCCCCCTTCTACCGACGGGTCGGGTTCGAGGTGGTCACCGAACCGGCGCCCGGGCTGGCTGTCGTCCGCCGCCACGAGCGGGACGCCGGACTCGATGCCATGGGCCCGCGGGTGGCCATGCGGCTGGCCCTGTAACGCCCCCGGTCAATCGAGCAGGGGCAGGAGCCGTGCACACAGGTCGGCCAGCTCCTCGGCACAGGACACGTAGACGATGTCCTCGCCCCCGGCCGGGTCCTCCACGTCCTCCCACGCACCGAGCTCCACCTCGGCCAGCCCCAAAGCGGCCAGGCGGTCGGCCAGAGGCGCAGGGCCCGGCGGCAGGTCGCGGACCAACCGCTTGATCGAGGCGGTCCGGTGGGCGGCGTCGGGGTGCTTGCGTCGGATGTAGGCCACGTGCTCGGCGGCCATAGCCAGGATCAGGACCGAGCCGTCGATGTCGGACTCGGTGACCTGGTGGCTGCGGTGGCCATCCGCGTTGTGACCCACCGACTCGAGGGCTGCCCGGGTGCGCCGGCTCATGGGTTGGCCCTCGATCACGTGGGTCCCCGCCGTCACGACGGGTAGCCGGGCGTCGCGCAGCATGGCCCCGGCCATCACCGAGCGCGCCGCGTTGCCGGTGCAGAGGGTGACCAGTAGCGGGTCGCCGGGAGGCGGCGTCGGGAGCGGGTGCGTCATGGCGTGTCCGAC
>DATCCR010000155.1:0-9502 GCA_036511155.1 Acidimicrobiales bacterium
TCGTGGGTGTTCTACGTCGATGCCCTCTTCGGCTTCAACCACATCACCGGCCTCGAGAACTGGGGCATCGCCATGGTCGGCCTGTGGGTGCCGGCCCTGGTGAACCTGGTCGGGATCCGCCAGATGGCCTGGTTCCAGAACGTGACCGTCGTGCTGAAGTTCCTCCCCCTGCTGTTCGTCGCGCTGGTCGGATGGTTCTTCGTCGAGAAGGCCAACTTCGGACCGTTCAATGCATCGGGGGGCAGTCTCTACAGCGGCATCGGGATCGCCGCCGGTGTGGCCCTGTTCTCCTTCATCGGCGTCGAGGCGGCGGCCATGACCGCCAAGCGGGTCGAGAACCCCCGCGTCAACGTCGGTCGGGCCTCGCTGCTCGGCACGGGCCTCAGTGCCGTCCTGTACGTGCTGGTCACGGCGGCGGTGATGGGTCTGGTGCCCCATCATGCGTTGATCAACAACGGATCGCCGTTCGTCGACGCCTTCCAGACGATCTTCAACGGTGCCGGCTGGGCCGGCAAGTTCATCGCCGCCGTCGCTGTGGTCTCCGGCATAGGGGCCCTCAACGGCTGGACGCTCATCGTGACCGAGACGTCCCGGGCCATCGCCCAGGACGACCTCTTCCCCCGCCCCTTCGCCTGGACCGACTCGAAAGGCACCGCCTGGTTCGGCATCGTGGTCGGCACCGCACTCCCGTCGCTGCTGATGCTGTGGCGCTACACCACCACGTCCGGCCTGACCGTCTTCACCTACCTGGTCGACCTCACCGTGGTGACCGTGGCCATCCCGTACTTCTTCTCGGCCATCGCCCAGCTCACCTTCCTGGTGGGCCGCCGCCGCAGAGTGCAGGGCTGGCAGCTGGCACGCGATGTGTCGGTGGCCGGGGCCAGCGTCCTGTTCTCCATGTGGGTGACGTTCGCTTCGGGCTACCAGGTCGTCTATCAGGCACTCGTCGTGATCCTGGCCGGCCTCGTCCTCTACGCCTTCCTCAACGCCCGCCGCCAGCGTCTGGGCGAGGCCTCCGAGCCGGTGGACCTGCCGCCCGAGGAGCTGTCGGTCGACCATGTCGCATCTGTCTGACTCCGTCCGTCCGAACCATCCACCTGACCTGTCGCTCCACCCCGACCGGAGGAATTCCATGCCGTTCAGCGTCAACTCCGAGACCGGCGTCCTCCACGAGGCCATCATCCACCGCCCGGGCCTCGAGCTGTCCCGACTGACCCCCGAGAACATCACCGACCTGCTGTTCGACGACGTCATGTGGGCGGCCAAGGCCAAGGTCGAGCACGACGCGTTCGCCCAGGCCCTGCGGGACAAGGGGGTGAAGGTCCACTACTACGGCCAACTGCTGGCCGAGACCCTCGAACTGCCCGACGGGCGGGCCCATGTGCTCGACCGGCTGTGCACACCCGAGCTGCTCGGCCGGTCGCTGGTCGTCCCGGTGCGACAGATGTTCGAGGACCTCGACGGGGCCGCCCTGGCCGAGTTCCTGGTGGGCGGGGTGATCAAGGCCGATCTGCAGCCGCTGCGGGCCAACAGCCTGACGTGGGAGACGCTGCGAGCCGACGACTTCGTGCTCACTCCCTTGCCCAACCACCTGTTCCAACGCGACAACTCGTGCTGGATCTACGGCGGGGTGACGATCAACCCGATGGCCATGCCGGCACGCCAGCGGGAGTCCCTGCACACCCGGGCCATCTACACGTACCACCCGATGTTCGCGGGCCGGGACTTCGTCACCTACTACGGCGGGGACGACCGCGATCTGCGCCCGGCCTCGTTGGAGGGCGGGGACGTCCACGTCATCGGCCACGGGGCCGTGCTGATCGGAATGGGTGAGCGCACGACGCCGATGGCCGTCGAGGCCGTGGCCCGGGCCCTGTTCACCTCGGGCCAGGCCACCCGGGTGGTGGCCATCGAGCTCCCACACAGCCACGCATTCATGCACCTCGACACGGTGATGTCGATGGTCGACCTCGACACCTTCGTGCTCTACCCGTTCTTCGACCGGGACCTCCGCAGCTGGACGGTTGAAGCGGGTGACGGTCCCGACCAGCTGGCCGTCACGCTCAACGACGACCTGTGGGGGACCCTGGCCACCATCCTCGAGATCGACCGGGTCAACGTGCTGGCCACCGACGAGGACATCCGGGCCGCCGAACGCGAGCAGTGGGACGACGGGACCAACTACCTGGCGGTGGCCCCCGGGGTGGTGCTCGGCTACGACCGCAACGTGGCCACCAACACCATGCTCCGCAAGCACGGGATCGAGGTCGTGACCATCGAGGGCGGCGAGCTCGGCCGGGGCCGGGGCGGCCCCCGGTGCATGACCTGCCCGATCGTCCGGGAGTCCGCTACTCCGGCCGAGGAGCAGCGATGACCGTCGATCTGGCCGCCGAGTCGCACAGCCAGGAGAGGGAGCGTCCGGAGGCGCGCCACGTGAAGCGTCGGAACGTGGCGCTGATCTTCGAGAAGGTCTCTACCCGCACGCGGTCGGCCATGGAGGTGACGGACGACGTGTTCGAGTCGCCGGCGTCGGTCGTCTCCGACCAGGCCGGCAACAGGCTGCACACGATCGAGGCGCCCATGGTCGCCACGATCGGGCGCTGACGTGCGACTGGTGGTGGCCGTGGGCGGCAACGCCCTGCTCGAGCGCGGGGACATCCCCGAAGCGGAGATCCAGGTGTTGCACGCCCTCGACGCCGTGCGGGCCCTCGCCCCCCTGGCCGCCGACCACGAGCTGGTGGTCACCCACGGCAATGGGCCCCAAGTGGGCCTGTTGGCCATCGAGAGCACCCGGGACCCGGACCTCACCCACCCGTTCCCGCTCGACGTGCTCGGCGCCCAGACCCAAGGGATGATCGGCTACTTCTTCCTCCAGGCGTTCGAGAACGCCCTGCCGGGACGGGAAGTGGCCAGCCTCATCTGTCAGACCGTCGTCTCCCCCGACGACAAGGCGTTCCGCGATCCCACGAAATTCGTGGGGTCCGTCTACACGGAGGCGGAGGCCCGTCGGCTGGCCGACAAGTTCGGTTGGGCCGTACGTCCCGACGGCCCCCATTGGCGTCGGGTGGTGCCGTCGCCCGAGCCGCACGAGATCGTCGAGATGGCGACGGTCCGCAGGCTGCTCGACGGCGGCGCCCTGGTCATCTGCGAAGGCGGCGGCGGCATCCCGGTGGTCCGCGGCGAGCACGGGCAGCTGCGTGGCACCGAGGCCGTCATCGACAAGGACCTCACCGCGTCGCTCCTGGCCCGGGACCTCGACGCCGACTCGTTGGTGCTGCTGACCGACGTGGCCGAGGTGGTCTCGGGCTACGGGACCGAGCACGCCCGGCCCATCGGACGCGTCACCACGACCGAGTTGCGGGCCGGGCAGTTCCCGGCCGGCACGATGGGGCCCAAGGTCGATGCCGCCTGCCGCTTCGTCGAGGCCACCGACCGCATCGCCAGGATCGGTCGCCTGTCCGACGCCCCCGACGTCCTGGCCGGGCGCCGCGGCACCGAGATCGTCCCGGGCTGACCGCGGCACGGTCGCCGGCACGGGGGCCCCTCCGCACCGGTAGGTGTCACAATCGACGGATGGCCACCGAGGAGGACTGGGCCTCGTACGCACGGGCCGTCATCGACGTCGCACCGCCGGGACGACCCCCGTTCCGGCTGGAGCCGGACCCGTCAGGCGCCACCGGCCCCTGGCCGGACCACCTGGTGGCACCGGTGGTGGTCGTCACCGCCTGGAACCCCGACGGCGTCGTCCTGCCGCCAGGCGACAACCAGGCCCGCAACCAGCTGCTGGTGGCCGAACTCGACCGGCTCGGCATCGCCCACTGGCCCGCCGTCGGGCGGGACCTCGACACCCCGCACTACGAGGAGGGAGTGGCCGTGTCCGGTCTGACCGAGGCCGACGGGACGGCCCTCGGCGCCCGCCACGGCCAGGCAGCCGTCTACGTCTGGACCCCGGGCGCCTGGGCGGTGGCCTCGTGCACCGACGACCGTCGCCTCATGTCGGGCTGGCGACTCGCGGCACGACCCTCCCTCCCGGACGAACCGTCCTCGACCTGAGGCTCCGGACCTTCCCCATGGCACCGGGTACCACGACAGGCCGTGGGCGGGGATCCCGCCCACGGCCTGCGACCGGAGTTCGCGAGCGGCGGGTGCGCCGGTCAGAACACGTGGTTCACCAGCTTGGTGATGCGGGCCGGCAGTGCGGCCGTGATCTTGTCGGCCTGGGCCTGGGTGATCTGCCGGGCGGACACGCCCTGGGCCACCTTGCCGTCGGCGGCGGTCACCAGAGCCGACTCGACGGTCGAGGCGCTGATGTTGTGCTCGGCGGCAACCTGGGCGATGGACTTGCCCGACTTGAGCTCGGTGACGAGTGCCTGGGGGGTCACGCCGATGGTCGAGGCGCTCACGGCGATGGCGGACTTCCGGAGGTCCTTGCGGTGCTCCTTGAGCCACTTGTGCCCCGGGTGGGCGCCGGTGTGAGTCGCCGGCGCAGAGGTCGAGGTCGGCGTTGCAGCCTGCGCGATCCCGCCGACGGCGAGGCTCCCGAGCAGCGCGCCTGCGACGAGCACCGGGGCGACGAGTTTCTTGAACATGTCCGACTCCTTGGTTGCCGATGTGGTGTGTGTCCTGACGATGATCGGCGGCTCGGGTGAAGGAACCGTGTGCGGGGTGTGAGGATTCGATGAGCGCCGCCGGTGGCTCATGGTGTGCATCCTCGAGGTGCCGGTGCCGGGTTCCGCTGCGCCTTGTCGTCGGTGACCCCGACCCGCACCCTGCACCCCGTACGATCTGGGCGTGATCCGCACCCGCGACCTGGCGACGCGCGCGCCCCTCCGGCTGCTCGCCGTCCTGGTCGTGGGCGCGCTGGTGGCCGTCGGACTCCCGGCCGTGGCCGGTGCGGCCACCGCCACCGTCCCCACCCCGCCGGCCGCCGGGCCGACCGCGGGAGCGGCCACCGGGCTCCCCACGCCCTCGATCCCGACGTCCACCTGCCCGTGGCTGGCCGCGGCCATGGCGGCCGGCGACTCCCCGGCGATGCTGGCCGAACAGGTGACCGGGCGCATGACCCTGCCCGAAAAGCTGGGCGAGATCGTGTTGAACACCTCGGGGGACTACGAGAACGTGAACGCCGGGGTGGCTCGCCTCTGCATCCCGTCGCTCACCCTGTCGGACGGCCCGTGGGGGCTGGCGTTCGGCGACACCGGGGTCTCCCAGCTCCCCGTGCCGTTGGCCATCGGGGCCACCTTCGACACGTCGCTGGCCGAGCAGTACGGCGAGGTCCTGGGGGCCGAGGCCCGCGGGCAGGGCATCGACGTCAGCCAGGGTCCGAACCTCAACATCGACCGGGTGCCGACGAGCGGCCGGGCTGACGAGTCCTACGGCGAAGACCCGCTGCTGACCACGCAGCTCGGCCTGGCCGACATCCGGGGGATGCAGGCCCGCGGGGTGATGGCCGACGCCAAGCACCTCGTGGCCTACAGCCAGGAGACCAATCGGGGGGCCCTGGACGCCGTGGTGCCGACCCGGGCCCTCCAGGAGCTCTACCTGCCTCCCTTCAAGGCCGCCGTCACCCAGGGCCACGTCGCCACCCTGATGTGCGCCTACCCCCGACTGGACGGGAACTTCCAGTGCCAGGACCCCGCACTCGGCCTCGTACTCCAGCAATGGGGCTTCGCCGGATTCGTGCGCTCGGACCTCGGGGCGGTGCACGACCAGCCGCTGGCCCTGGGATCCGGCGTCCAGCAGCTGAAGCCCTCGTCGGTCGAGTGGCTCACCGACCTGATCGCCGCCCACCGGCTGTCGGTCGCCACGGTGGACGCCGACGTCGAACGAGTCCTGACCGAGATGTTCGCCTACGGCGTGGTCGGCCGGCCCACCACCGGGGCCCCGGGCACGCCCGTCGACTCGGCGAGCCACGCCGAATTCGCGCTGACCGCTGCCGAGCGGTCCGCAGTCCTGCTGAAGGACCGGTCGGGCCTCCTGCCGGTCAACGCGGCGAAGGTCGGCTCGGTGGCCGTCATCGGTGCTGACGCCTCCACCCGGCCGGTCACCCAGGGGTTCGGGTCTTCCCACGTGGTGCCCCCGTTCACCTCCACGCCCCTGGATGCCCTGCGGTCCAGGCTCGGTCAGGGCACGACCGTGCGGTACGCCGAGGGCGGCTCCACCACCAAGCATCTCCCGTCGGTCCCGACTCGTTTCCTCACCCCGGCGTCGGGCAGAGGCCACGGACTGACCCTGTCGGTGGGTCCGGCATCGGGCCCCGGGCAGGTCATCACCACCGTCGACCCCCTGGCAGCGGCCGCCATCGAGCCGGCGCCGTCCGCCGGTGCCACCGACCACGACCGGGTGCGGACGAACCCACCGGCCGAGCACGCGAAGAGGATCCCGACCGACGAGGCCGAGGGCGGGCGCCTGCCCGACCTCGACCCGACCACGGCAGGGGCCACCAGCATCGAGACACCGTCGAGCTGGAAGGGCTCCACGGTGTCCTGGACCGGGACCCTCACTCCGCCCCGCTCGGGCCGCTACGTGTTCTCGCTGGCCGGCACGGGCGCGGCCGCCCTCACCCTCGACGGGCATCCGGCCGCCACCGACGTGGTCACCCACGACACCGGGACCTGGTCGGGATCGATCGTGCTGGCCGCACGCCACCACTACCGGCTGTCGCTGCAGTGGACCCCTGTGGTCGACGCCACCTCCCTCGACATCCCGAGCATCTTCGACCTCGGGATGGCCTACGTGGGGGACGCCATCGACCAGGCCGTGGCCGCAGCCAGAGCGTCCGACGTGGCCGTGGTGTTCGCCGCCGACTACAGCGCCGAGACCTTCGACCGGCCGAATCTCTCGCTACCCGGCGACCAGGACGCCCTCATCGCCGCGGTGGCGGCCGCCAACCCCCGTACGGTCGTCGTACTCAACACCGGTGGGCCGGTGGTGATGCCGTGGCTGTCGAAGGTGGGGGCGGTCGTCGAGGCGTGGTACCCGGGCGAGCAGGACGGGGCGGCCATCGCCGCCGTGCTGGCCGGTGACGTCAACCCGTCGGGTCACCTGCCGGTCACCTTCCCGACCAGCATGGCGAAGTCGGCCGTGCCCACCAAGGCCCAGTGGCCCGGGGTCGGGCTCACCTCCAACTACTCGGAGGGGCTGCGGGTCGGCTACCGGTTCAACCACGCCACCGGCACGCGGCCCTTGTTTCCATTCGGCTTCGGCCTCTCGTACACGTCGTTCTCGTACCGCCGAGCCACGGTGGTGCACCAGGGCGGTGGCTACGTGGTGTCGGTGGTGGTCACCAACACCGGCCGTCGGGTCGGGACCGACGTGGTCCAGGTCTATGTCACCCAACCGAAGGCGGCCGGCGAGCCGCCAGGGCAGCTGGCCGCGTTCGCCAGCGTCACCCTGGCTCCCGGAGTGTCGCGGGTGGTGAGCCTCACCGTGCCCGACGAGCAGCTCGAGACGTTCCGGGCCGACAGGTGGACCACGGTGCCGGGCACGTACCGGTTCGCCGTGGGGGACAGCTCGGCCAGCCAGCCGTCCGGCGCGTCCGTCTCGGTCGGGAAGTAGCCCGGTCGCACAGGACGCCGGTCGGGAACCACCACGCCCCGGGCGCGGCGCGCCCGGGAGTGCGACACTGGCACGATGCGCCTGCGTACCGACAGAACGGTGCGGGCGGCGGGACTCGCCACGGTCATCGCGTTGGCCGCGGCGACCGGCGCCGGCCTGGCCGGGTGTTCGACCTCGAACGAACCGTCGTCGGGGGCCCCGACACCGGCCGACCGGAACCCGTCGCCCACGACGGTGGCCAGGGGGACGGCCGTCACCATGACCGGCATCCCCCTGGTCGACGCCGCCCGGCCGGTGGTGAGCGGCCGGCAGGTGCTGGCCGCACAACGCAACCTGCCGACCTACGTGTGGACGCCGGCGGGAGCCGGGCCGTTCCCCCTCGTGGTGTTCGTCCACGGCTACAACGTCGGGCCCCTCGCCTTCCAGCGGTTCTGCTCCGCTCTGGCCTCGGACGGCTACGTGGTGGCCGCCCCGTCGTTCCCGCTGGAGGACCCCGCCCGGGGCTTCCCCCTCGACGAAACCCACCTGCCCGACGAGGCGGCCGACGTCTCGTTCGTCATCACCTCGCTCGAGCAGGACGCCTCTGCCCGGGTCGACGGGTCGCGGGTGGCGGTGATCGGCCACTCCGACGGAGCCGACGTGGCCCTCCTGGTGGGCTACGGCCCGGGGAGCGTGGACCCACGGGTGGGAGCGGTGGTGGCCGACGCGCCCGACACCATGACGGTGGCGCCGGTGGCCTCCCACGTGCCCCTGCTGCTCGTCCAGGGCACGGCCGACTCCGTGGTGCCCTACTCGTCCAGCCAGACCGTCTACGGCCAGATCGACGCCCCGGTGTCCTACCTCTCGCTGGTGGGCGCCGACCACCTGCCCCCCATCGCCGGTGGCTCCCCGTGGACGCCGGTACTGGACGGGGCCGTGGCCCGCTTCCTCGACGCCACGGTGGCCGGGCGGGGGACGGGCGCGAGTTCGCTGGCCGCCGAACTGCCGGCGTCGCCTCTGGTGTCGTTCCAGTCCAAGGGCTGACGGGCGCAGCCAGCACGGCGGAGCGCCCCGGTCAGAAGCCGGTGGGTTCCGTCTCGAGCTCCGGCTCCACTGGCGGCCCCTCGTGGTGGAGCGGGCGGAGGGCGGTCGTCTCCTCCAGCCACAGCAGGGCGTCGTAGCGGGCGCCGATGCGGGTCGGGACGTAGTTGCCGGCTTCGTTCTCCTGCCGGTAGACGACACCGATGGCCCGGTGGCCGAGCCACGACGACGACCATGGTCCGGTGTGCCCGCCGTCGAACTCGAGTACGGCCGGCTCGCCGAGAGCCAGGTGCAGGAGATCCTCATGGCTGCCCACCCGGGCGGGCGGCACCGGCAGGACCGCTTCGGGCTCGCCCCAGCCCCCGGCGGCCACCACCGACCCCCGGTGGCCGGCAAACCCGACGAGGGACACCCCCTCGCTACCGTGGCGCTCGCGCATGAGCTGGCCGACGTTGACCAGGCCGGCCCGAGCCATGTCGGTGGCCCGGGCGTCGCCGACGTGGGTGTTGTGTTCCCACAGCAGTCCCTTCGAGCGGCCCCCGAGGTGTCGGGTGAGCCGGTCGACGGTGTCCACCATGTGGTGGTCCCGGATGTTCCACGACTCGCGGTCGCCCTGGACCATGATCCGGTAGTAGCGCTCGGCGTCGGCGGCGACCTCAGCATTCTGCCAGGCGTCGAACGCCTCCTCGTCGTCCCGGGGCTGGCCACCCGCCCGGCGGCGCACCTCGGCCAGGAGGGTGACCACGTCGGCCTCGCACGACTCGGGTACCAGCCGGGTGCTCCACGCGTACCGGTGGGGGTCCTCGCCGAAGGGGATGAAGCACTGCCACGCCTGCAGCGCGGCCGGCACCGCGTCCGGGGCGTGCTCCTCGAGCCACCCGATGATCTCGCGCAGCGAGTCCCACAGCGAGTAGACATCGAGCCC
>DATCCR010000156.1:0-3383 GCA_036511155.1 Acidimicrobiales bacterium
GACCTTCGACGACCCGCTGTCCCATGTTCGCGTACTCGCTCGGCTGGAGGAAGGGTTCAGCCACCGAGTGCTCGGCCTCCTTCACTTGGAGGACCAGGGGATCGCCGTGGTCCCGGCCGATGAACAGGCCGACCCAGCACCGTGTCCCGACCGACCCGACCCCGACGACCTTGCGGGCCAGGTCGACGAATTGGTAGCGGTTGAGTAGGTGCTGGCGGTCGCCGGCCAGCGTCACCCGGTACTCGCCGAGTGCCTGAACCAGATTCTGGATCGTGTCCGCTGCGCTGTCGGCGTCGACCAACTGGTCCACCGGGGTCAGGAGGGGCGGATCGGCCCGGAAGCGCAGCTTCCCGTCGACCTGCTCGGTCAGCTTGGCCACGGCCCGCAGGTGGTCCTTGCCCCGGGCCTTCTGCACCCGGGACTGGAATCCCTCGATCATCTTGGAACCGGCTTCGGACCCCCACCGGGAGATGAGGGTGTCGGCGTCGAGCCGCAGGTACCAGACGTCGAGGTTCCGCATCCCCCCGAACTCCCGGATCGCCTCGCGGTACCCCTTGGACGACAGGCCGACCAGCTTCTTGCACAGCGGCTCGTCGAACCCCCGGCTTCGGGCCGCCACCTCGATACTGGCCGCCAGGCGCTTGAGGTCCCATTCGAAGGGCCCGGGGATCGTCTCGTCGAAGTCGTTGACGTCGAAGATCATGTCCCGCTCGGGCGAGGCGAAGCCGCCGAAGTTCACCAGGTGCGCGTCGCCGCACAACTGGACGTCGAGGTGGGAGTGGACGTCGTGGGCCAGGTCGGCAGCCATCACGGCGGCCGCCCCGCGGTAGAAGGCGAACGGCGACGCGGCCATCCGCCCGTACCGGATGGGGACCAGGTCGGGCACCCGGGTGGTGGCCTGGAGGGCCAGGATGTCCAGCGGGTCGGTGCGGTCGGACGGCGGTGCCCACTCGCCGTGACGCGACCGCGGGACGACCTCACGCGCCTGGCGTCCGTGGGCGGCACGTTCCTCGGGGGTCTGCTGGGTCATGGGACCATCATCGCACCCGTCCCGTGCGCCGACCACCGGCGACCCCGGGCCGGGCCGGGCCGGGCCGGCCTACTGCTTCTGCTTCTTGCGCCGCTTGCCGAGGGCGATGATCAGCCGGTCGACCAGGAGGCCGAGGACGGCGGACAGCAGGATGACCCAGACCAGGCTGGTCCGCGTGTGGAAGAAGACGAAGTTCACCTTGACGGGGTTCGAGTTCCCGATCACGAAGGCGATCAGCAGGACGAGGCCGATCCCGAAGACCACCAGACGGGCGATCTCCCGGTTGTCGCGCTTGCGGGCTGCCGGGCTGCCGGCCCGCTCTGTGGGCTGTGCCATGCCGTGCTCCTCCGGATCGGGTTCGCCGGGCTCGACAGTACCGCTGGTCGCCGATCGGTGCCGGGATGGCGCGGCCGGGACGGGGACTCAGGCGGTCCCCTGTCCGGTTCAGTGCAGGAGCAGCAGGGTGGCCTGGTGGGCGAAGTTGATGATGGGCCCGGGCACCACCCCGAACACCACCGTGAATGCCACGCAGATCCCGATGGCCGCCGCAGTCAGCGCCGGGACGGGGACCGGCCCGCGGGCTTCGACCTCGGCCTCGGGCTCGTCGTCGGTCAGCACCTGGATGCTCGCCGGCTGGTCGGATCCCGACGAGTCGACGGTCGGGGCGACAGCCGGGACGTCCAGCAGGGGCGTGTCGCCTTCGGCCACGTCGCCGACCGGGCCGACCGGCGAGAACATGGTCACGGCCAGGCGGAGGTAGAAGAAGGCGGCGACCGCTCCGGACAGCATGGCGATCACGGCCAGGGAGTAGCCCTGGTCGGCCACCGAGGCCTCGATGACGCCCAGCTTGGCCAGGAACCCGGTGGTGAACGGCGCGCCGGCCTGCCCGAGGAGGAGCACGGCGAAGGCCAGGGCCAGGAGCGGCTGGCGCTTGGCCAGACCCCGGTAGTCGGTGATCGACGAGCGGGTGTCGCCCGGTCCGGCCACCACGGTGATCACGGCGAAGGAGCCGATGACCAGGAAGAGGTAGGTGAACACGTAGTACAGGGAGGCCGACACGCCCCGGGCACTGCACGCCTCGACGCCGAGGAGGATGAAGCCGACGTGATTGATCGACGAGTAGGCCATCATCCGCTTCACGTCGCGCTGGGTGAGGGCCACCACTGCACCGAGCACCAGGCTCAGGCAGGCCAGCACCCAGATGATGGGCTGCCAGTCGGCCCGCACGGTCGGGAACGAGGTCACGAACACCCGCAGCAGGGCGGCGAACGCACCGGCCTTGGCCACCGCGGCCATGAACCCGGCCACCGGTGAGGGCGAGCCCTCGTAGACGTCGGGCGACCACATGTGGAACGGCACGGCGGCGATCTTGAAGCCGAAGCCGACCAGCAGCAGGGCCAGCCCGGCCAGCAGGACGCCGTTGTGGACGATCACGTTACGGGACAGGTAGTCGGCGACCTGGGGAAGGTTGGTCGTACCCGTCGCGCCGTAGGTGAGGGCGATGCCGTAGACGAACACCGCGGAGGAGAACCCGCCGAGCACGAAGTACTTGAGGGCCGCCTCGCCCGACTCGGCCCGCCGGTGGTTGAAGGCGGCCAGCACGTACAGGGCGATGGACAGGATCTCCAGGCCGAGGAAGACCACGATCAGGTCGTTGGCCGCCCCCATCATCATGGCCCCCGAGGCCGACACCATGGCCAGGACGTGGAACTCGGGGCCGTCGATGCCCTCCCGCTCCATGTAGCCGTCGCCCACCAGCGCGGTCAGGAGCATGGCGATCGACACGGCGATCTGGATGAACACGTCGAAGCCGTCGTAGGCGATGGCGCCGGCGATTGTCACCGACGGGCCGTGGGTCATCACGTGGTCCCACTGGAACAGCGCGGCCACCAGCGCGGCCAGCGACACCACGACGGCCACGACGGTGCCGGCCCGTGCATTCATGACCCGCCGCAGCAGCGACGACACCAGCATCAGGGCCAACGCCCCGCCAAGCATGATCAGCATGGGCAGGATGCTCAGGTAGTCGACGTGGGGCACGTGGATGGTGGGGGCCGCCGAGGTGGCGATCAGGGTCGTCACTTGGAGCCTCCCGAGGCGCTGTTCCGGCTCGGTGCGGCCGAGCCCGGGGTGCGGACGGCGGCCACCGGGTGGTCGCGCAGCTCGGCCGGGATCGGGGTGCGGGTGACCTGGTCGACGTGGATCACCAGCTCGTTGACCGACGGAGTGATCCGGTCGAGGACCGGCTTCGGGAACACCCCGAGCAGCACGATGAGGACGATCAGCGGTGCCACGATCAGCCGTTCGTTGCGGGACAGGTCAGGAGTGGTGGCGTCCTCGGCCGTGGGCTCGC
>DATCCR010000157.1:0-4046 GCA_036511155.1 Acidimicrobiales bacterium
CGCCGCCGAGTCGGTCCAGCGTCCCGATGGTCCCGGCCACGATGGCCTCGAACACGCCGTGGCCCGAGCTGCCCATGGCCCGGGCGAAGGCCAGGACCTCGTCCTCGGGGGCGTAGGTTCCGGGCACCGGGCGCCCCGACTTGGCCTTGTGGCCGATGGTGCGTGACGTGGTGAAGCCGACGGCGCCGGCGGCCATGGCCTCGCCGACGATGGCCGACATGGCGGCGATGTCCTCGGCCGTGGCGTCCTCGTTGGCCGCGCCCCGCTCCCCCATCACGTAGAAGCGCACGGCGCCGTGGGCGATCTGGGCGGCGACGTCGATGGCGTAGCGGCCGCCGTCGAGCAGGTCGAGGTACTCGCCGAAGGTCTCCCACTTCCCCCAGGGCATGCCCACGCTGAGCGCGGAGCCGGGAATGTCCTCCACGCCCTCCATCAGGTCGATCAGAGCGTCGTGGTCGGTGGGGCGCACCGGGGCGAACCCGACCCCGCAGTTGCCCATGACCAGGGTGGTGACCCCGTTGGAGGCGGACGGCTCGAGCACGTCGTCCCAGGTGACCTGGCCGTCGTAGTGGGTGTGGACGTCGACCCAGCCCGGGGTCACGAGGGCCCCGTCGGCCTCGATCGTGTCGGTGGCGGCCTCGGTGACCGAGCCGACATCCACGATCCGGCCGTCGCGGATGCCGATGTCGGCGGTGAACCGGTCCCCGCCCGTCCCGTCGACCACGGTGCCGCCCTTGATGACCACGTCGAGCATGTCGTGCTCCTCCGCTCTCCCCCCCCGGGGGTCGGACCGGTGTCCGTGACGCCAACGGTAGACGGCATCGGGTCACGCCGTCCGCCCGGACGGCCCGGTCGACGGGGACCGGGCCCACCACGCTGCGTGGGGCTCAGACGGGGAACGTCGACGGCCGGGGTGGTCCGTGGCAGTCCGTAGGTGGGTGTGGCAGCACGCCGGAGGGGGACCGGGATGCACACACGACGGGAGCACACACGGAACAAGGCGGGGACCACGACCCAGGTCGGCGACCCGGTGGTGGTCGACGTGTGCCTCAAACCGAGCGGAGCGGTGTCGCTCGCCCCGGGGCACCCGCTCTCCATCTGAGTCGGTGCCGCTCGGGCCGCACCGGGCCGGCGCCGGGCCCCCGGGCATAGGGTGGCCCGTGCCTCCCGATCACACGACCCCGGCGACCACCCCGCGGGGGTCACTCGTCGGCCTGGTCCGGGCGTGCCACTTCCAGCCCACGTTGGCCGTCACCGCGGTCACCACCGCCCTGGCCTTGCTGTCGGGACGCAGCGCCTGGGGATGCGCGGCGGTGGCCGTCGCCGTCCTGGCCGGCCAACTGTCGACAGGGTGGAGCAACGACTGGTTCGACGCCGCCCGCGACACGGCAAACGGCCGCACGGACAAGCCGATCGTGTCCGGGGCCGTCGGCGTCGCCACCGTGCGGGCGGCCGCGTTGACCGCACTGGCCGGCTGCGTGCCGCTGTCGTTCCTGTCCGGATGGCGGGCCGCGCTCGTCCACCTGGTGGCGGTGGGCTCGGCCTGGGAGTACAACGCCGGCGTCAAGGCGACCGTGCTGAGCCCTCTCCCCTACGCCGTCTCCTTCGGACTGCTGCCGGCATTCGTGACCCTGGGGCTGCCCGGCCACCCGTGGCCGAGGCCGGCGCTCATGGGGGCCACCGCCCTGCTCGGCATCGGCGCCCACTTCATCAACACCCTGGCCGACCGGGAGGACGACGCCCGCTCCGGTATCGCCGGCCTGCCCCAGCGGATGGGCGCCACCGCCTGTCTGCTCACCGGGGTCCTGCTGCTGTCCGCCTGCGCCGTCGCCATCTGGACCCTGGGCGGCGGATCGGCGGTCGCTCGGACCGTACTGCTGGCGCTCTGTCTCGGCGCTGCGGCCATGGTGGTCACCACGACGCTGCGCTCGGCCCCCCGGGCGGCCTGGACGTGGACCCTGGTGACGGTGCTCGGCTGCCTCGTGCTGTTCAGCGTGGCCCGCCCGTCGCTCGTGCACGGCTGAGCCGGCCACGGACCGCCCGCCCCGTCCCCACGGGCCGGCCGGTGTTCATGTGCCCGTCAGGAAGAGCCCGTAGAACGTGGCGGAGGAGCACCGCCCGAGCGCGGTCCGGACACGGGGGAACCCATGAAGAAGATGACACTGGTCGGAGCGGTGGCAGTCGCCGCATTGATGGCCCTACCCGTGTCGGCATCTCGGGCGGCGGCCGCCACGGCGGTCTACGTGGCACCCACCAACGGCAGCCTCAGCATGGAGTCGAGCATGGCGTTCACCCCGACGGCCGACCCCACCTTGTTGACCCAGCTCGACAACCAGCAGGGCAGCGACGCCGACTCGACGATGTTCTCCCAGGCCGTTCAGGTGCAGGCCGACTCGCCGGTGGGCAACGTCACGTGGTGGGGCACCGGCGCGGGCCAGACCGGCTTCATGGTCTCGATCATGGACGGCGTGTGGCCGGCTCCGGGGTCGACGGCCATCCTCCCGAACGGACCGGCGGTCGACGGCACCCTGGCCAGCCTGTCGGTGGTCCCGCTCGCCTCGGTGACCCAGACGCCGGCCGCCGGCGGCCTGACCCAGTACTCGCTCGACATCCCCACGATCCAGGTGCTGGCCACCCACGCCTACCGCGTCACCGTGACCGCTGTCGGCGGCAGCTTCGAGTGGGCCCAGAGTTCGAGCCCGGGGTGCTGCACCGGCACCCAGGCCGTCGACTGGGTGCGCGGCCGCCTCCAGTCGTACCTGGGCGCCTACAACGTCGCCTTCCAGCTCAACGACACCACCACGGCACCGGCCGTGACCACCCATCCGGGGGCGACGGCCACGACCGTCGGGAGCACGTACTCGTTCACGGCCGCCGCTTCGGGTTCCCCCGCGCCCACGGTCCGGTGGCAGCGCTCGAACGACGCCGGGGCGACTTGGGCCGACATCACGGGAGCGACGGGCACCACGCTGTCGGGCACCGCGGCGCCGGGCGACTCCGGGGCCCTCTTCCGGGCTGTGTTCACCAATGTCGCCGGCTCGGCCACGTCGAACAGCGCGGCACTGACCGTCGGACCCGCGCCGGTCGGGATCACCTGCGCCAAACTGACCGGGTCGGTGACGGGCACCCTCACCCTGAAGGCGTGCACGCCGTCCTCCAAGACCGACAAGTCGGCCACCGCACCCGGCGGCCTGCTCTCGTCCGGGGGCACGCTGACGTGGGCGTCGAGCGGCCACACCACCGTCGTCACCGTGGCTGCGACGTCACCGGGTCAGGGCGCCTGCAACAAGGGCGCTGTCGAGCATGACGTGACCGGCACGGTCACCGGCGGGACCTCGACCGTCACCACGCCCGGGGACGGGATGGCGGTGCGGTACTGCCAGAGCGCCAAGAAAGGTGCTCTGAGCCTGGTCACGGGCACGAACGCCCACTTCTGACCTGGCGCCGGCCGCGCCCACCGACCGCTCCAGGCAACCTCTGGTTGCCAACCCGACCGTGCCGCACCATACTGAAGGCGTGGGTGGCGGATCGTGCGGGATCCCGGGTAGCGGCGGCTACTCGGGGTGTCCCGCGAGTACGACTCCTACTTCTGGGCCACACCCGCGTGCGGCCCGTCGTGCAGCTCGGCGAACTGCCACACCAGCGCCTCGAGGCCGAGGGAGAAGATCGTCCACTCCCGCTTCTCACCGTCGGGTCCGGTCGGCCGGAGGATGTGACGGGTCATGGTCGGGTCGACCCGGTCCCAGATGGTGAAACCTTCGGTCAGCGAGATGGCGAGCATCGACAACTGACGGACGGTGAGGCCGGGGCGCATCCGGATCCCGATGACGGCGAAGGTCTGTTCGAACACGAAGTCCCACCGCACGGCGAACTCCTCGTAGGCCCACCGCACGCTGGCCGCCGTGAGCGTCCCCTCCTCCATCGGCAGGCGCGACACCGACAGGCCCCGGAGGCCCATGTTGAGGTCGGCCTTACGGGCCCGTGTGATGGCGTCCATGTGCGCCTCGCACGCCACGCGGATCACCTCGACGGCAGCCGCGTGGCGG
>DATCCR010000158.1:0-2348 GCA_036511155.1 Acidimicrobiales bacterium
CCGAGATCGACGGCTTCTCGCCGTCGCAGAATCGATGGGACACCAACGGGCTGCTCTACGCCAACACCGTCTACGACCCGCTCATGGCGGTGGCGGTCGACGGGTCCGTCCAGCCCTATCTGGCCGAGTCCCTGACCCCCAACGCCGCATTCGACCGGTGGACGCTGGTGCTCCGGTCCGACGTCGTCTTCCACGACGGGACCCCGCTGACCGCGGCCGTGGTCAAGGCCAACTTCGAGGCACTTCGCGCCTCGTCGCTCACCAAGGGCGCCGTCGCCGGCATCACCTCGGTGACCACGCCGGACGCGTCCACCGTCGTCTTCTCCCTCAAGGGCCCGGCCACCGGGTTCCCGGCCGGGCTCACCACCCAGGCCGGGTACGTCGTGGCCCAGGCCACCCTTGACCAGACCGCCACCTCGCCGGGCTCCCCGGTGACTCCGATCGGAACGGGTCCGTTCGTGTACTCGGCGTGGCAGCCCAACGGTCACTTCACCGCCACCCGCAACCCCCACTACTGGCAGGCGGGCCTCCCGTACCTCGACCAGGTCACCTTCCGCCCCATCGCCGACACCACCCAGCGCGAAGACTCGCTGCGGACCGGATCAGTGGACGCCATCGTCTCCCTCGATCCACTGACGTATCAGCACTTCCACAGCGCGCCCGGGTACCAGGCGCTCGTCCAGACGTCCCCCGTGGTGGGTTCACCGACGATGGGCTTCATGCTTCTGAACTGTGCCAAGGCGCCGACGAACGATCTTCGGATCCGCCGGGCCTTGGCCAAGGCGACCGACCAGGCGGCCGTCCAGAAGGTGTTCGGCAACGGCGCCATCCAGGTGATCAACGGCATCTTCCTTCAGGGCTCGCCGTACTACAGCCACACGGGCTATCCGGCCCCCGACCCGTCCGGCGCTGCGGCGCTGGTCCGTCAGTACGCGGCGCAGCACGGCACGCCGACCATCCAGATCAGCACGACCCCCGACCCCCGGATCACCCAGCTGGTCCAGGTCATCCAACAGATGTGGGGCGCGGCCGGGGTGTCGGTCTCGATCTCGATCGTCCAGCAGGCGGACGCCATCGTCGACCTCCTTACCGGCAACTACCAGGCCGTGCCGTCCGCCCAGTTCGGAGCCGTCAACCCCGACCTCAACTACCCGTGGCTGAGCAGCACGACGGTTGCGCCCGTCGGGACCATCGGACTCAACTTCGCCCGGAACGCCGACCCGGCCATCGAAGCCGCCCTGCTCACCGGGCGCTCCACGACCGACCGCTCGGCCCGGATCGCCGCCTACCGGACGGTCAACGAGCGGATGGCCACCGACCTGCCCTACGCCTGGATCGGCCGGGACGTGTTTCCGTTCGCCGCCACGCACCGGGTCGGAGGGATCGAGCGGTTCACCCTGCCGGGTGGACAGCCCGGGTATGCGTACAACGAGGGCGTGTTCTTCCCCGCCCACCTGTGGCTCGGGGGCTGAGCGGGCCGGCAGGGGATGGCGCCGAGGTCGCGTCCCCGGATCAGGCCGGCCCTCCGTGCTGGGTGGCCAGGGCTGCACCGAGTTGGTCGGCGAGGGCGACGGCCACCATGCACTGGTCCCGGCTGATGGGCTTGGTGGGCGTGGGGGTGAGAAACGTCGTCAGGTCGTGCGCAGGCGGAGCCGAGACATCGGTTGCAGCCGCTTCGGCATCCGTCATCCCACAGGTCTACCCCGCCGCGGCCGGTGTGGCCATCGGATCGGAAGTGGGTCGTCGACCGGTGGCGACGCCGTCCGTGCCCATGGTTGGTCCCCGACCCACCAGGGTCGTAGGTTCCTGGGGATGACCCGGCTGCGGCGTCCCTTCCTCGCGCTCGGTCTGCTGGTGCTCCTGCTGGCCGCCACCCCCGGCGTGGCCAGCGCCCACGCCCAGATGGAGTCGACCGACCCGAACCGGTCCGCCGTCCTCCTCGTCCCGCCGACCCAGGTGGTCCTCCACTTCGGCGAGCCTGTCGAGATCGACTTCGGGTCCTTGCGGGTGATCGGGCCGGGCGGAGCCAGGGTCGACGCCGGGGCGGCACACCACCCGGCGGCCGACACCCATGCGGTGGCCGTGGCGCTGCAGGCAGACCTTCACGACGGCACCTACGTGGTGGCCTGGCGGGTGATCTCGGCCGACTCCCACCCGGTGCACGGTGCCTATGTGTTCTCGGTGGGCACGGCCGAGGGAGCGTCCCGGGCCAACGCCTTCGCCGTCAGCATCGCCGGCCAGTCGGGCGACGCGGTGGTCGGGGCCGCCTACTGGATGGTGCGCACCGCCGCCTTCGTGGGGCTCCTCCTCCTGGTCGGCCTGGCGGTCGTCGTTGCGGTGCTGTGGCG
>DATCCR010000159.1:0-16377 GCA_036511155.1 Acidimicrobiales bacterium
TGGTGGCGCTCGTCTACGTGCCCATCGCCCCCCACGTGCACGACTTCCACCAGCGGTTTGCCGCACCGGCCCAACGCCTTACGGGCGGCGCCCACGGACTCGGGTATGCGCTGATCGTTGTGGCCACGGTGGCCGGCGCACCATTCTTCGAGGAGCTGTTCTTCCGGGGTGTGCTGTTGCGGGCCCTGGCCCGGCTGTTCGGCCGGTGGGGCGGCTGGGTGGGCCCGTCGCTCGCCATCGTGGTCAGCGGGACCTTGTTCGCCCTGGCCCACGCCGAGTCGCTCCAGCTGCTCGGCCTGGCCGTCTTCGGGGTGGTCCTCGGGATCGTGTCGTACCGGACCGGACGCCTCGGCATGAGCATCGTCGCCCACGCCTCGTTCAACGCCCTGGCCCTGTCGGCGGTGGTGGTGCCGGCGCTGGTCGGCGCCCGGGGACTGGCCTGACGTGACGCCGGGGGAGTACGGACCGCCCGAAGGGGCGACCGCGGTGGTCGATGCACCCGGGGCCGAGGTGCCAGCCGGGATTGCTGCGCCGGTCCTGGCCCGCCGGTCGACCCCGAGGTGGGCCCGGATGACCCGGCGGACGGCGTGGCCGGCCTGGTCGAACGCGGTGGCCGTCGTAGGTGTGATGGTGGTGGTGCTGACCCAGATGCACCCGAATCTGCTGTTCCTCGGCACCACGACGGCCGGCGGCGACACCGGGGCCCACGTCGCTCTGCCTGCCTTCTTGAAGTCCCACCTGCTCACCCACGGACAGCTGACCGGCTGGGACCCGGGCTGGTACGACGGGTTCCCCGTCTACACCTTCTACTTCCCGCTCCCCGGGCTCCTGACCGTGGTGCTGAACGGCGTCTTCTCCTACGACGTGGCCTTCAAGCTGGTGACCGTCCTCGGAAGCCTGCTCCTGCCCCTGTCCGCCTGGGCCTTCGGCCGCTTGGCCGGCCTGCGGGACCCGGGCCCGGGCTGTCTGGCCGCCGCCACGCTCCCATTCCTGTTCGAGCCCAGCTTCTCCATCTACGGGGGCAACCTGCTCTCCACCCTGGCCGGCGAATTCTCCTTCTCCCTCAGCCTCTCGATCTCCCTGCTGTTCCTGGGCGTGGTGGCCGCCGGACTGCGGACCGGTCGCCACCGGGCGCTGGCCGCCGCCCTGTTCGCGGCCACGCTGCTGTGCCACCTGATCCCGGCCATGTTCGCGGTGGCAGGGGCCGTCGTCTGGCTCGTGCTCGACGCTGACCTGACCCGGGCGCTGGCCCGGGGTGTCCGGGCCTCGGCGGCCGGCCGGCGGTGGTGGCGCCGCCTGGAATGGTCGGCGGTAGCGGGTCTGCTCGGGGTCGGTCTGACCGCCTGGTGGCTCCTGCCGTTCTACGCTGAACAGGACTACACGACCAACATGGGGTACACAAAGGTCTTCGGCTACCCCCACCTGTTGTTCCCGGGGTCGGCCCGCTGGGTGCTGGCCGCCGACGTCGTGGCGGTGGCGGTGATGGTGGTCCGGAGGAGCCGGGTGGCGCTCTTCCTGGTGGTCATGGCGGCCCTGTCGGCCATGGCCATGATCGTGGACCCGGCATCCAAGCTCTACAACGTGCGGTTCCTGCCGCTGTGGTTCCTCTGCCTCTACCTGCTGGCCGGGTACGCCCTGGCCGAGGTGGTCGGCCTGGTGGCCCGCTGGTGGCGCCGGCGCCGTCTGAACGTCTGGGCCCGGTCGGTGCGGGCCCGCCTCGGGACGGTGGACCAGCTCGCCTGGGCACCGGGCATGCGGATCACCCGCTTCCGTCGCCCCGTTCCGGTGGCGGTGGCCGCCGGGGCCGTGGTCGGGCCGCTGGTGGCCCTCGTTGCCGTGTGCCTGGTCGTGGTCCCCCCACTGGCCCTGCCGACCTCGACGCTGTCCAAGGTCGGGGTGACGGTGGGTGCCAACCAGCCGAGCGCCTGGGCGGCCTGGAACTACTCGGGCTACGAGCGCAAGGCCGACTATCCGGAGTTCCAGGCTGTGGTGCGGATGATGTCCTCGGTCGGGGCCGCCCACGGCTGCGGGCGGGCCATGTGGGAGTACGACCCGAGCCTCAACCGGTTCGGCACCACCGAGTCGCTCATGCTCCTGCCGTACTTCACGAACGGCTGCATCGACTCGATGGAGGGCCTGCTGTTCGAGTCGGCGTCGACGACGCCGTTCCACTTCATCAACCAGAACGAGCTGTCGCCCAACCCGTCGAGCGCGGTGGTCGGCCTCCCCTACGGAGGCCTCGACGTCCCCCTCGGGATCCGCCACCTCCAGCTGCTGGGCGTCCAGTACCTGCTGACCTCGTCGGCGACCGTCCAGCGGGCGGCGGACGCCGATCCGAGTGCCACCCTGGTCGGCACCAGCGGGCCGTGGAGCACCACGTACAACGCCCAGAGCCTGGACACGACGTGGAAGGTCTACCGGATCGCCGACTCCTCGTTGGTGGTGCCGCTCACCAACCGACCGGTGGTGTGGAAGGGCGTGGCGGCGGGCCAGTCCAGCTGGCTGACGCCGGCCGTCGACTGGTACGACCACCCGTCCCGCTGGGCTGTGGTGCCGGCGGCCGACGGGCCGGACTCGTGGGCCCGGGTGCCGGTCGGGTCGACCTCGGTGGCGACTGTGCGTGAGCCGCCCACCACGGTGTCGAACGTGCACCGGACCGACCAGGGTGTCTCGTTCCACGTGGACCGGGTGGGCACCCCGGTGGAGGTCCGCATCTCGTACTTCCCGAACTGGCACGCCACCGGGGCCGACGGCCCGTGGCGGGTGGCACCGAACCTGATGGTGGTGGTCCCGACCAGCCACGACGTCACCCTCACCTACGGCAGCGTGCCGGCCGACTACCTGGGCCAGCTGATCACCGTCGGCTCGTTGGCGGCGGTCATCGTCCTGGGCGTGCTCGGCCGGAGGGCCGGTCGGGAGGGCCGGGCCCGGCGGGCCGCCGGAGCCACACGGTGAATCCGGGCGACGGGGTGAGCCGGTGACCTACCTCCTCGGGATGTTCCCGCTGTCGTCGGTCCTGTTTCCGGAGGCGGGCTTGCCCCTCCACGTGTTCGAGGAGCGCTACCGCGCGCTCATGACCCGCTGTCTCGATGCCGACGGCGAGTTCGGCGTGGTCCTCATCACCCGGGGCTCCGAGGTGGGCGGCGGTGACGAGCGGGTCGACGTGGGCACGGTGGCCCGGATCGCCAACGTGGCCGAGCTCGAAGACGGCCGGATGCTGGTGGTGGCGACGGGCGTGCGACGGGTGCGGGTCGAGAAGTGGCTGGCCGACGACCCCTATCCCCGGGCGCTGGTCGAGGACCTGCCGGACCGGTCCTGCACCTGCTCCGGCGACGTGCTGGCCGGCGCCGAGGGGTCGTTGCGCCGCCTTCGGTCGCTGCTGTCCGAGCTCGGTGACGTGCCGGCCCTGCCCCACAGCCTGCGGATCTCGGGCGACCAGGAGGAGATCGGCTGGCAGCTGTGCGACATGGCCCCGCTGGTCTCGCTCGATCAGCAGCGCCTACTGGTGGCTGACAGCCTGGCGGCCCGCATGGGGCTGCTGGCCGCGCTGTGCGACGCCATGTCGGGCGACGTCATGGGACTGCTGTCGAGCGGGAGCCCGGGCGAGGACGACGAGTAGTCGCGACGGGGTGACTCCAGCCGCCGGTAGCCGGGACGGGCGGGAGTCCGGTCAGGGCACCTCGCGCTGGACCAGGAAGGCGGTGATGCCGTCGGCCAGGCCGAGGGCTGCCCGCTGCCGCCACCCGGCGTCCTCCATGATCGAGGCGTTGCCCGGGTTCTGCATGTTCCCGCATTCGATCAGGACCTTGGGGACCGTCGACAGGTCGAGGCCGCCGAGGTCGGAGCGGGGGACGATCCCGTCGACGCCGGCGTAGTCCGAGACGTGCAGGCCCGTGTCGGCCAGGAAGCGGTCGCGGACGTCGGTGCCCAGCACGCCGGACGGAGCCACGATGGCCCGATTGTCGCTGATGGCGCTTACCACGGGCACGGGCACGTCGACAGCGAACCCGCTGCCGCCCGGCGGCCCCCCGTCACCGTGGATGGACACGGCGGCGTCCGACCGGGCGGCATTGCCGATGGCCGCCCGCGTGTTGACGCAGGGGCCGACCCCCGTGTCGTTGTAGTGGGTGAGGACCACCGTGGCCCCGCCGGCGTCGAGGGCGGCGGCAAGTCGGACGGCCACGTCGAAGTTGAACGCGTGCTCGGGGTACCCGTTGACATCGTCGGTGCCGGCCGTGTCGCACGCCTCGATGAAGCCGCCACCGTCGATCGGCCGGTTGATGAACCCGGGGTCGGACCCGTTCCCCCCGTCGTGACCCGGGTCGATGGTGACGACCTCGCCCACCAGCGGGGGCACGCTGACCGAGCCGAGGAACGGGGCGCCCCCGAAGGCGTAGACCGATCCGTCGGCCGACACGACCCGGTAGCCGCTCGCCCACCCGTCGACCGAGACGGCGGCCCGCTGCAGCAGGCCCACCGCCGACCCGGAGAACGGGGCGCCGAAGCAGAACACCCCGCCGTCGGCCGCCACCAGTCGGTAGCCGCCTGACGGGCTGTCCGGGGCCATGCCGACCACCGGCGACGTCAGGACGAGGTTGCCGGTCGACCCCTGGAACCGGGCATCGCCGTAGGCGAAGATGCCTCCGTCGGAGGCGACCAGCCAGTACCCCAGACCGTCCGGTGTGGTGGCCATGCCCACGATGGGACGGTTGAGGGACCTGCCGCCCATGGAGCCGAGGAACGGTGCGTTGCCGTAGGCGAAGATCCCGCCGTCGGAGGCGACCAACCAGTAGCCCGCTCCGTCCGGAGTGGCGGCCATGCCGACCACCGGCCGGTTGAGGGGCAGCCCGCCCATCGACCCGAGGAAGGCGGCGTCGCCGTAGGCGAAGACGCCACCGTCGGCCGCCACCAGGCGGTAGCCGAGGCCGCCGGCGGTGGGGGCCATCCCGACGACCGGTGACCGCAGGGGGAGGGCCCCGGCCGAGCCCTCGAACGGAGCGCCGAACGAGAACACGCCGCCGTCGGTGGCTGTCAGCCAGTAGCCCCCGGTGGCCGGGTCGGTGGCCGAGGCGACGATCAGGTGGGTACTGGTGGTGACATGCGGAGCGGCGCCACGGGCGGAACGTGCCGGTACGGCCGAGGCGTCGGGGGCGACGACAGCTACCGCCGCCACCAGGGCGAGCACCACGGCGGTCAGGGCTCCGGCCACGCCGACGAGCCCGGCGGATCCGCCCCTTCGGCCCGACGGGGCGGATCCTGTCATCCTCAGATCCTGCCACGGGGGCCTGGCCTAGGATGGGCCGGCCATGGCCTCCCTCTCCCACGTGTTCAAGGCGTACGACATCCGGGGCGTCGTCCCCGATGACCTCAACGCCCTCCAATTCCGAGCCATCGGGGTAGCCGTCGCCCGGTTCACCGGTGCGCCGACGATCCTGGTCGCGCGCGACATGCGCGAGTCGGGGGTCGAGCTGTCCGAGTCGTTCGCCCTCGGAGCCCGGTCCGAGGGTGCCACCGTCGTCGACCTGGGCCTCGCCTCCACCGACCTCCTCTACTACGCGGCCGGCAGCCTCGACGCACCCGGGGCCATGTTCACGGCCTCGCACAACCCGGCCAAGTACAACGGCCTGAAGCTGTGCCAGGCCGGGGCCCGGCCGATCGGCCGCGACACCGGCCTCGCCGAGATCCAGGCCATCACCGAGCAACTCCTCGACGCCTGGGCCGCGGATGGCCCACCCGAGCCCGACCCGGCCGTCCTGGGCGCCCTCGAGCACCGGTCGGTGATCGACGCCTACGCCGACCACGTCCGGTCCTTTGTGGACACTTCGGTGCTGCGCCCGCTGAAGGTCGCGGCCGACACGGCCAACGGCATGGGGGGCCTCGTGGCCCCCAAGGTCTTCGAGGGGCTGCCCTTCGACGTGGAGATCCTCTTCCCCGAGCTCGACGGCAACTTCCCGAACCACCCGGCCGACCCCATCCAGCCCGAGAACCTGGTCGACCTGCAGGCGCTCGTGCTGTCGTCCGGGGCTGACGTGGGCCTGGCCTTCGACGGCGACGCCGACCGGGTCTTCCTGGTCGACGAACACGCGGCGCCGGTGTCGGGGTCGCTGACCACGGCGCTGGTGGCCGCGTCGATGCTCGACAAGCACCCTGGCTCCACCGTTCTCTACAACTGCATCTGCAGCCGGGTCGTGCCCGAGGTCATCGCCGAGAAGGGCGGGGTCGGGGTGCGCACCAAGGTCGGCCACAGCTTCATCAAGCAGGTCATGGCCGAGACCGGCGCCGTCTTCGGAGGCGAGCACTCCGGGCACTACTACTTCCGGGACAACTACCGGGCCGACTCCGGCATCATCGCCGCCATGCTCGTCCTCGAGCTGCTGAGCGTGACGGGCAAACCCCTGTCGGAGCTGCTGGCCCCCTTCAAGCGCTACGCCGCCTCGGGGGAGATCAACACCGTGGTCGACGACCCGGCCGGCGCCGTCGAGCTGATGGCCGCCGAGGTCGAGGCGGCCGGGGGCACCCTGGGAACGGCCGACCGGCTCGACGGACTGACCGTCGACCGGGGCGACTGGTGGTACAACCTCCGCCCGTCCAACACCGAGCCGCTGCTCCGCCTCAACGTGGAGGCCCCCGACGAGACCTCGTGCGCGGTACGGATCGCCGAGGTGCAGGAGGCCATCGCCCGCCTCCTCGACGCGTGACCCCTTCGATCCCGACCGGACCTGTCCCAACCCACCCGCCCCACGACGAGACCCACCCAGAGAGGAACCAACCATGACCCTCGACCCGCTGCTGATCGAGGTGCTGGCCTGTCCCGAGGACAAGGGCCCGCTCCTGTACTTCGGCGATGAGCAGCTCCTGTTCAACCCCCGCCTGCACCGTACCTACCCCGTCCGTGACGGCATCCCGGTGATGCTGATCGACGAGGCCACCACCGTGGACGCCGCCGAGGATGCTCGGCTGGTCGCCAAAGCCGAGGCCGGCGGAGCCGTCTCGACGAGCGCAGCCGCCGGAGCGTGACCGGTCCGGCGCCGACCGTGGACTCGCGCGGCATCTGGGACGCCACCCTCGCGCTCCCCGAGCAGGTGACGGCGGCCGTCGAGGCCGCCCGTGCCGTCGACGGCCTGCCCGGCCACGACGACGTCGAGAACGTGGTCGTCCTCGGGATGGGCGACAGCGGGTTCGTCGGCGACGTGCTGACCGCGGTCGCCGCCCCCTTCATGCCGGTGCCGGTCACCGTCGTGAAGGGCTACGTGCCTCCGGACTACGTGGGGACCGGCTCGTTCGTGCTGGCGGTGTCGTTCTCGGGCGACACCGAGGAGACGATCGAGGCGGCCACCGCCGCCTACGAGGCCGGCGCCGCGCTGGTCGTCGTGGCGGGCGGCGGCGAGCTGGTCCGGCTGTCCGGCGAGTGGGACGTGCCCCTGGTGCCGGTGCCGGTCTCCATCCCCGAGGCGCGCACCGCCCTCGGGGCGATGGCCGTGCCGCCGCTCGTGCTCCTCGAATCGATCGGCCTCTTCCCGGGGGCCCAGCAGTGGATCGACTTCGCCGTCGACCAGCTCTCGCGTCGACGCGACGAGCTCGACCGGGCCGGCAACGTGGCCGAGGTCACGGCCCGGCGGATCGGGCGGACCATCCCGCTGGTCCACAGCAGTCAGGATCTGGGAGCGGCAGCCGCCCTGCGCTGGAAGTGCCAGATCAACGAGAGCGGCAAGACGCCGGCCTTCTGGAACGTCCACCCCGAGCTCTGCCACAACGAGGTGGCCGGATGGGGGCAGAACGGCGACGCCACCCGCCAGATCATCACCCTGGTCAATCTCCGCCACGACGCCGAGCACCCCCAGGTCAGCCGTCGGTTCGACCTGGTCACCGAGGCGCTGCGGGAGGTCATGGCCGGCGTGGTCGAGGTGCGGGCGTCCGGCGAGGGGGACCTGGCCCAGTTGCTCGACCTGGCCCTGGTCGGCGACATGGTGGCCCTGCACCTGGCCGCCAGCGAGGGGATCGACCCCGGACCGGTCCCGGTGGTCGATGAGATCAAGCACACCCTGGCCACCGGCGACGCCTGAGCCCGGCTGGGCCGGATCACCCGCCCGGTCCCGGGCCCGTCGGCCCCTGTTGCTCCGGGCACGGTGCCGCTACCGCTCCGGCCTGGGCGACCCCCAACTGCTCGGGTCGCGCGTGGCCCATGTTTCGGTTGGATGACGTCCGGGTGAACTCGTAGCGCAACGGTTACTTTTCGCACCATCGAGGCGTATGGTTGGTTCCGTGAGCAGCGTGCGGGTCTGTGGTTGCAAGTCGATGCCAGTCGCAGGCAAAACGACCCACGTAAGGCAACTCATGGTTGCTGAGCATGGTGCGGCTTAGGAGTAAGTCCTACCCGTGGCGTCCCCGGCTGTCGGGGGCGGGCGGAGAGGAGCAGACGCGTGCCCTCAGCGGTCCCGCTGGGTGCCCGACCGGAGACGGTCGGCGCCGCCGGGATCCGGCCGCAACGCTCCCGGTAGGCGAGTGTGGGGTCAAAGACCAGGTCAGCCGCACGCCGCTCACGGGTTCACCCGACCCATCCCTTCACCGACCGACCAGGAGGACCGGCCACCAATTGCAGTAGCTGTCGATCAACGATGCCGAGGAGGCGAAACAGTGGACGTAGTCATCACGCATGGCAGGAAGATCGTGTCCGACGAAGTTCGAGCCCTGACCGAGGAAAAAGTGCGCCACGTGGGCGAGCACTGTCCCGGACTCGATCGTGCCGAGGTCCACTTCTCGGAGGAGCACAACCCGAGGATCTCCGACCGTGAGTGCTGCGAAGTGGTGATGTCCGGCCATGGCCACACCATCCGGGCCAAGGCTGCCGGCCAGGTCCCGTTGATCGCCGTCGACCTGGTGATCGAGAAGCTGGAGCACCAGATCGAGCGGACGAAGGGCCGCATCGTCGGCCGTTCCCAGCCCCGGCACCGGGCGGCTGCCTCCGGCACCCTCTTCCGGAAGGTGCGCACCGCCTGACCGCCCCGCCGGTCGCCCGGGCCCCACGGGGGGACCCGGGCCCGGCCGGGACCTGTCACTGCGGTGACCTCGGCGAGGCCGCCGACAGTAGAGTGGGTCCCCCATGAGCATGTTCTCGAAAGTCCTCCGCGCCGGCGAGGGCAAGAAGGTTCGGCGACTCGCCGAGCTGGTGCCGCTGGTCAACGCCCTCGAGCCGGAGATGGAGGCGCGCTCCGACGAGGAGCTGCAGGCGATGACCGTCGAGTTCCGCCAGCGCCTCGACAACGGGGAGACCCTCGAGGACCTGCTCGTCGAGGCGTTCGCCCTCGTCCGTGAGGGGGCCTGGCGCGTCCTCGGCCAGCGCCACTTCGACGCCCAGCTGATGGGCGGCATGGCCCTCCACTTCGGGTGGATCGCCGAGATGAAGACCGGTGAGGGCAAGACCCTGGTGTCGACCCTGCCCGTCTACCTGAACGCCCTGGCCGGCGAAGGCGTCCACGTGGTGACCGTCAACGACTACCTGGCCACCCGTGACTCGGAATGGATGGGTCGTCTCCACCAGTTCCTCGGCCTGACCGTGGGCCGGGTGGGGCCGGACCAGGATCCCAACGGTCCGGAGAAACGGCAGGCCTACCTGTCCGACGTCACGTACGGCACCAATACCGAACTCGGCTTCGACTACCTGCGCGACAACATGGCCCGTTCCAAGGAGGCCATGATGCAGCGCGGCCACCACTACGCCATCATCGACGAGGTCGACTCGATCCTCATCGATGAGGCCCGGACGCCGCTCATCATCTCCGGCCCGGCCGCCGAATCGGCCCAGCTCTACTACCAGTTCGCCGGCATCGTCCGCACCCTGCGGGCCGAGGAGGACTACGAGGTCGACGAGGAGAAGCGCACCGTCGTGCCGACCGAGGGCGGCATCGAGAAGGTCGAGCGCCAGCTGGGCGTGTCGAACCTGTACGACGCGGTGGCCGTCAACTACGTCCACCACCTGACCCAGGCCCTGCTGGCCAAGGAGCTCTACAAGCGGGACAAGGACTACCTGGTCGCCCAAGGTGAGGTCCGCATCGTCGACGAGTTCACCGGCCGCACCCTCGAAGGCCGGCGCTGGTCCGACGGCCTCCATCAGGCGGTCGAGGCCAAGGAGCGGGTGAAGATCAAGGAGGAGAACCACACCTGGGCGACGGTGACCCTCCAGAACTACTTCCGCATGTACGAGAAGCTCGGCGGCATGACCGGCACGGCCGAGACGGAGGCCTCGGAGTTCGCCAACACCTACGAGCTCCCGGTGGTCCCGATCCCGCCGAACCGGCCCCTGGTCCGCGATGACCAGCCCGACCTGATCTACAAGTCCGAGGACGCCAAGTTCGCGGCGGTGGTCGAGGACATCGCCGAGCGCCACGATTCCGGACAGCCGGTGCTGGTCGGCACAGCCTCGGTGTCCAAGTCGGAACACCTGTCGCGCCTCCTGGACAAGCGGGGCATCACCCATGAGGTCCTGAACGCCAAGCAGCACTTCCGGGAGGCCGAGATCGTCGCCCAGGCCGGGCGCATCGGGGCGGTCACCGTGGCCACCAACATGGCCGGCCGCGGCGTCGACATCATCCTCGGCGGCAATCCCGAGGGCCTGGCCGTGCGTGAGGCCAAGGGACGGGGTATCGACCTCGAGACCGAGGAGGGTGCCGCCGAGCTCGCCCGTCTCGAGCAGGAGTTCGAGGAGCGGTGCAAGGCCGAGGGCGCCGAGGTCCGGGCCAAGGGCGGCCTCTACGTGCTGGGCAGCGAGCGCCACGAGAGCCGGCGCATCGACAACCAGCTGCGCGGCCGCTCAGGCCGCCAGGGCGACCCCGGCGAGAGCCGCTTCTTCCTGTCCCTCGAGGACGACCTGATGCGCCTGTTCGCCACCGGGGCCATGAACTGGGTGATGGGTCGGGCCCTGCCCGACGACATGCCCATCGAGGCCAAGATGGTCACCAAGGCCATCGAACGGGCCCAGAACACCGTCGAGGGCCGCAACGCCGAGTCCCGCAAGGACGTCCTCAAGTACGACGACGTGATGAACGAGCAGCGCAAGGTGATCTACGCCCGGCGCAACCAGATCATCGAGGGCGACGACCTGAAGGACGACACCGTCGACCTGCTCGAGATGACGCTCACCGAGGTCGTGGCCTCGTCGTGCCCGTCGGACTACCCCGAGGAGTGGGACCTGCCCGGCCTCGTCACCGAGCTCACCCAGTACTACCCGACCAAGTTCGTGCCCGAGGACTTCGCCGAGGCGGCCACCGCCGGGCAGGTCACCGAGAGCGTGATCACCGAGGCGCTCGAGCTCTACGCCGAGCGGGACGAGACAATTCCGGGCGGTACCGAGACGGCCCGCCAGCTCGAGCGGGACATCATGCTGCAGATCATCGACCAGCGCTGGCAGGACCATCTGGCCGACATGGACTACCTCAAGGAGGGCATCAACCTCCGGGCCATGGGCAACCAGGACCCGTTGGTGGCCTGGCAGCGGGAGGGCTTCGCCATGTTCGGCAAGCTCATGGACGGCATCAACGACGACTATCTGCGCTACCTCTTCCACGTCCAGGTCCTGACCGAGGAGAACGCCGCCGAGCCCGACCTGGCCCAGGCCAGCTACGAGGCCGCCGACGACCCTGTCCAGGGCGACGCCGCCGTCAACGCCGCCTTCGCCAACGCCACACCGGCGGAGCTCGAGGCGGCCGCCGCAGTGGCCAGCGGGGTCGGGAGCCAGCCGGGCGTGCCCTACGACGACGCCGAGACGCAGGCCCCCATCGTGAAGTCGGACCGGGAGAAGCTCGGTCGCAACGAGCCGTGCTGGTGCGGCAGCGGCAAGAAGTACAAGCTCTGCCACGGCGCCAACTGAGATGGCGGCCGACGCCCCCCGCCGGGGGGAAGGTGAGCCTGACCGGGTCGACATCCGGGAGGCGCTCGAGTCGCTGACCGGGCGGATCCAGGAGGCGGAGCGCTTCCTGGGCGCCGACGCCCTGTCCGTCCGCCGGGCGGAGCTGGAGCAGGCGGCCTCGGCGCCCGACCTGTGGGACGACGCCGACAACGCCCGCGCGGTGACCACCGAGCTGGGCCGGGTGACCGAGGACCTCGAGGTGCTGAGCGGTCTCCACGGCCGGCTGTCCGACGCCGAGACCCTCCACGAGTTGATGCAGGAGGAGGAAGACGAGTCCCTGCGACAGGAGGCGGAGGAGGTGCTGGCCGACCTCGACCGCACCCTCGGCGCACTCGAGCTTCGGGCGCTGTTCGGCGGCAGCTACGACGACGGCGACGCGGTGGCCGAGATCCACGCCGGGGCCGGCGGCACCGACGCCCAGGACTGGGCCGAGATGATGCTGCGCATGTACACCCGGTGGGCCGAACGCCGGGGCTTCACCATCGAGGTCGAGGAAGCCACCGAGGGACAGGAGGCCGGCCTCATGTCGGCCACCTTCATCGTGCGCGGCCGCTACGCCTTCGGGCTGCTGGCCGCCGAGCGCGGCGTGCACCGGCTGGTCCGGATCTCGCCGTTCGACGCCCAGCACCGCCGCCAGACCAGCTTCGCCTCCCTCGACGTGGTGCCGTTCCTGGAGGATCCGTCGGGCGAGGTCGAGATCGACGAGAAGGACCTCCGCATCGACACCTACCGGTCGTCGGGCGCGGGCGGCCAGCACGTGAACAAGACCGACTCGGCGGTGCGTCTCACGCACCTCCCATCCGGGATCGTGGTGACCTGCCAGAACCAGCGGAGCCAGACCCAGAACAAGGCCAAGGCCATGCAGGTCCTCGGGGCCAAGCTGGCCGAGCGCCAGCGGTTGGAGCACCAGGCCACGCTCGACAAGCTGTCGGGTGACCGCACCGACAATGCCTGGGGCAATCAGATCCGCTCCTACGTCATGGCGCCGTACCAGCTGGTCAAGGACCTGCGCACCAACGCCGAGACCGGCAACGTGGAGGCGGTCCTCGACGGCGACCTCGACATGCTGATCGAGGCCGAGCTGCGCCGGAAGGCCGAGAGCAAGCGCGACGGCGCCTAGGGCCGGCGCCCGCACGGCGGGCGCGTGCCGGACGGCGCGGCGGCGGATGCGGAACGGTTCCGCGCGTCGTCCGAGGTCAGAGGGGCTGCCCCAGTTCGGCTGACGCCCCGGGTACAATGATCCACGCGGACATTCCGCCCCCTGCGCCCACGGACTTCGCCGTAGCGCTGCCCCGCACCATCGCATCCTCATGATCACATTCCAGAACGTCACCAAGACGTACAAGGGATCCACGGTCGCCCTCCAGGACTGCTCGGTCGAGATCGACAAAGGCGAGTTCGTATTCCTGGTCGGCCCGTCCGGCTCCGGCAAGACCACGTTCATCCGCCTACTGCTGCGCGAGGAGATGCCCGACTCCGGTCGCATCTGGGAGGCCGGCAAGGAGATCGGCCATCTCGCCAAGTGGCGCATCCCCTACCTGCGCCGCAACATCGGCTGCGTCTTCCAGGACTTCCGACTCCTGCCGAACAAGACCGTCTTCGAGAACGTGGCCTTCGCCCTCGAGGTCATCGGTCGCCCCAAGCACGTGATCGCGGCACAGGTGCCCCAGGTCCTCGACCTGGTCGGCCTGGCCAAGAAGCGGGACAACCTCCCCGGCGAGCTGTCCGGTGGCGAGCAGCAGCGGGTGGCCGTGGCCCGGGCCTTCGTCAACCGCCCCCTGATCCTCCTGGCCGACGAGCCCACCGGCAACCTGGACCCGACCACCAGCCTCGGCATCATGCGCCTCCTCGACCGGATCAACCGGACGGGGACGACCGTCATCATCGCCACCCACGATGCCGGCATGGTCAACCAGATGCGCCGCCGGGTGATCGAGCTCGACCGGGGCATGCTGGTCCGCGACCAGGCCCACGGCGTCTACGACATCGACAGCGCCACCCTGGCCGGCGGCGCCGGGTCGCCCACCGGCAACCTGGTCGACCGGATGCCCACCGCCGACGACGACCTCGAGGTCGGCGGGACCTCGTTGGCCCGTCCCTGATGGCGATCTCCGCGGCCTACGTAGGCAAGGAGGCCGCCACCAACCTGTGGCGCAACCGCCTGATGACGGCAGCCGCCATCCTGACGGTGGCCGTGTCGCTGGCCCTGGTGGGCTCGGCGCTCCTGTTGAAGCAGGGGGCGTCCAAGGCCACCGAGCTGTGGCAGAACGGCGTCCAGACCATCGTCTGGGTCCAGCCCTCGGCGGGTACCGACCTGACCAATGCCATCGACACACAGCTCAAGCAGTCACCGTATGTGAAGTCGTGCGCCTACCGCACCCAGGCCTTCGACTACAACGAGGCCAAGATCGTGCTGCCGGCCGACGAATTGAACGCCACCAACCAGGCGCAGTACCCGGCCTCGTTCCGGTGCGAGCTCAACGACCCGTCCCAGGCGCCCGCCGTCTACCAGGCCTTCCACGGGAAGCCGGGCGTGTTCGACGTGAAGTACCCGGGCCAGCAGATCAAGACCATGCAGAGCGTGATCCGGGTACTGCAGTGGGTCTTCCTGACCGTCGCCGTCGTACTCCTGCTGTCGGCCTCGGTGCTCATCCTCAACACCATCCGCATGGCCATCTTCGCCCGACGACGTGAGGTCTCGGTGATGAAGCTGGTCGGCGCCACCAACTGGTTCATCCGATTGCCGTTCATGGCGGAGGGGATGATCCAGGGCCTGCTGGGTGCCGGTGTGGCCGTCCTCGTGGTCCTCGCCCTCTACTGGGGCATCGGGCTCGACAAGGGCAGCACGGCGGCCACCTCGAGCAGCATCATCGCCCAGATGTCGTTGAGCGGCTGGGAGGTCTTCGGGACCTGCCTGCTCGTCTCGGTGGTCGGCATCGGGGTGGGTGTCATCGGATCGGCCTTCGCCGTCCGCCGCTTCCTCGACGTCTGAGGTCTGCCGGCCGGCGGGGCCGGGATGGTGCCGGGTGAGCGTCCGCCGGTGTCGGAACTCCTGAGTTACCGCCTCGTGGTTGCGGATCGGGTACCAGTTGCCGGCTCGACGGGACCGGGCGCCGCCGCGGCTCCTGTCTGCGGACCGGACGCCCGGCTCAGTGGGACGTGGCGATCCCGAGACCGGGGCGGGTGCACGAGTCGGTGCCCGACGTCCCGGTGAAGCGGGCCTGCAGCCACCGGTCGATCAACGCCGTCGACTGGTCGAGGGCCTGGCTGTGGCCCACCCCCCGCTCGGCCACGTAGTCGACCGTGTCGTACTGGCTGCGGCACAGCTGGCGGCTGACGAACCGCGTCGTCTGGGCGAAGGGCACCACTTCGTCGGCCGTGCCCTGGACGATGAGGATCGGGGCCGAGGTGGGGGCGTCGCCGGGGCGGTTGGCCCGGTTGGCGGCCTGGACAGCCGGGCGGGCCTGCCACCCGGGGAGGAAGAACCGCCCCGGGGCGACGGCGTCGTAGAGCGAGGCAATGGTGTTCACGCACGACGAGGACACGGCGGACAGGTCGGCGATGCCGGCCGGGGTCAGGACGCTCCCGAGTCCGAAGGTGCGGTAATGGCGGGCCCAGGCGTAGAGGACCATGGCGGTGAACGCCGACTGGCCGGACGGGGGCGGCTGGTCGCCCGTCGGGGCCAGGTCGAGCACCGAGGTGACCGGGGCCACGGCGGCCACCCCGGCCAGGAAGAGCTCGGGTGCGTACGAGGGGGCGACCTCCCCGGCGAAGAGCGCCGCCTGCCCGCCTTGGGAGAACCCGAGCACGGCCACCGAGTTGGACGCCGCGCCGGCGACCAGTGACCGGGCCGCCCGGGCGGCGTCGAGCACGTCCTGGGCCTCGCTGATGCCCACCAGATAGGGGTGCTGACCCGGGGCGCCGAGTCCTCGGTAGTCGGTGGCGGTCACGATCTGGCGGTTCCTGATGTGGGCGGCCAGGTCGGGGACGGTCGAGGTGCCGGTGACCGACGGGGCGCAGCCGCTGGCCACCCCGGTGGTCCCGTGGGCCCAGCTGACGATGGGGAAGCCGCCGGGCGGCGGCGCCCCCCCCGGGACGACGACCACGCCGGACTCGGCCAGGTCGCCGCCCGATCCCGAAGTCGAGTGGTACAGCACCCGCCACGCCCGGGTCCCGGCCGGGAGGCCCGGGTCGGCGGCCAGCGCCTGGCTGCGGATGATGGTGCCGGCCGGTGCGTACAGGAGCGGGCTGGGGGGTCGGTAGAAGGTGGCCAGCGCACCGGTCACGGCGGCCTCGGAGCCGCCGGAGGCCACCGGGGCCTTCGCCGGGGTCGAGGCCGAGGCGGAGGGAGCGACCACCACCGAGGCCAGGCCCACGGCGACCGCCGAGGCTGCGGCCAGTCGGCCCAGGGGGGACCGACCTCGGGGCGCGCTCAGCCGGGACGTCCTCATGGCTGTTCAGGCTACTCAGACGTG
>DATCCR010000160.1:0-6990 GCA_036511155.1 Acidimicrobiales bacterium
CAGGGTGAAGGCGGTCATCACATCGATCATGGGGACCTCTATCTGCTGGCCCCGCCCGGTGCGCTCCCTCTCGAACAGGGCGGCCAGCACGGCGTAGGCGATGGTCAGGCCACTGACCTTGTCGGCCACCAGGGTGGGCACGAGGACGGGCACACCGCCCTGGCGTCGGAAGGCGTCGGGTATGCCCGAGCCGGCCTGGATGACGTCGTCGTAGGCGGGGGCGTCGGCGGCGGGGGAGTCCGAGGGGTAGCCCTGGGCCTGGCAGAACACGATGTCTGGCCGGACCTCCCGCACGTCGTCGTAGGCCAACCGGAGACGCCCGAGGGTGGCGGGCCGTAGGTTGGTCACCATCACGTCGACGGTGGCCGCGATGTCGAGCAGGCGCTGTCGTCCCTCCGGGTCCTTGAGGTCGAGGACCACGCTGCGCTTGTTGCGCAGCAGGTTCAGGGCGAGGCCGGAGAGCTGGGGTACCGGGCCGGCGGTCATGACTCGGCTCAGAGTTCCCTTCGGGTCTTCGACGGTGATCACGTCCGCCCCGAGGTCGCCCAGGATCTGGGTGGCCAGCGGGCCCATGATGACCGAGCTCAAGTCGAGCACCCGGACGCCGTGGAGCGGTCCGGTCGACGTCGGTGGCATGGCGGAGTCCTTTGGCTCGACGTCCCGTTGGGCGACGTCCACTGGTGCGGCGCCCCCCGGTGGTCAGGTCATGCGTACCGGACGGGCGGGCCAATGGTACCGAGCCGGGCCTGGCGCCGGGTCATGGTGGGGCGGCCGGGGGTGCGGGAGACTGGGCGTCGATGACCTGTCCTGATCCAGACGCCCCAGCGGGCCCTCCGATGGTCGACGTCCCGTCCCGCCGTACGCTGCTGCGAGAGTTCAAGGATGCCGTCACCGTCCGGGCCGTGTTCCTGGTGGTGGGGGTGGCGCTGGTCCAGCTGGCCTTCATCACGTCCTACGTGGGGGCGTTCCACAAGCCGGTCCCGTACCGGATGCCGATCGCCGTGGTCGCCCCGGCGTCCGATAGTGCCCGGCTGGTAGCCGCCCTGAACGGCATCGCCGGATCCCCGTTGGAGGCCACAGCGGTGCCTTCGGAGGCCGATGGCACCCGGCGACTCCTGGAGCGGTCGGTCTACGGGGTGCTCGTCGTCGACCCGAACGCAGCGACCGAACGGGTGCTCGAGGCGAGTGCCAGCGGAGTGTCGGCGTCGGTGGCCGTCACCACGGTCCTCGACAGGGTGGCAGCCGCGTATCACCGCAAGGTGGTGGTGGACGACATCCGTCCGCCGGCCCCGGGGGACCGGAACAGCCTGACCTCCTTCTACCTCGTCATCGGCTGGATCGTCGGCGGCTATCTGGTGGCCTCGATCCTCGGCATCAGCGCCGGGTCCCGGCCGGCCAACGTGAGGCGGGCCACCGTCCGCCTGACCGTGATCGCCGCCTACGCCGTGGTCACCGGCTACCTCGGCGCCCTGGTGGTCGGACCCGTGCTCCACGCCCTTCCCGGGCCGACGCTGTCCCTCGGCCTGCTCGGGGCGCTGCTCATCTTCAGCGCCGGTGCGTTCGCCATGGCCCTCCAGGTGGTAGCCGGCACCGTCGGCATCGGCCTGACGATCCTGCTCTTCGTGGTCCTGGGCAATCCGAGCGCGGGCGGCGCCTACGCCTGGCCCCTGCTCCCTGCCTTCTGGCGGGACATCGGGCCGTGGATCCCCTCCGGGGCGGGCACGTCCGCCGCCCGGGGCATCGCCTACTTCGATGGCATGGCCGTCGGAGTGAACCTGCTGGTGATCGCCGCCTACGGCGTGGTGGGCGTGGTCGCGGTGTACCTCGTCCTGCTCGACGTAGGCCACCAACTGGTCCATCTCCCCGGCGCCGCCCGGCGGAGGTCGGTGGAGGCGGGAGCGCCCGACCGCGCCTCGGAGGCGCCGGCCTAGCGGGCCAGCGGGTTGGGCGTCGGGGGCGCCACCCGGGTCAGGGTGTTGCGGTCGGCGTGGGGGAACGGCTCCCGGCCGGGGATGTCGAGGATCCCCTCTTCCTCGTACGACCAGGTGCCGTCGGAGTGCACGGTGATGTGCATCCGGTAGCTGAGGGTGCGGAAATTCCGGTCGAGGAACGGGTTGGAGAGGATCCCGTAGACCTCGGAGCCCACGGCGGCCCGGACCTCGAAATCGGTGGCATCGGGCTCGGCCGTCCCGCCGGCCAGCAGGACCTGGCCGCGTGGGATGCCGAGGGTCAACATCACGGTGTTCGTGGCCGGCTCCCACAGCCAGTACCCGACCTGGTCGTGGAAGGTCTCCACCTCGCCGGGCTTGGTGATGTGGGTGTGGTAGCGGAGCCCGTAGAACAGCTGGGGCCCGTTGGTCTGGCGGTCGATGGGCTGCAGTTCGAACCGCTCACCGAAGGCGTCCCGGCCGATGCCGTCTACCTCGGGGTGCTCGTCGGCGCCCCCGGCGCCCTGCCAGATGCCGGCCATCGGTGCGAGGGGCCCCAGGTTGGCGATTGTGTCCGGGTCCCCGTCGGGCTCGGCATAGATGTCGTCGCCGTAGAGGTCGTCGGTCGCAGCCTGTGCCATGGGACCTGATCCTTCCACCCGCTGTCCGGTCCAGGTGAGCCTAGGTCCGCACGACCGGGCACGGCGCCGGGCCAGGCGCCGGGCCAGGTGCCGGGCAAGGTGCCGGACCAGGTGATGTCCAGGTGATGTCCAGGTGCTGCCGGGGGTGCCGGCAAGGTGACCGGGTCAGGGTGCCGGTGCCGCCCGTCCGGGAGGCCCGACCGGCCGCCGAGGCGCCCGGCGGCGACGCACTCCGGTGCATGGAGGGACACAGCAATGAGCAGCGCCACCACGACCACGATCGTCGGGAACCTGACCCGGGACCCCGAGATCCGCTACACCCGCGACGGTCAGGCCACGGTCACACTCGGCGTCGCCGCCAACCGCCGCTGGCAGAACCGGGAGACCAACGAGTGGGAGGAGTCGACCTCGTTCTTCGATGTCGTCGCCTGGCGGGACCTGGCGGAAAACGTCGCCCTCAGCCTCACCAAGGGGATGCGCGTCCTCGTCACCGGCCGGCTCGAGCAGCGGAGCTGGGAGACCGAGGACGGCGACAAGCGCTTCAAGGTGGAGATCGTGGCCGACGAGGTCGGGCCCGCCCTGCGGTTCGCCACGGTCGATGTCCACCGGGTGGTCCGGCCGGCCGCCGAGGTCGAGAGCGGCTCATTCACCGAGGACGGGGTCCGTGCCTGACCGCCGCCGGCCCGCCCCGGTCCACTTCGGGGTCCGGGTGATCCTGTCCAAGGACGAGGCCTTCGGGGCGTGCCAGGCCCTGGCCGACGCCGGCCGAGTGCTCGTGCGGTCAGGCGGCGTCGACGAGGCCGACTCCCTCGGCTCGCTGTTCGACCTGCTGGAGGAGCGCCTGGTCGCCCGCTGACCCAGCCCTCCCGCGACTCCGCCCCCGTCACGCGACTCCGCCCCCGCCGGGGGAGGTCGGGGGCGGAGCGCGGGGGTGGGGGGAAGGTGGTGGTGGCCCGGGGTCAGTCCCCGGTGGGCTCGAACTCCAGCGACAACGAATTGACGCAGTAGCGGAGGCCGGTCGGCGCCGGTCCGTCGGGGAACACGTGGCCGAGGTGGCCCCCGCAGCGTGCGCAGGTGATCTCGGTGCGGCTCATGCCGAACGACCGGTCCTTGTGCTCCACGATGGTGCCGTCGGCCAGGGCGCGGGTGAAACTGGGCCAGCCCGAACCGGACTCGAACTTGGCCTCGGTGGGGAACAACTCGGCGCCGCAGCCGGCGCAGGTGAACATGCCGCTGCCCTCGACGTGGAGCAGCTCGCCGGACCAGGCGGGCTCCGTTCCCCCCTGGCGCAGGACGGCGTAGCGTTCGGGCGACAGCCGGGTCCGCCATTCCTCGTCCGTCAGCTCGACCTTGGCGGCGCCGGTGGTTGGATCGTCGGTGGTGCTCATGGGGACTCCTCGGCTCCTCGGTGGCGTCGGCCCGTCGGGATGGTCCCGGTGGGGTCCGACTGCGTTCAGTGGGGTCAACACCGGCCGGCGAGGCGGTGTTCCCGACGGCGTGCAGTCCCCGTTGGCCGGTTTCCGTTTCCCGCCTCGCCGCACGGATTCGGTCGCCGGAGACCACCAGAGGAGTTCCCGGTCGGAACCCTCCCGTAGCCGGGCAAACGGGACCGTCCGCTATCTGCACCCCGGGTCGGGCACGAAACCCCCTTTGCTAACGTCGCGTCAGATTCCGCGCACCCCTCCCGCCCACAGGACGCCCCCCCACCATGGACCTTCGAGACCGACCCGAGGACGAGGCCTTCCGCAAGGAGGTCCAGACCTGGCTGGCGGACAATGTCGTCGCCGAGTTCGCCGCCCTCGGGGGCCGGGGCGGCTCGGGGGACGAGACCTTCGGCTTCGAAGTACGCCTCGAGTGGGAGAAGGTCCTGGCTGCCGGCGGCTGGACCTGCCTCGGGTGGCCCATCGAGTTCGGCGGGCGCGGCGCCTCGATCGCCCACCAGGTCATCTTCAACGAGGAGTACGTGAAGGCGAAGGCCCCCGGCCGGGTCAGCATCCTCGGCGAGGGCCTGCTCGGCCCGACTCTGATCCAGTACGGCACCAAGGCCCAGCAGGACCGATTCCTGCCCCGGATCGTGGACGGCACCGAGCTGTGGTGCCAGGGCTACTCGGAGCCCAACGCCGGCAGCGACCTGGCCAATGTGGCCACCCGGGCCGAGCTCGACGGCGACGAATGGGTCATCACCGGCCAGAAGGTGTGGACGTCGCTGGCCCACCAGTCCGACTGGTGCTTCGTCGTGTGTCGGACCGAACCGGGCTCCGCCCGCCACAAAGGCCTGTCCTACCTCCTCGTCCCGATGGACCAGCCAGGGGTGGAGATCCGCCCCATCACCCAGCTGACCCGGACCTCGGAATTCAACGAGGTCTTCTTCGACGGCGCCCGGACGGCCAAGGACCTGGTGGTGGGGGAACCGGGCGAGGGCTGGCGGGTAGCGCTGGCCACGCTGGGCTACGAGCGCGGCGTCGGCCTGCTCGGCCACCAACTCTCGTTCCGGCGCGAGCTCGACCACGTGATGGCGGTGGCCCGCGAGAACGGGCGGGCCCAGGACCCGGTGATCCGCCAGCGGCTGGCCCGCTCGTACGTCGAGCTCGAAGTGCTGCGTTTCAGCACCTTGCGGAGCCTGTCCGGCTACGACGGCCCGGTGGCCCCGCCCGAGGCGTCGATCATCAAGCTCTACTGGGCCACCTGGCACCAGCAGCTGGGCGAGTTGGCCATGGATGTGCGCGGACAGGCCGGACTCATCGCCGAGGAACCGCCCTACGAGCTCGACGAGTTCCAGCGCACCTTCCTGTTCAGCCGCTCAGAGACCATCTACGGCGGCTCCAACGAGATCCAGAAGAACATCATCGGCGAACGGGTCCTCGGCCTGCCGCCCGAACCCAAAGGGGACCTCCGTTGACGGATGCACCGACCGGCACTTCGACCGGTAGTCCGATCGCCGTACCGGCCGCCCCCGAACCCCCGGCCGGGCACGGCCTCCTGGAGGGCAAGGTGGTGGTCGTCACCGCCGCCGCCGGAACCGGCATCGGATTCGCCACAGCCAAGAGATGCATCGAGGAAGGTGCCACCGTGGTGGTGTCCGACGCCCATGAGCGCCGGCTCGGCGAGACGGCCGACGCCCTGTCCGAACTTCCCGAGGCCAAGGGCGTCCGACCACTGGCCGTGCCGTGCAATGTGACCGTCGAAGCGGAGGTCCAGGGTCTGTACGACGCGGCGGTGGCCGAGCACGGGCGGTTCGACGTGGCCGTCAACAACGCCGGCCTGGGCGGCCAGGTCGACGTGGTCGACATGACCGACGAGCAGTGGGACCTGGTGCTCGACGTGACCCTCACGGGCACCTTCCGGTGCACCCGGGCGGCCCTCCGCCACTTCTACGCCCGGGGCGGTGGCGGGGTCATCGTGAACAACGCCAGCGTGCTGGGCTGGCGGGCCCAGGCCGGTCAGGCCCACTACGCCGCGGCGAAGGCCGGCGTGATGGCGCTCACGCGGTGCTCGGCCGTCGAGGCGGCGCCCCACGGCGTACGGGTCAACGCGGTGTCGCCGAGCCTGGCCGTGCACCCGTTCCTCAACAAGGTGATGGCCGACGACGAGCTGGCCGAGCTGGCCCGCCGCGAGGTCTTCGGACGGGGTGCCGAGGTGTGGGAGGTGGCCAACGTGATCGCCTTCCTGGCCAGCGAGTACGCGACCTTCATGACCGGCGAGGTCGTGTCGGTGAGCAGCCAGCACCCCTGAGCCGGGGGCGGCGCACCCGACGACGCGCCCGGGACCATGCACTACCCTGACGGCGTGTCAGATGTGACCGATCCCCGTGGCGACCTCGAGTGGGGGACGCTGCCCGGCCTCGTGCAGGATGCCGCCGCCCGCTTCGGCGGGGCCGAAGCGGTGGTCGATCGGAACGGACCGGGAGGAACCACCACCCGCTGGTCGTTCGACCGACTGGCCGAGCAAGTGGCCACCGCCACCCGGGCCGTGATGGCCAACGGGATCGAGCCCGGCGACCGGGTGGCGATCTGGGCCCCCAACTGCGCCGAGTGGATCGTCGCCGCCCTTGGCGCCGTCGGCGCCGGGGCCGTGCTGGTCCCCCTCAACACCCGGTACAAGGGTGCCGAGGCGGCGTACATCCTGCGGTCTTCGGGGGCCCGCATGCTCTTCACCGTCCAGGGATTCCTCGGCACCGACTACCCCGGCCTGCTCGACGAGGCGGTGGCGGGGTCGGAGCCAGTGCCCGACCTCGAGCGGGTGGTGGTGCTGCGCACCGACGGGGCCGACGACGACGTCGTCCCGGCCACGGCCGGTGCCCGCACGGTGGGCTGGGCGGACTTCCTGGCCGAGGCCGAGCGGTGCGAGGCCGACGTGGCCGCCGGCCGGACGGCGTCGCTCACCTCGGGCGACCTCTCCGACCTGGTCTTCACCTCGGGGAC
>DATCCR010000161.1:0-5551 GCA_036511155.1 Acidimicrobiales bacterium
CCGGGGGATCCCGACGACCTGCTCGTCCCGCATCCTCGAGGGGTGGTTGCCGCCGTACGACGCGACGGTGGTCACCCGCCTGGCCCAGGCCGGCGCCGTGGTGATCGGCAAGACCAACATGGACGAGTTCGCCATGGGGTCCTCGACCGAGTCCTCGGCCTTCGGGCCCACCCGCAATCCCCACGACACCTCCCGCGTCCCCGGCGGATCGTCCGGCGGGTCGGCCGCCGCCGTGGCCGCCGGGTTCGCCCCCCTGGCCCTCGGGTCCGACACCGGCGGCTCGATCCGCCAGCCCGCCGCCCTGTGCGGTGTCGTCGGCCTGAAGCCGACCTACGGCACCGTCTCCCGCTACGGCCTGGTGGCCTTCGCCTCGTCGCTCGACCAGATCGGCCCGTTCGCCACCTCCGTGGCCGACGCCGCCCTCCTGTTCGACGTCATCGGTGGCCACGACCCCCTGGACTCGACCTCGCTCAATCGGCCCACCCCCCGTGTGCTTTCGGTGCTCGACGACGGGGTCGACGGCATGACGGTCGGGGTGCTCACCGAGTTCCTCGACGGCGCCGCCCCCGACGTGGTGGCGCGCGTGCACCAGGCGGCCGAGGCACTGGCCGCCGCCGGGGCCCGGATCGAGGAGGTCTCGGTCCCCGAGGTCACCCTCGGCCTGTCGGCGTACTACCTGATCGCTCCCGGTGAGGCCTCGTCCAACCTGGCCCGCTACGACGGCGTGCGCTACGGGCTGCGGGTCGACGCCGAGGACACCGTGGCCATGAACACCGCCACCCGCAGCCAAGGGTTCGGGGCCGAGGTCAAGCGGCGGATCATGCTCGGCACCTACGTCCTGTCGGCCGGCTACATGGACGCCTATTACAACCAGGCGCTGCGGGTCCGCACCCGGATCATCGAGGGGTTCGCCACCGCCTACGCCCGCTGCGACGTCCTGCTCGGGCCCACCGCCCCGACGACGGCGTTCGCCCTGGGCGCCAAGGTGGACGACCCGCTGACCATGTACCTGTCCGACGTCTGCACCATCCCGTCCAACCTGGCCGGCCACCCGGCCGTCAGCGTCCCCTTCGGGCCGGGCGACGACGGTCTGCCCATCGGGGTCCAGCTGCTCGGCCCGGCGCTCTCGGAGGGCACGCTGCTCCAGTTCGCCGCGGTGGTCGAGGCCGCCGCCCCCGACCTCGCCGTCCCCCGCATCACGGCAGGGGCCCCGGCATGAGCGCCGACTGGGTGATGGTCATCGGGCTCGAGGTCCACTGCGAGCTCAAGACGACGACCAAGCTGTTCTGCGGTTGCCCGAACATGTTCGGCGACGAGCCCAACACCAACGTGTGCCCCAACTGCCTGGGCCTGCCCGGGTCGTTGCCGGTACTCAACCAGCGGGCCGTGGAGCTGGCCATGGCCATCGGTACCGCCCTGCACTGCGACATCCGGCCGTCGACCTTCCACCGGAAGAACTACTTCTACCCGGACCAGGCCAAGGACTACCAGATCAGCCAGTACGACGAGCCGCTCAACGTGGACGGCCACCTCGATCTGCCCGACGGGTTCCGGGTCGGGATCGAGCGGGCCCACATGGAGGAGGACACCGGCAAGACCACCCACGCCGGCGCCTCGGGCCGGATCCACGGGGCCGACTACTCCCTGGTCGACTACAACCGGTCCGGCGTGCCCCTGGTCGAGATCGTCAGCTGCCCCGACATGCGTACCGCCGACCAGGCCCGCGCCTATGTGACCGAGCTGCGGGCCATCCTGGTGGCCTCGGGCGCCTCGGACGGCAAGATGGAGGAGGGGTCGATGCGGGTCGACGCCAACGTGTCGGTCCGCCGCAGCGCGGACGACCCGTTCGGGACCCGCTGCGAGATCAAGAACCTCAACTCGGTCCGGTCGCTCGGCCGGGCCATCGAGTACGAGGCCGAGCGGCAGATCGCGCTCATCGAGTCCGGTGAACGGGTGGTCCAGCAGACCCGCCATTGGGACGAGGGAGCCGGATGCACCCAGGCCCTCCGCTCCAAGGAGGACGCCTACGACTACCGCTACTTCCTGGAGCCCGACCTGGTGCCCCTGGTGCCCGACGCCGAGTGGATCCGGGCGGTGGCCGACACGCTCGGGATGATGCCGGCCGAGCGCCGGGCCCGGCTGGTCGAGCTGCTCGGCGAGTCCGGCGGGGCCACCGACTCGCAGCTGCTGCAGGTGGCCACCGTGGTCGACCTGGGCCTCGACGACCTGGTCGTCGAAGCGGTGGCCGGCGGGGTGGGTTCCGCCCTGGCCCTGGCCCGGACGGCCAACGAGGCGGCGACCGACGCCGAGGCCGCCCGCGCCCTCGACCCGAAGTCCTACGTCGAGCTGCTGACCCTCGAGGCCACCGGCTCGCTGTCGGCCACCCAGGCCAAGGCGGTGCTGGCCCAGCTGTTCGCCCAAGGAGGCGGCGACCCGGCGGTCATCGCCCGGGACAAGGGCTTCGAGGCCATGTCCGAGGACTCGCTGGCGGCCACGGTGGCCGAGGCGGTCGCCGCGCACCCCGACGAGTGGTCCCGGTTCTGCGAGGGCGACGACAAGCTGGCCGGCTTCTTCACCGGTCTGGTGATGAAGGTGACCAAGGGCAAGGCCAACGGCAAGGCCGTGGCCGCCGAACTCCGGCGCCTGCGGGGCTGATTCCCACGGCTCCGGCCCCACGTGCGGGGGGCCGGGCACCGTCGGTCCGGCTCAGGGCGTGGGCGACCAGAGCGGCCGGCCCAGCAGGTCGGCGGCCCCGGGCAGCGGGCCCGCCGCCACGAACGGGCCGAACGGGCCGAAGTCGAGCCGGGTGATGTAGACGGGCCGCGGTGGGATGTCGGGCTGGGGGGCGAGCGACCGCCACGGGCTGTAGAGCATCCAGAACCCGGCGTCGTCGTGGAACACCGAGGCCTCGCCCGGTCCCTCCCCCTGGAGGTTGGTGGCCAGCAGCGGGTCCGGCGTCACGTCCTGGCACGGACCGGCCGGCCCGGCGCAGCGGGCCGCCCCGATGCCGTACTCCGGGTGGTTGTACCAGTTGGCCGAGTAGACGACCCAGTAGGTGCCGTGCACCTCGACCATGTCGGGGGCCTCGACGATGGAGCCCTGCCACGGCTCGTCCGGCGACATCAGGAACGAGGGGCTCCCGAGCAGGGTCGTCCCGTCGGCCGAGAGCCGTTGGGACCACATCTTGGTCGGCGTGGAGGCCCCGCCGATGTTCTGATCGGACTTCCACAGCACCCAGGGCGTCCCGTCGGAGTTCACGAACACCCGGGGGTCGATCGATCCGCCCTGGTCGAGCTGGCAGACGATCGGCAGGGGCTGGGCGGTGAACGGCCCGGTGGGGGAGGTGGCGAAGGCGCTGCCGATGCACTGGGTCTGTGGGGCGTAGTCCTTGACCATGGCCGTGAAGTAGAGGGCGTAGTGGGAGCCGAACCGGTGCAGGTCGGGGGCCCAGGTGAACCCGCGCTGGGCCCAGGCCGGCAGTCCGGGCAGGGCGTCGACCGGGTCGGTCCAGTGGACGAAGTCGGTGCTGGTGGCGACGGGGACGTTGTCCGCCAGCGGACCCGTCCCCCCGCTGGTGACGAGCAGGTAGCGGCCGGCCGCCACGGTCAGGAAGGGGTCGGACTGGTCGGCACCGCCGGTGACCTGGGTGCCGGGCGCTCCCGGCCTGGGCGGGGCCGGCGGGGTCAGCGGCGTCACGAGCAGGGCGGCCGACGGGGTCAGGAAGGCGCGGCGGCCGGCCGCCTGGGCGCCGGAGGCCGACAGGCCCGGTGCGGCCGCCCCCAGCCCGACCAGGCCGACCACGACGAGGGTGGCCCAGGCCAGGGCGCGGCGACCCCCACGTTGGCTGCGTGCGGCACCTGCCCGGCGCCCGGCGTCCCCCTCCTGGTCCTTCTGCACTGCGTCCTCGTGTCCGTCGTCCGGCGTGTCGTCCTGTGCGGCCCGCTGGCCCCCGAGCCCGTAGGCAACGCCCGGGCAGGTCCCAACGCTAGCGCCCGCCGACCTCCTGGGGACGACCGGTGGAGATCTCGGCGGAGGCTGGGGATGACCGGGGAAATGTAGCGGAAAAGCTCGGGATTTCGCGTTGCACCCTTGACCCTCCCGACGGGCCGGTTCACCATGTCTGCAGTTCGGGAAGCCGAAGCCCACCGGGGCTCCGGGCGAGGTCCGAGGACAGGTCGCAGACCGGTCCGCAGGACCGGACCTGGGGTGAAGGAACGGCCGTAGGCGACCGACGGGGTGGTCCGGGGACGGGTCGGGAAGCCGAGAGGCGGAACGGCCCGGGCGCCTGACGCTGGTTGTCCGACACGACCTGCGGCGGGAGGAGCCGGGCCGCTGGTACGTGGCCCCGAGGAGCTCGGGCGGTCTCGACCGCCCGGTTACTCGGGGCTGCGTCGCGCCCGGGCCCCGGTCGGGCGCTGCGTGCGCCTGTCCGGTCGGCTCACCGTCAGTGCAGGTGGGGGACGGCCGTCGTGGTGGCGTCCATGGCACAGGGGTCGACATCGACGTCGGCGCACGGCTCGCACTCGAGCTCGAGGGTGCTGTGGGCGATCCCGAACGGACCGCCGATGGCGTGCTTGACCCGGTCGCCCACCACCTGGGCCTCCTCCAGGGTGGGGTGCCCGGACAGGACCAGGTGGGCCGAGAGCGCCCGCACCTCGCTCGACAGGCTCCACACGTGGAGGTCGTGCACCCCGCTGACGCCGAGGACGCCGGCCATGGTGGCCGTCAGGTCCACGAGGTCGACGTCGGACGGCGTCGACTCCAACAGGACGGCCACGCTGGAACGGAACACACCGGCGGCCTGGCTGACGATGATGGCGGCCACCACCAGGGCCGACACCGGGTCGAGCCAGGTGGCGGAGGGCACCGCCAGGAGCACGAGCCCGGCGAGCACCACGGCCGCCGAGGCCAGGGCGTCGCCCACCATGTGGAGGAGCGCCGAGCGCATGTTGAGGTCGCCGCCGTGCTCGGACAGCAGCAGGGCGGCCAGGCCGTTGACCGTCAGGCCGACGGCGGCGACGACCACCACGATGCCGGCGTGGACGTGCACCGGGTGGAGCAGGCGGTGCACGCTCGCCACCACGATCAGGGCGGTCACCGCGGCGATGAGGACGGCATTGGCCAGGGCGGCCAGGATGGTGGCCCGGTGGTTGCCGAAGGACCGGGCCGGGCTGGCCGGCCGCAGGGCGAGGCGTACGGCGGCCAGCGACAGGGCGAGGGCGCCGACGTCGGTGAGATTGTGGCCGGCGTCGGCCAGCAGTCCGGTGGAGTGGGCGGCGATCCCGAAGACGATCTGGGCGACGACCAGCCCGAGGTTGAGGGCGACGCTGATGGCCAGTCTGCGGGTTCGGTCCATAGGTGCTCCTGTCCCCGATCCTACTGTGCGACCTGCGGATTCCGCTTCCGGCGCATCCGGCCCCCGGCGGTGGGGTGGGGGGAGCGGCGCTCGGTAGCATGGCGCCCCATGGAGGTACTTGCGCTCTACCTGCCCCAGTACCACCCGATTCCCGAGAACGACCGCTGGTGGGGCCCGGGCTTCACCGAATGGAAC
>DATCCR010000162.1:0-3495 GCA_036511155.1 Acidimicrobiales bacterium
AGCGGCCTGACCATCGCCTATGCCGTCCTGGCCGCGTTGTTCGAGCGGGAGCGCACCGGTCGGGGCCAACGGGTGGAGGTCCCGATGATCGATGTCATGACCGCCTTCACCCTGGTGGAGCACGCCGGAGCGGCCACGGCCGTGCCGCCCCAGGGGCCACCCGGGTACGGGCGCATCCTCAACCCCGAGCGCCAGCCCCAGCGGACCAGCGACGGCTGGATCACTGTGCTGGCCTACACCCGAGAGAACTACGAGGACCTGTTCCGCGAGGCCGGCCGCCCCGACCTGGCGGAGGACGAGCGCATCCGTTCGGCCCGGTCCCGGATCGCCCATGCCGACTCCCTCTACGGGGATGTGGCCGAGGTCCTCACCGCCCGCACGACCGCCGAGTGGCTCGAGTTCTGCGTCGAGGCCGGCATCCCGGCATCGGCAGTGCCCACCATGGAGGAGCTGGTCGACGCCCTACCCGAGGACGAGCACCCGCTCGCGGGCCGCTACAAGGTCATCCCCCAGCCCGTCCGGTTCTCGTCACACCCCGGGCCGACCGTGCACCGCCACGCCGCGCTGAGCGGCCAGCACGACGAAGAGGTGGCGGCCGAGGTGGCAGCCTGGGCGGACGGCGCCCTGCGGACCAGTAGCGACCCGACCTCTCCCGACCCGACCGACCCGGAGGACCGATGACCCCCGTACCGACCGCCGCCTCCTTCGGCGACGTCACCGCCCGCCTCGACGACGGCCACGTGGCCGAGGTCGAGCTGCACCGCCCGCCGGCCAACTACTTCGACGCCGACCTGCTGGGTGGGGTCGTGGCTGCCGTGGGCTGGGCCGCCGACCAGGGCGGTCGGGCGGTGGTGTTGTGCGCCGAGGGCAGGCACTTCTGCGCCGGGCTCGACTTCGGCGCCAACGACAAACCGGATCCCGAGGCCCTGGCCTCCCTGTACCGGACGGCCCGCCGGCTCATCGACGGACCGCTTCCTCTGGTGGCCGCCGTCCAGGGATCGGCCATCGGTGGTGGGCTCGGCCTGGCGCTGGCCGCCGACTTCCGGGTGGCGGCACCGTCGAGCCGGTTCTCGGCCAACTTCGCCCGCCTCGGCTTCCACCAGGGCTTCGGCATCTCGCTCACCCTGCCCGCCGTGGTCGGTCGTCAGCGGGCCCTCGAACTGCTGACCACGGGAAAGCGAATCGGCGGGGACGAGGCCCTGGCCATCGGCCTGGTCGACCGGCTCGACGACGATCCGCGGACCGGCGCCCACGCCATGGCCGCCGAGATCGCCGGGTCGGCGCCCCAGGCCGTGCGGTCGATCCGGGCCACACTGCGGGCCGATCTGGTCGACGCGTTCGCGGCCATGGTCGATCACGAGCGGGCCGAGCAGATGCGCCTGATGGAGACGGCCGACTTCCGGGAGGGGATCGCCGCGTCGATGGGCCGTCGCCCGCCGGAGTTCACCGGACAGTAGGGGGCGGCAGGGTCAGTCGCCGGCCAGGTCCCGCGAGAGCTCGGTACGGATGGCCGCCGACAGCGTGACGCCGGGGCGGCCGTCGGGGTACTCCGGGTGGTCCACCACCAGCCGCACCGGGCCGGAGGCGAACCCCGCCGCCTCGGCGGGGGTGCACGGGAACCGCACGTAGTGGACGGCCGAGGTCACTTCCTGTCGGGTCAGTTGGGACTCGTGCCCCTCCTCGGGTACGCAACGCACCACGTGACGCCCGGCGTCCTCGCCGATCTCGAGGACCACTGACCGCTCGATGCCGACGAGCCGCGGCAGCCACGTCCGCAGCTCCTCTTCGGTGGTCAGCTCCAGGAAGAGGGTGGCCGACAGTTCGCCCCGGGCGGGCAGCAGCCGGTTGTAGACGTCGAGCTCGTGCTGGATCTGGGCGTCGGTGGTCAACTTTTCGGCGCGGGCCATCTCCTGGACCTGGAATCGCATGGTCATCCGGCTCTCGAACGTCAGGGTCACCACCGGTCCCACGGTCACCCGACGGAGCTTCTTGACGGCGATGACCTCACGACGGAACTCGTCCCGTTCGCGCTCATAGGCCCGCTGGTCGGCGATGTCGTCGAGAGTCAGGGGGTCGATGGTCACGGTCGCTCCTCGTCGATGGTCACGGTCGCTCCTCGTCGATGGTCACGGCCGCTCCTCGTCGATCCCGTAGGCACGGGCCATCAACTGCATGGGGTGGAGCGGCTTGGTGCCGGTCTCCTGCTGGATGGCCCCGTTGGCCAGGTGGCAGTCGCCGCAGACCACCTCGTTGCCGGCCGCCCGGATCTCCTCGGCCATCGGGGCGGCCACCTTGCGGGCCAGGTCGTAGTTGCCGGCGCGGTAGCCCCACGTGCCGTCGATGCCGGAGCACCGCTGCACGAGCGTCGCCTTGATCCCGGCCAGCTTCAGCAAGTCCCGGCTCTTCAGGCCGATGTGCTGGGCCTGGAGGTGACAGGCCACGTGGTAGGTGACCTGATCGGGAACCGACCCGTCGTCCCGTCCGGTGAAGTCGGTGTCCAGGCACGTGCCCTCCGCCTTGTGGAGAGCGACCAGGTACTCAGCCGGATCGGCGGTGTGCTCGGCGACCAGAGCGGCGTCGGCGGCCAGCGGGGTGCCCGCCAGGTAGAGGGGGTAGTCCTTCTTCACCACGTACGCACAGGTCGGCTGAGCCACCACCACCCCCTTGCCCGACCGGACCTCGGCGGCCAGGGCGGTGACGTTGCGGGTGGCCGCCTTGGTGAACTCCTTGATGTTTCCCTGGTGGAGCCACGGGGCACCACAGCACTGCGTGCCCTCGGGCAGCGAGCACGAGACACCGTTGCGCTCGTAGACCTTCACCAGGTCCTGGCCGATGGCCGGCTCCATGTACTCGATGAAGCAGGTCGGGAAGACCGACACCTGGCCCTGGGCCGCCCCGGTGACGAAGGCGTTCGGCCCCCGATCGGCGGCGCGCCGCGCGAACCACGTGGAGAACCGGGTCCGGGCGTAGGGCGGGAGGAGGCGCTCGGAGGCCAGGCCGGCCGTCTTCTCCATCAGCCTGCGGGCCAACGAGCCGGGCGTGCCGGTGAGGGCATTGACCAGTGGAGCGGCAGCCACCGACACCCGGCCGAGCAGGTCGGTGCGGGCCAGCGCCTGGTCGGTGACGCGTGCGCGGGCGGGGCGGCCCTGGTCATGGCGCACGGCCTGGGCCCGCATCATCAGGCGGGGGAAGTCGAGCTGCCATTCGTGGGGCGGCACGTAGGGGCACTTCGGATAGCAGAGCTTGCACTGGTAGCACTCGTCGACGACCCGGTCCTGGTCCGCCGCCGTCAGTGCCGACACGTCGCCGTCGTTAGCGTCGACGAGAGCGAACATCGTGGGGAACGACGGGCAGAGGTTGAAGCACAGCCGGCAGCCGTGGCACAGGTCGAAGACCCGCTCGAGCTCGACCCGGAGGTCACCCTCGTCGAGGTAGGCGGAGTCGTCGGGTGTGTACGTGGTCGTCATGGCTGGTCCTCGGTCGCTGCTCGTCCGC
>DATCCR010000163.1:0-4182 GCA_036511155.1 Acidimicrobiales bacterium
TCGACCATCCGCAGGTACCTGTGACCTCCGCCGGAACGGGGTACTAGACGTGTTCGCCCACTTCTCGCTCCCCAATCTGCCCGAGGTCTCCCGTCGCACCCTCGGCGCCACGCTGGTGTTCGGGGCCGCCGCCCTGGTCGCCGCCTTCTCCTTCGGCTACCTGCTGGTCGGGGTCGGGGCGTGCATCGGGCTCAGCATGGGCACCCTCAACTTCCGTCTGATCGGCGTGTCGGTCGACAAGGTCACCGCCATGGACGTCGACGACCCCAAGCGCCCGCTGGCCGTCAACACCCTCGGCCGGATGGGCGTCATCACCGTGATCGCCCTCGGCCTGACCTTCCTGTCCAAGCCGCTGGGCTTCGGCGTGCTCGGCGGCCTGGCCGCCTTCCAGATCATCCTGATCGCCAACGTGGCCCGCTCGATGGCCAAGTCGGGACCGATGACCTCGGTCGACGACGTCATCAACGCCAACGTGATCGACGACAACGAGCCCGTGGTCTCGCCCGCCGCCGTCGAGGCCGCCGACGACACCCGTGGAGGTGCCTGACCGCATGTCCAACTTCATGACCCCGATGCTCGGGATCGTCGACATCAAGCCGGGTGCGCACCTCCAGCGCCAGATCTTCGGGCTGACGATCAACGTCGACATCGTCTGGGCGACCTTCATCGCCGGGGCCATCGTCATCACGCTCGGGCTCATCCTGCGCTCGAAGGCCACCAGCGGGGTGCCGGGCAAGTTCCAGCTCCTGTGGGAGATGGCCGTCGGCGCCGTTCAGACCCAGGTGAACGACTCGATCGGCCCCCGAGGCGCAGCGGTAGTGCCACTGGCGCTCACCCTGTTCATCTTCATCTTCACCTGCAACCTCTTCGAGGCCCTGGGCATCGGGTCCGAACTCGATTTCCTGCCCGCCCCGACCAGCGACGTCAACCTGCCGCTGGCCATGGCCCTCTATGTGATCGTCATGGTCCACCGGGCCGCCATCAGGAACCGGGGGGTCAAGGGCTACTTCAAGCACTACGTGGCCCAGCCGTTCCCGATGAAGCTGGCGCCGGCGAACCTCTTCATGAACGGCATCGAGGAACTGGTCAAGCCGGTCACCCTGACACTCCGTCTGTTCGGCAACCTGTTCGCCGGCGGTCTGATGCTGTCGCTTCTGGCCGCACTGGTCGCCTGGAAGTTCGGCTCGTTCGGCGTCATCGGCGGTGTCCTGTCGGCGGTGTTCACCGTGGTCTGGAAGCTCTTCGACATGGCCATCGGCGCCATCCAGGCCTTCATCTTCGCCCTCCTCACCATCCTCTACTTCGACACGGCCATGGCCCCCGACGAGGCCCACTGACGCCGGTCGGCGGCACCCGACACCTGACGTTTCCACCCATCTACCTCAACAAAGGAGCAGTTCCCATGGCAGCAAGTCCCGTCGACTACACCAGCGCTATCAAGACGGCCGGTGGCCTCATCGGCGCCGGCCTGGCGCTCGGCGGCGGTGCCGTCGGTGCCTCCATCGGTGACGGCCTGGCCGGTAGCCAGACGATCGCCGGCGTGGCCCGCCAGCCCGAGGCCCAGGGCCGCCTGACGACGATCATGTTCCTGACCGTCGGCCTCTGCGAGGCGGCCTACTTCATCAACCTGGTGTTCGCCGCCCTCTTCGTCTTCTCGCTGGGCAAGTAGCCACCGCCCGTCCGGGCGACCGAACCGGCGGCCTCCCGGCCTCCGGTGCAGGCACGCCCATGGGCACCTCCGACCGACCGACCAAGGATGACGACCATGCCAATCGCCACCAGTAATTTCCTCGTCCCCAACGGGACGTTCATCGTGGTGCTGATCGCCTTCATCATCGTGCTGGGTGTGATCACCAAGTACGTGCTGCCCGTGCTGAACGCGGCGCTCACCGAGCGCCAGGAGCAGATCCGGGGCGAGCTCGAGGCGGCCGACAAGGCCAAGGCCGACGCGGAGGAGGCCGACGCCGAGCGCCGGTCCGTGCTGGAGCAGGCCCGGGCCCAGGCCCGCGAGATCGTCGGTCAGGCGCAGACGACGGCCGACCAGATCGTCACCGGCGCCACCGCCGAGGGCCAGGGCATCCACGACCGGATCGTGGCCTCGGCCGAGGCGGAGGTCGTCGTGGCCCGTCAGGCCGCCGTCGAGGAGGTGACCGCCCGGGTGGGCGAGATCGTCCTGGCCGCCGCTGAGCGGGTCATCGGCCGGGAGATCAAGGCCGCCGACCACCAGGACCTCATCAACGAGGCCATCGCCGCCGTGCGGGCCGAGACGTCGGGTGCCGCCGCCGGCGCCGGGGGCGCCCGGTGAACCCTGCCCTCCAGGGCTACCTGGTCGCGATGGAGGAGGCGCTGGCCGCCGATGGCGGGCTGGCCGACGCCGGCGCGCAGCTGCACGCCTTCGCCGACATCGTGGAGGGGAACAACGCCCTCCTGCTGGCCATCAACGACGGCTCGGTCCCCGTGCCCGCGCGCCGGGCCGTGCTCGACCGGCTGCTCGAGGGCAAGTCCCGCCCCGAGGTCGCCCGCCTGGTCCACCAGGCCGTCTCGGTGGTGCCGGCCGGCGAGGTCGTCTCCTCGTTCCGCTGGATGGGCAGCCGCCTCGAACACCTGGCCACCCGTGCGGTGGCCACCGACGCCGAGCCGTTCGACGAGGACGTCCTCGGCCGACTGGGCTCGCGCAACCGTGTGTCGGGCTACGCCGCCGCCGTCTTCGAGTCGTGCACCGTGGCTGACCTCGAGGAGATCGAGGACCAGCTCTTCCGCTTCGCCCGCACCGTCGAGTCCGATCGGCGCCTGCGCGGCGCCCTCGGCGATCGCGACCTGCCGGTGGTGGTCCGCCAGGAAGTCATCGCCAAGCTCCTCGGCAGCAAGGTCCTGCCGGCCACCGTCCGCCTCGCCTCCTACGCCGCCCGCGGCGGCCGGGCCCGCGACATCGTGTCCACGTTGGACACCCTGGTCGAGGACGCGGCCAAGGCCCGTGGCTGGCGGGTGGCCAGGGTGTCCGCCGCCGACGCGGTGGGCGACGAGCAGCAGCGCGACCTCAGCGACGCGCTGGCCCACCTCACCGGCACCCCGGTCGACCTCCAGGTGACCGTGGACCCCGCGCTGCTCGGCGGCGTCGTCGTCCAGGTGGGCGACCTGCTGGTGGACTCCAGCACCCGTCACCGGCTCGATGAGCTGAAGGAGCACGTCCTCGCCTCCGAGGAGGCCTACAGGATTCCAGGAACCCCAACACGAAGGGAAGCAACCGATGGCTGAGTTGACCATCAACGCCGACGAGATCACCGCTGCGCTCAAGCAGTACGTCGACGACTACACGCCCGAGGTCGGGACCGAGCAGGTCGGCCGCATCGTCGAGGTCGGCGACGGCATCGCCCGTATCACCGGGCTGCCCGGCTGCGCTGTCAACGAGATCCTCGAATTCCAGGACGGGACCGAGGGCCTGGCCCTCAACCTCGACGAGGAGACGATCGGCGCCGTCATCCTGGGCGAGGACACCGGCCTCGAGGAGGAGCAACTGGTCAAGGCGACCGGTCGCATCCTCTCGGTCCGGGTGGGCGACGCCCTCTTGGGCCGCGTGGTCAACGCCCTCGGCGAGCCGGTCGACGGCAAGGGCCCCGTGGCCACCACGGAGACCCGCCGCCTCGAGGTCCAGGCCCCGGGCATCGTCTCCCGCCAGCCGGTGAGCGAGCCCCTGCAGACCGGCATCAAGGCCATCGACGCCATGACCCCGATCGGCCGCGGCCAGCGTGAGCTGATCATCGGTGACCGCAAGACAGGCAAGACCACCGTCGCCATCGACACCATCCTCAACCAGAAGGGCCTGGGGGTGAAGTGCATCTACGTCGCCATCGGCCAGAAGGAGTCCTCGGTCGCCCAGACCGTGGCCACCCTCGAGCGCTACGGCGCCCTGGAGTACACCGTGGTCGTGCTGGCCGGCGCCGCCGACCCCGCACCCTTCAAGTACCTCGCCCCCTACGCCGGCTGCGCCATGGGCCAGCACTGGATGGACAACGGCGAGCACGCGCTCATCGTCTACGACGACCTCTCCAAGCAGGCCGAGGCCTACCGCCAGATGTCGCTGCTGCTGCGCCGCCCGCCGGGTCGCGAGGCCTACCCGGGCGACGTGTTCTACCTGCACAGCCGGCTCCTCGAGCGGGCCGCCAAGCTGTCCGACGAGGCCGG
>DATCCR010000164.1:0-6548 GCA_036511155.1 Acidimicrobiales bacterium
TCGACCAGTAGGTCGACGGCGAACCACTCTTCGAGCACGGCGGCGGCCGAGGCCCGGGTGGCGTCCACCAGGGCCCGCTCGACCTCGACGCCGGTGGCCGCACCGCCGGCATGGACGACACGGGCCGTCGAATGGCCACCCTCGCGGGCCAGTGCCAGTGCACCGCCCGGCTGCCGGTCGAACACGGCGCCCATGGCGATCAGCTCGTGGACCCGGGAGGGCCCTTCGTCGACCAGGACCCGCACGGCGTCGGCGTCGCACAGGCCGGCACCGGCGGCCAGGGTGTCGGCCAGATGGAGATCGGTCGAGTCCTCGTCGCCCCCGAGCACGGCAGCCACCCCGCCCTGGGCCCACCGGGTGGCCGACTGCGAGAGCTCGGCCTTGGTCAGCACCCCCACCCGCAGGCCGTCGCCATCGTCGGCGCCACCGCCGGTGGGGCTGAGCGGCGCGGCCAGACGGACGGCGGCCGACAGCCCGGCCACCCCGCTGCCCAGCACCAGTACGTCGAGTACGTCACCGTCCGGGGGTGCGGCGCCTACCGGGGGGACCGTGCTCACCCGGGGGCCCGGAGGGCCCGGAGGGCCCGGGGGTCGAGGTTGTCGATGAGGCGGACGGGCCCGACCTGGGCGGCGACGAGGAGGCGGAGGGGACGGTCGCCCGCAGCCGGGTCACCGGTCACCGGGTCGGCCGGCTCGAGGTCGTCGGCGTCGACCAGCACGGCGTAGTCGAGGTCGACGAGCGGCTCGGCCCCGACCACCGCGGCCATGGCCGCCTCCACCGCGGCCCGGTCGCCGCCGGCCCCGAACGCCTCGGCGCCGGCGGCCAGGGCCCGGGACAGGCACACGGCGGCGGCGCGCTCCCCGGGGGCGAGCCGAACGTTGCGGCTCGACATGGCCAGGCCGTCGGCCTCGCGGACGGTGGGGCAGCCCACCACCTCGACGGCCAGCGACAGGTCCCGGGCCACCCGACGGACGATGGCCAGCTGCTGGAAGTCCTTCTCACCGAAGTAGGTGCGGCAGCGGCCGGCCATCGACAGCAGCTTGGCCACCACGGTCGCCACCCCGTCGAAATGGCCGGGCCGGGACACGCCCTCCCACCGGTCGCCGAGCGACCGGACCGTCACCGTGGTGGCGGCGGGCGTCGGCCAGTCCGGGTACATCTCGACCACCGACGGGGCGAACACCAGGTCGGCCCCGGCCCGACCGGCAAGATCGAGATCGGCCTCGAGCGTCCTCGGGTAGTTGGTCAGGTCGCCCGCCTCGGCGAACTGGGTGGGGTTCACGAAGACCGAGACGGCCACCACGTCGCACTCGGCCGCGGCCCGGGCGATCAGGGACGCGTGCCCGTCGTGGAGTGCGCCCATGGTCAGCACCACACCCACGCTGCGGCCGGCCCCGCGTGCGGCGTCGAGCCGGGCCGAGAGGTCGGCCGCGGTCCCGGTGACGGCCACTCCGGGGGCGGTGGCGGTCGGGGTCACGCCACCTGCTCGGCGGCGGCCGGTCCGGCCACGCCGAAGGACAGCTGGCCGGCGACCTCCACCGACGAGAGGTCGAGGTCCAGGGCCGTGTCCAGGGAGAGCTGCCGGGCCAGCGCCACCATGGCGTCGTAGGCGGCCAGCTCGGTGCGGTGGGCCGGCATGCCGGCGATGGTGGCCCGGTGGCGCTCCACCGTCTCCCAGTCGCCCCGGGCGGCCGGCCCGGTGAGCGCGGCACCGGGGCCCAGTGCGAAGGCGTCCTCGCTGGCCGCCCGCATCAGGCCCGCGAAGGCGTCGAGCGGCAACCCGGCGATGGCGGCCACCCGTTCCACCTGGCCCATGAGGGCCACCAGGTGATTGGCGGCGATGACAGCGGCGGCGTGATAGGCGGCACGGTCGGCGTCGGCCACCTCGACCACGTTGCCCCCGAGGGCCTCGGCCACCATCCGGGTGACCGGGTCGCCGGCCACGGCCAGGGTGATCCCGGACCGCAGGCGCTCGGCGCCGATGGCCGGGGTGGGCAGCGGGACCAGCGGGTGGAGCGAGCCGCGTCGGGCGTGCCCGGCCAGGACGTCGAGGCCGAGGGAGCCCGAGAGGTGGACCACGGCGGTGGTGGCCACCGGGCGCACCTGGGCGGCCACGTCGGCCACGACGTCGTCCGGGGTGGCGATGAAGAGGATGTCGACACCGCAGGCGGCGTCGACCGGCGAGCGGTCACGCCCCCAGGCGCCCAACGAGCGATAGCCCCCGACCGCCTCGAGGGCTGCCATCAACGACCGGCCGGCACGGCCCGGTCCAAGTACACGGAATGTGGTCACGAGACCCCTTATCGACGTTCCGGCCCCCGAGGGGTGCCGTTCGCTACAGGAAATCCAGGAACTGCTGATTAGACACTACCCACCACACGCACCTCGCCGCCAGCGCGCTCGATGTCGTCGTCGCCCACCAGGTCGGGGGCCAGCTCGGCCAGCGGGGCCTGCACGAACCGCCGCTCCCGCCACCGCGGATGGGGCAGGGTCAGGTCGGGGTCGTCGAGGGTGACCCCGTCGACCCAGATGACATCGGCGTCGAGTGTGCGGGGGCCCCACCGCACGGTCCGCACCCGACCGGCCGCCGCTTCCAGGCGGTGGCACTGCTCCAGGATCCGGTAGGGGTCGATGTCGAGCGGTACGGCCAGCTCGACCACCAGGTTGAGGAAGGCCCCCTGGTCCTCGGGACCGCCCACCGGGTCGGTCTCGTAGACCTGGGACACGGCGGTGACCATCGGAGTGCTGCCGGCCCGGAGCTGGTCGACGGCCCGGCGGAGGTGGGTGGTGCGGTCGCCGAGGTTGGATCCGAGCGAGAGGAAGGCCCGCCGCGTCGGCGACTCGGCCGACGGCAGAGTCACCGGGTGCGGACCACCCGCACGCCCACCGTGTCGATGTCCACGGCCAGCGGTGGCCGGAGCTTGCGGAGTGCCACGGCCACCCCGCTGATCCGGCGGTCGACGTCGAGGACGGCCTCGGCCACGTGCCAGGCCAGGGCCTCGAGCAGTGCGAACGAGCGTGATCCGGACACGGTGGCCGCCACCACGTCGGCGACCGCCCCGTAGTCGACGGTGTCGGCCAGGGCGTCGGACACGCCGGCCGGTCGGAGGTCGACGGCCAGGTCGAGGTCGACCTCGAAGGGCTGGGCCCGCGCCTGCTCCTCCACCAGCACCCCGTGGGTGCCGACGGCGCGCAGGCCGCGGAGCTCGATCCGGTCGCCTTCGGCGCCCGGCATCATGCGGACTTCGGTGAGCCGGAGGCGGGCGGCGCGGCCACGGGGGCCAACTGTCCGGCCACGCCCACCAGCTCGCGCCCCGCAGGCCCCATGGGATGGCCGGTCAGGTGCTCGACCACGGTGACCGCCTGGGGGCCGGACGGGAGCCGGGACGACCACAGCAGGTAGCCGGCGATGACACCCGACACCCGGTCACCCAGCTCCTCCTGGTGGACCAGGATGCGCTCCCCGGCCGACATGCGGCCGTGGACGTCGCGGTAGATCTCGCCCAGGATCCCTCGTACGTCGCCCGACCCCGGGAGCGGGTAGTGCACGCTGGCCAGGGCCTTCTCCTCATAGGCCTGCAGATTGTGCGACGACGGGAGCAGCGACACGACCCGGTTGAATCCCTGGACCTGGAGCCAGATGATCTCCTCCTGGCGCCGCACCTTGCGGTGGTTGGGGGCGAAGCCCCCCGGCCGCTCGCTGATGGCCAGGCGGTCCTTGATCACCCAGGTGAAGTTCCGCGGCGGGATCCCCGCAGCCCACTTGCCCTTCACGATCCGTCCTCCGTATCCAGCGTCGATCTTGCGTCTCGGGTCCCGCCGGCCGGCCGGCCGACCAGGAGCGCGGCCTGCACGGTGGCGGCCACGTCGTGCACCCGGACCATACCCGCCCCCTGCTGGAGGGCCCACGTAGCCGTGGCCAGCGAGCCGGGCAGCCGGTCGGCCACCGGCGCCGGGGCCCCGTCGGGCCCGGCGGCGAGGACGCCGAGGAAGGCCTTGCGGCTGGTGCCGACCAGGACGGGATGCCCGGTGGCCACCAGGGCGTCGAGACCGGCCAGCAGCTCCAGGTTGTGGTCCAACGTCTTGCCGAAGCCGATACCCGGGTCGATCCAGATCTCCTCGACACCGGCCTCAGCGGCCCGGGCGGCCCGCCCGGCCAGATGGTCCCGCACCTCGGTCACCACGTCGTCGTAGCGGGGGTCGTCCTGCATGGTGGCCGATGCGCCCTTGCGGTGCATGGCCACCCACCCCACCCCACAGCGGGCGGCGGCGGGCCACAGCGAGGCCGACACGTCGTTGATGAGGGTGGCCCCGGCGGCCACGGCCGCCTCGGCCACCGCCTCCTTGGTGGTGTCGATCGACACCCGCACGTGGGGGCTGAGGGCCTCGACGACGGGCACGCCCCGTCGGAGCTCCTCCTCGACCGGCACCGTCGCCGCTCCCGGACGGGTGGACTCGCCGCCCACGTCGACGATGTCGGCGCCCTCGGCGATCAGCTCGAGGCCCCGGGCGATGGCCCGGCCCGCCTCGAACCAGCTGCCACCGTCGGAGAAGGAGTCGGGCGTCACGTTGAGGATCCCCATGACCAGGGCGCGCTCCTCTGTGGTGGCATCCGGCATCGTGCCCCAGCGTAAACCAGGGCGGGGCGGGCCGCGCCCGGCCTCGGAGGCGCCTTCAGCGCCCCTGGACGAACTGCATGGCCTCGAACCGGGTGGACGCGTCGCTCCGGAACAGACCGCGCACCGCCGACGTGACGGTCGAGGTGCCCGACTTCTTGACCCCCCGCATCGACATGCAGAGGTGCTCGGCCTCGACCACCACCAGGACCCCCTTGGGGTCGAGGGCCACCTCGATGGCGTCGGCGATCTGGGTCGTCATCCGCTCCTGGACCTGGAGGCGCTTGGCGTAGCCGTCGACCAGGCGGGCCAGCTTGGACAGGCCGGTGATCCGCCCGTCCGACCCCGGGATGTAGGCCACATGGGCCTGGCCCATGAAGGGGACCATGTGGTGCTCGCACAGCGAGGCGAAGGGGATGTCGCGGACCATGACCATCTCGTCGTGGTCGGCGGCGAAGGTGATTTCGAGGTGGTCGGCGGGGTTCTCCTCGAACCCGGCGAACAGTTCCTCGTACATGCGGGCGACCCGGCCGGGCGTCTTCAGGAGGCCGTCGCGGTCGGGGTCCTCGCCCAGGGCGGCGAGGATCTCGAGGACCGCCGCCTCGATCCGGTTCGTGTCGACGCTCATCGTCCCGTCACCTCTCCACTCGTCTGCCAACCCCTGGGCGGGGTAGGGCCACCCGTTCTACCTGGTCGGCCGCCCGGGCCGCGCCGACCGGCTCCCGCGGGTCGCACCGACTCGCCCCCGTCCAGGTCCCCTGGCGTCAGGCCTTCGGGCCGTCGTAGGCGTGGATGGCCTGGAGGTTCCGGTACCGCTCGGCCACGTCGAGCCCGTAGCCGATCACGAAGTCGGCCGGGATGGTGAAGCCCACGTATCGGAGGTCGAGGGCGGTGCGCTGCTGCCCCTCTTTGACCAGCAGGGCGCACACCTCGAGGCTGGCCGGCTGGCGGGCCAGGAGGTAGCGCTGGAGATAGCTGAGGGTGAGGCCGCTGTCCACGATGTCCTCCACGACCAGCACGTGGCGGTCCAGCAGGTCGAGGTCCAGGTCCTTCACGATCCGCACCACTCCGGAGGTCCGGGTGGCGCTCCCATAGGAGGACACGGCCATGAAGTCCACCTCGCACGCGAGGGCGATGGCCCGGGACAGATCGCTCATGAACATGAAGGCGCCCTTCAGCACCCCGACCAACAGTGGCGGCCGCCCCTGGTAGTCGGCGGTGATGGCCGCCCCCAGGTCGGCGATGCGGGCCTGCAGGTCGGCCTCGGACACGATCACCTTGCCGACCTCGTCACCGTCCTCCAGGCGCGCGCACTCGGCGGGACGGTCGAAGCCGGGGTCGGTCACGTCACGACTGTATCGGAGCGCCGGCACCCCCGACCGGCCCCTGGGACAGCCGTCCCCGTGACCGGGCCACCCGCACGCCCCCCGGCACCTCGGTGGCCCGCCGCTCGAGCCGCGCCACCTCCAGCACCCGGTCGACGGCGGCGGCCGGCGGCGGGTAGGCACCGTCACCGGCCAACCAGCCACGCACGGCCCGGCGGGCCTGGGCCGGGGGCGCGGCGGCCAGGGCGGCGGCGTCGGTCGGGTCGAGCAGATCGGCCACCGCGTCGAGGAGGTCGGCGTCGCCGGCCAGGAGCCGGGCCTGACGGGCCAGCACCGGGACCACGTCGCGGCCGGCGATGTCCGAGCACAGCAGGAGCAATTCGGCCCGGACCCGGTTGCGGAGGAAACGGGGATCGTCGTTCGACGGGTCCCGCACCGGGTCGAGGTCCAGGCGGGCGCAGAGGGCGACCGTCTCGCGGCGGCGCAGCTCCAGCAGGGGGTGGGTCGGGCCGGCCCGCATGGCGGCCAGGCCGTGGACGCCGGCGCCGCGGAGCAGGTTGGCCAGCACCGTCTCGGCCTGGTCGTCAGCCGTGTGTCCGGTGGCCGC
>DATCCR010000165.1:0-9834 GCA_036511155.1 Acidimicrobiales bacterium
AGGAGCCGTGCATCGGCCTCCTCCCACCCGGTGCCGGGAGCCACGCGCACCCCGAGCCGCCGGAGCCGGACCACCAGGTCGGCCACGAACGCCCCACGCTCGCGATCGGTGACGACCTCGACGCCGCCGGGCACGGGCCGCCGGACGTCCTGGGGCACCGAGGGCACCGGGAGTTCGTCCCGGGCCGGTCGGCGCGAGCGGGCCCGTCCCCAGGAGCGCGCCACGGGCTGGAGCAGGGTCATCAACGCCACGCCCCAGCGGAAGCGCACCGCTCCGAGCTGGCCGCCGCCCGGGGGTCGGGCGTGGGCCGCGTCGACGAGGCCGAGCCCCACCAGGAACACGAGGGCGGCGCCCGCCACTGCGTAGGCGGCGGTGACCAGTGGACCGAGCGCCACGAGGAGGAGCAGGGGCAGCGCCAGCGGCACGCCGATCTGATGGGCGTAGTCGAGACCGTGCCCCCCGGCCTGGTAGACGGACTGGAACGGCGCCGTGCCGAACGGCCCCCGGTAGATCCGGGGCCGGGTGACGGCCGGAAGGGCGGAGTTGTAGATGCGCCCGCGCCACCGGGCGGACCCCGCCGTGTTGTAGCGGTCGGGGTGCCGGGCCTCGACGAGGGCCTCGCTGCGCCCGTAGCCACGCTGCTGGCGGAGGTACGGACGCAGTCCCGGGCGGCGGTGGTGCCAGACCAGGGCCGCCGGATGGAACCCGATGTCCCAGCTCCGGTCGAGCACCTTCCAGCAGACGTCCACGTCGTCGCCGGCGGAGGTGTACACGGGGTCGAACCCGCCCACCTCGGCGAGGACGTCCCTCCAGAAGGCCATGTTGCACCCGGGCACGTGCTCGGCGCGGTCGTCGGTCAACAGCACATGCACCGGGCCGCCCGGCGCCTGGGCGACCTTGGCGGCGCCGAGGCCGTCGCCGAGCGGTGGGATGTTCGGCCCGCCGCCACCCCCGACCCTGGGGTCGTCGAACGCCAGGGCCAGGTACCAGAGCCATTCGGGCGACGGATAGGCGTCGCTGTCCAGGTAGGCCACGAGTTCGCCCGTTGCCGCCACCCATCCGGCGTTGCGGGCCACGGACAGCCCGCCGTGGGGGATGGAGAGCAGGGTGGCCCTCGGATGGGCCCGCGCGATGTCCGCCGTGCGGTCTGTCGAGCCGTCGTCGACCACCAGGATCTCCAGCCCCGGGTAGTCCAGGGCGCAGGTGTGGCGGAGGCATTCGTCGAGGGTGGCCTCGCCGTTGTACGCGCAGACGACCACGCTGACCGACGGCCAGTCGAAGTCGAGGTCGCCCACGGTCCGGTCGTTCCACGCCGTCGCCACCTCCAGCGCCGGTTTGGGAGACCGGTCCGCCCGGGTCAGCCCGAAGTGCCACCCGGTGACCTCGGCGTCGCCCACCCACCACTCGTCGGTCCACGAGAAGATGCAGGTGCCGGCCACCCCGCGCTCGGTGGCGGTCTCGAGCTGCCAGTCCAGCATCTCCGCCTGGCGGGCCTCACCGTCGGACGTGCCGCCGGAGTCCAGGCCGAACTCGCCCAACACCAACGGGCGGTCTCCGGCCAGATTGTGGAGCCGGGTCAGGTACCGGCGCAGGTCCGGCTGGCGCTCGAGGAAGACGTTGAAGGTGAGGAAGTCGAGCCCCTCGAGGGACAGGTACTCGGCGGTCGGGAAGTTGGCGTAGGTGACCAGATGGTCGGCGTCGGCTTCGTGGACGGTGCCGGCCAACCCGTCGATCCACGAGGTCGCGCGTTCGGTGCCGACCCAGCGGACCACGTCGGCCGGAAGTTCGTTACCCACCGAGATGGCGAGGACCGTCGGGTTGCCCGCCAGACGTGCGGAAACCGCGGCCACCTCGCGCCTGGCATCGCGTAGGACGCGTTGCTGCTGACGCCGGGAGGTTCCGTGGAGGTAGCGCCAGTCGGGATAGAAGATTCCGGCCAGGATCTTGAGGCCCTGTTCCTCGGCCAGTTCGAGCAGGTCCTCGGTCGGCGGAGTGTAGGTCCGAAGGACCGTGAACCCGGTTCGGGCGATGTCGACCAGGTCCTGCTTCATCCGGTCGTGTCCGGGGAACCGGGCCCCGTCGTCCCGGGGCTCGAACGTCCCGTAGGTGACGCCTCGGAAGGTGAACCGGCCGCCGTCCACCGCGAACTGTTTGCCGTCAACCACGGCCCGCCCGCCCGCGCCGGTCATCCGGCCATCACCTCCGTCGTGCCCCTGCATACTCCGGGTAGAACGAATCCGACCCGCCTGGCGTTACGGAGGGCCGTGATCGGTTGCCGAACGAGATGCGGTCGCCGGAAATCCGCGCCGGACGGTAACGATCGGCAGTTGCCAGGCGTTGTACAGAGGATGAGGCAAGTACGACGGAGACGTGGGTGGCGTGGCGGATGCCTCGGCGCCCCGCGGGCCGGCTCGGGTCGGTGGGGGCGATGAACCGGGCCACCGGCTGGTCCGGCACCCGTGCGGTGGTCCTCGGCGTCCTCGGGCAGTCGCCGTTCGCCGGGGTGACGTGGCAGGTCCTCCACTACCTGGAGGGACTCCGTCGGCTGGGGCTCGACGTGACCTACGTCGAGGACACCGGTGAGTGGCCCTACGACCCCGTCACCAACGTGATCAGTGCCGACCCCGCGTTCACCCTCCGGTTCCTGAAGGACTCGCTGGGCCGCTGCGGCATGGACGACCGCTGGTTCTACCGGTGCGCGGCGGAGGCCGGCAGGGTCTACGGCGGGTCCGCGGACGACCTGGCCGCCCGTATCCGCAGCGCCGACGTCCTGATCAACCTCACCGGGGCCACGGTGCTCCGGGAGGAGCACCTCGTCGTGCCGGTGCGGGTCTACGTGGAGACCGACCCGGTCCTCCCCGAGATCGAGGTGGCCGACGGGAATCCCTTCACGATCGGGCAGTTCGACGCCCACACCCACATCGCCACGTTCGGCGAGAACTTCGGGGCGCCGGACTGCGGCGTCCCACTGGCGGACTACCGCTACGTGCCGACCCGACAGCCCGTGGTCGTCGACTGGTGGGACCGGGGTGGGGCGCCGGACCCGGCGTCGTCGTTCACCACGATCGCCAGCTGGCGGCAGACCGGCAAGGATCTGGCCTGGCAGGGGGAGACGTACACCTGGAGCAAACACGTCGAGTTCCTGAAGGTGCTCGACCTGCCCGGGCACGTGCCCGCCACGTTCCTCCTGGCCCTGTCCGGGGCGGAGGTCGACGACCTCCTCCTGCTGGAAGGCGCAGGGTGGCGGACCTGCGACGCCCTCGCCCTCTCCGGCGACCCCGACGACTACCGGACGTTCATCGAGGGTTCCCTCGGGGAGTTCACGGTGGCGAAAGACCAGAACGTCCGACTGCGGAGCGGCTGGTTCAGCGACCGCAGCGCCTGCTACCTGGCCGCCGGCCTCCCGGTGGTGACCCAGGACACCGGATTCGGTGCCTCGCTCCCGACCGGTGCCGGGCTGCTCCCGTTCCTGACCTTCGGGGAGGCCGTCGACGCGGTTCAGCAGATCCTGGGCGATCCGGTCGGCCACGGCGGTGCCGCCCGGGAGATCGCCCGGTCGCACTTCGAGGCCACGACCGTCCTCTCGGACCTCCTCGACGCGGTGGGATCCGGCCGATGAGGATCCTCCACCTTGCGCCGTTGTGGTTCCCCGTGGCCCGGAGCTCGTCCGGCGGTATCGAGACGTTCCTCGCCTCGCTGATCGAGGAGCAGCTCCGCCAGGGTTGCGAGGTCGCCCTGATCGCCAGCGGCGACTCGGACACCGGGGCCGAACTCGTGGCGGCCACGCCGACCAACGTGGTCGACGCCATGGCCGCCGGCACCACCTCCGAGTACGCCTACCACGAACAGCAGGCGATGAGCCTGGCCCTCGACCGGATGTCCGAATTCGACATCGTCCACAGCCATTTGGGCACGTCCGCCCTGGCACTTTCCTCGGTCCCCGATCTCCACGGCCGGTTGCTCCACACCCACCACAACGAGATCACACCGGACCTGATCACCTACATCGCCCGGAATCCCGACGTGTGGATCTCGACCGTGAGCCACACGTCTGCGGCCCCGCTCCGTCGCGCCGGGGCCACCCGGTGCTACGTGGTGCCCAACGGGATCACCGGCGACGCGTTCGCCGTCGGGTCGTCACCCGGAAAGGGCCTGGCCTTCCTCGGTCGGATGGAACGGGCGAAGGGGGCGGACACCGCCATTGCGGTGGCACGGGAGACCGGCCGTCAACTCACCATGGGCGGTCCGATCGTGGACGACGACTTCTTCGCCAACGAGATCCAGCCGTTCCTGGGCCGGGGGGTTCGCTACGTCGGCGTGCTCGATCACGAGGCGAAGTGCGCGCTCTTCGCCTCCTCGGCCTGCACGCTGGTCCCGTCGCGGGCCGAAGAGGGATTCGGGATGGTGGCGGTGGAGTCCATGGCCTGCGGCACGCCCGTCGTGTCATCGGGTAGCGGGGCGCTGTCGGAGGTCGTCGAGGACGGACTGACGGGGTTCTCCACCGACAGCCGGACCATGGCCGAGGCAGTGGAGCGAGCCGTCGCCCTCGACCGGCACACCGTGGCCACGAGGGCCCGCGAGCGTTTCGGTATCCGGAGGGCGGCCCACGGGTACCTGGCCCTCTACGAGCGAGCAGAGAGGGCGACCGCTGTCCACTGACGCACCGGTCGACGTCAGTGTGGTGATCGACACCTACAACTACGCTGAGTACCTTCCCCAGGCCATCGAGAGCGCCCTCGATCAGGATCACCCTGACGTCGAGGTGATTGTGGTGGACGACGGTTCGACCGACGGCACCCCGTCCGTCGTGGCCCGCTACGACGGACGGGTCACGGCGCTGCGGACCCCCAACCGTGGCCAGCTGGCGGCGTTCGGGACGGGCTTCGCCGCCAGCCGCGGGGAGATGGTGGTGTTCCTCGACGCCGATGACGTCCTCCTCCCACATGCCGCCGGGGCGATCACCGACGCGGCCCGGTCGTCGGTCGTCGCCAAGGTCCACTGGCCCATGCCCGAGATCGACGCCGTCGGGAAGCGGATCGGACGGGTCCGACCGACCCAGGCGCTGCCGTCCGGCGACCTCACGAGGCAGATGTGCGAGCTGGGGCCAGAGGGCGCGGCCTACCCACCGACCTCGGGCAATGCCTGGCGCCGCAACTTCCTGACCGAGGTCCTCCCCGGGCCCGTCGAGGAGTTCCGCCTGGCCGCCGACCAGTACCTCGGCGTGCTGGCCCCGTTCCACGGACTGGTGGCGGCGCTCGACGCGCCCCAGAGCCTGTACCGGCGTCATCCGACGAGCGTGCACTCGTCCGCCACCCTCGAGGAACGTGCGCGCATCACGAACGAGCACTACTCGCGATCGGTCGCCCTGCTGCGAGCTGAATGCGAGCGACGGGGCATGGACTGCGCCTGGGCGACGTGGGAGGAACGGAGTTGGACCCGGCGACTCGAACGATCCCTCCACGAACTGGACGCACTCCTGCCGGCGGAGGCCTCGGTCGTCCTCATGGACCAGGACGAGTGGGCGCTCCCGGTGGGCGGTCGCTGGGCACCGGTGCCCATCCCGAGCCGTGACGGGCGCTACTGGGGGCTACCGGCCACAGGCACGGACCTCGTCGTCGAGCTCGACGGGCGACGGAGCGACGGCGCCACACACCTCGTGGTGTCCGACTCCGCCTTCTGGTGGCTCGACGCGTACCCCGAGCTGGGGGAGTACCTGTGCGCTCGGGCGGCGGACCTGGTGTCGAACGACCGGTACCGGCTCTTCCGCTTCGACCCGGTGACGACGTGAACGGTTCGGAGCGTCCAGGCCGGGCCGTCATCGTCAACGCCGACGACTTCGGCGCTTCGTCGGGAATCAATCTCGGGATCATCGAAGGGCATCGTGACGGCATCGTGACGAGTGCCAGCCTCATGGTGACCGGACGGGCCTTCGATGGGGCGGTCGAACTTGCCGGTGAGCACCCGGACCTGGCCATCGGCCTGCACTGGGACGTCTGGGGTGAGGACGAGCGGTCCTTTGACCTGGACGATCCGGCGGCTGTCCGGGGCGAGGTGCGCCGGCAGCTCGACCTGTTCCAGGACCGCATGGGACGACCGCCCACCCACGTCGACTCCCACAAGCACGCGCACCTCGATCAACGGGTGTTCCCGATCGTCCTCGAGGAGGTCGCCGATCTCGGCGTTCCCGTCCGGGGGGACGGCCGCGTCGAGTTCGTCGGGGGCTTCTACGCGCAGTGGGAGTGGCGGATCACGGAACTCGAGCACGTCAGTGTGGCTGCCCTCTGCGGCATCCTCCGAGACGAGGTCACGTCTCCGTGGACCGAGCTGTCGTGTCATCCCGGCCACCCGTCCCCGGACTTCACCTCGATCTACCTGGACGAGCGTGAGGCCGAACTGGCCACGTTGTGCGACCCGGCCGTCCGGCAAGCCATCGACGGGCTCGAACTGCGTCTGGCCAGCTTCGCCGAGGTGCCCGACATGCCGGCCGGGGCCTGACGGTGCGTATCGCCGAAGTCGCATCGGTGGCCACGCCGGTCCGGAGCGAAGGGAGCGGAAGCATCGAGCAGGTCGTCTGGTCCCTGGCCTCGGGCCTCGTGCGGCTCGGCCACCAGGTGACGGTCTTCGGTGCCGCCGGGTCCGAAAGCCCCGGAGCGCTCGTGGAGACGCTTCCCGGACCCTATGGCGCGCCCGGCGTGCCCGAGGACTGGCGGGTGGCCGAATGGGTCAACGTGGCACGGGCCGTCGAGCGGTCCGGAGAGTTCGACCTCATCCATGCGCACGGGTACCTCTACGGCCTCCCGCTGGCGGGTCTGAGCCGGTCGGCGATGGTGCACACACTGCACGTCATGCCGCCGCCGGAGGCCGTCACGTTGGCCCGTCTCTACCCCGAGCAGCCCGTCACGGCCCTCTCGGACTACCAGTGGGCGGCGTTTCCCGACGTGCATCCTGTTGCCGTGATCCCGAATGGGATCACCCCGGAAGCGTTCACCTTCAACGATCGCCCTGCGGACTATGTGGCCTACCTGGGCCGGTTCGCCGACGGCAAGGGTACGGAGATCGCCATCCGCACGGCACGGGCCATGGGGCTCGAGCTCCGCCTCGCCGGCTGGGAGAACGACTACTTCGCCCAGGAGATCGCCCCCCTGGTCGACGATGACCAGATCCGCTACGTCGGCCCGCTCACCGGGGCCGATCGGGACGCGTTCCTCGGAGGAGCGCGGGCCCTGCTCTACCCCGTGACGTCCCACGAACCATTCGGGATGGTGATGCCCGAGGCCATGCTGTGCGGGACACCGGTCGCCGCCTTCCGGGTGGGAGCTGTCACCGAGGTCGTCGACGAGGGGGTCACCGGATGCACCGTCGAGGTGGACGGCGATTTCGGTGGCGCGGTCCGGAAGTCCCTCGACCTCGACCGCCGCGTGGTGCGAGACGTGGCACTCGCCAGCTTCGGGTCCGAGGCGATGACCGGCCGGTACGAAGCACTCTTCGCCAGCATCGTGCACCGTGTCTGAGTACGTCCCTGCCTGAGTACGTCTCTCGGCCTTCCCGGGTGTCGACTACGCGGGCGGACCGTCACGGTCCACCGCCGGGGCCGGGGCCGACCGGATCGATCGACGGCCGGCGAGCCGGTCCCGCACCACACAGTGGACGACGATGCGGCACTGGCCGTCGAGCTGGTCTCAGGTGATGACGATCTCACCGAACATGCCGTCGGCGTAGTGCCAGGGGATGTCGCACAGGAGTTCGTACGTTCCCGGCTTCAGGTCGACCGTCACCCAGCTGCGGGTCCCCGGCGTGATGCCATCGCCAGCCCCGGCTCCGCAGGACTTGGACGCCTCACCCAAACTCGGCGCCTCGTCGATCTTGCCGTCGGTGCCTACGGGACGGGTGCCTGGACCATCGGCCGGCACCGGCAGGACCAGCAACTCGTGGTTGAGCGCGCCGGTGTTGGTGGCGACGAAGGTCACCTTCCCACCGGGGGCCGACGCCTGGTCGATACGGAGACTCACCATCATGGCCGTCCCACCCATCATTGCGCTGCCCCGGTCGGTCAGCTGGACCTGGACGACCGCTCCCTGCGGACCTGCCGGTTGGCAGGAGGCCAGCGACAGCGACGCGCCCCCGTCCGAACCCCCGCGGAAGGCAGCCACCGCGGCGACGGAGGCCGCAGTGAGGATCACGACGGCGACCACAAACGTGAGCCAGCGAGTGCCGAGCCGGTTCATGCCTCTCCTCGCAGGACGGACATCCGCCGCTTGTACTCCTCCTCGTCGATCTCACCACGTGCGAAGCGGGTCCTCAGCGCCTCTTCGGCGGCCGGAAGCCCGTCAGATGTAGAGGTATCGGGCGCTCGGAAGTACCGGACAGCCATGACGACCCCCACCACGACCACCGACCAGAAGAGGAGCATGGCGACCACCATCACGATCCACTCTCCCGGGCCCCAACCACTCTGATGCCAGCCGTACATCATGCGCGTCGCCTCCTCGCGATCCCTCTCCATCGTCGTCATGGGCGGGTGCTCGCAGTAGAGGACAAAGTCCTGCCCGGCATCGGTGAGGGGACGTCGACCGAAGCGATCGGGCGTCGCCACCGTGGCCGGATTCCCCGGGCCGGACCAGAATGACGCCATGCACGAGGCCCGGGGTGATGGCGAGGAGGCGGTATTCCGGTTCGATGAGGTGTCCGTGCGGTTCGGGGAGGTCGACGTCCTCCGTCGGATCACCGTCTCGATCGCCGGCGGTCGGATCACCGTCCTCACCGGGCCGTCGGGGGCGGGCAAGACCACGTTGCTGCGCATGTGCAACCGGTTGGAGGTCCCGACGACGGGGACCATCCGGTACCGCGGCGACGACATCGCCGGGCTCGACCCGTTGGCGCTGCGTCGGCGGGTCGGCATGGTCTTCCAGCGCCCGACGCTGTTCCCGGGGAGTCTGCACGACAATTTCCTGGTGGCAGACCCTGCCGCCGACGCCGTCTGTGAGGAAGCGCTGACCATGGTGGGCCTGCCCCCGTCGTGGCTGGACCGTCCGGCCGACCAACTCTCCGGTGGTGAGGCACAACGGGCCTGCCTGGCCCGGACTCTGCTCACCCGGCCGGAGGTCCTCCTGATGGACGAACCGACGTCATCGCTCGACGAGGGGGCGTCCCGGACGCTCGAGGAGCTGAGCTCCGACCTGGTCGGGTCGGGATTGACGATGATCTGGGTCAGCCACGACCTCGGTCAGGTCCGCAGGATCGCCGACGAGCGCATCGTGCTGCTAGAAGGCGAGGTCGTCGTCGGTGATCGAGCCGCTGCCTATCTCGCCGGTCGAACGGACCAGGACAGTGACAAGGGGAAGGAAGCACCATGATCGCTTCGAACATCACGACGGGCTACGTGACGTGGGTGGGCCTCGTGGCTTCGCTGACCCTGGTCGGGATCGCCATCGCCATCTCGTTGTGGCAGCACCTCGACCTGGAGCGCTCGTTGATCTGGGCATCCGCGAGGGCCATCGTGCAACTCCTGGCGGTGGGAGCGGTGCTGGGCATCGTCCTCAGTCCGCACGTGCCACTGGCCGTCTCGTGGTTGTGGGTGCTCTTCATGATCGGCTTCGCCGCCGACACGATCCGTCGTCGGGCCCCAGAGGTGCCGGGGGCGCTCCAGCTCTCGCTGTTGTCGCTGGCGGTGGCGACCGCGGTCAGCCTGGCGGTGATCTTCGGTCTGGGGATCTTTCCCCTCAACGCCCGCACGCTCGTCCCCCTGGCCGGGATGGTGGTCGGGAACTCGCTGACGGGGACGGTGGTGGCGGCCCGGCGGGTGGTCGGCGAACTCACCGACAAGCGGGCGGAGGT
>DATCCR010000166.1:0-6852 GCA_036511155.1 Acidimicrobiales bacterium
CGGCCAGGTCGTCGACCGACACGCCGCGGCGCAGCAGCGACTCGAGCTGGTAGAGGCGCTCGGGGGTGGCCGTGGCCACCGCCTCTACGAGGGCGTCCACCGGGACGTCGTCGACCGCTGCCTCGGCGGCGTCGGCGTTGAGGCCGGAGCGTCCCTGCTCGAGCGAGCGCACCGCCTTCTGCAGCGACTCGGGGAACGTCCGCCCGATCCCCATGACCTCGCCCACCGACTGCATCCGGGTGCCGAGGACGTCGGTGGCCCCGGGGAGCTTCTCGAAGGCCCAGCGGGGGATCTTGGTGACCACGTAGTCGATGACCGGTTCGAAGGAGGCCGGCGTGGCCCCGGTGATGTCGTTGCTGATCTCGTCGAGGCGGTAGCCGACGGCCAGGCGTGCGGCGATCTTGGCGATCGGGAACCCGGTGGCCTTGGAGGCCAGGGCGGAGGACCGTGACACCCGGGGGTTCATCTCGATGACCGTCTGGTGGCCGGTACGAGGATCCACGGCGAACTGCACGTTCGACCCGCCTGTCTCCACCCCCACCCGGCGGATGCAGGCGAAGGAGGCGTCGCGCATCTCCTGGTACTCGACGTCGGTCAGCGTCTGGGCCGGGGCCACGGTGATGGAGTCGCCGGTGTGGACGCCCATCGGGTCGAAGTTCTCGATCGAGCAGATGACCACGCAGTTGTCGGCGTGGTCGCGCATGACCTCGAGCTCGTACTCCTTCTGCCCGGCGATGGACCGCTCGACGAGCACCTCGCTGATGGGCGAGGCGTCGAGGCCCTCGGCGGCCAGGCGCACCAGGGCCTCGGCGTCGCGGGCGATGCCCGTGCCGGCCCCGCCCAGGATGTAGCTCGGGCGCACCATGATCGGGTAGCCGATCGAGGCGCCGATGGCCATGGCCTCGTCGAGCGAGTGGGCGAACCCGGAGGCCGGCACCGACAGGCCGATCTCCTCCATGGCCGCCTTGAACCGCTCGCGGTCCTCGGCGGTGGCGATGGCCTCCGGGTTGGCCCCGATGACCTCGACATCGTTGGCCTCGAGCACGCCGCGCTCGGACAGGGCCATGGTCAGGTTGAGTGCCGTCTGGCCACCCAGGGTCGGGAGGAGGGCGTCGGGCCGCTCGCGTTCGATGATGGCGGTCAGGACGTCGGGGTCGAGGGGCTCGACGTAGGTGCGGTCGGCCATGTCCGGGTCGGTCATGATCGTGGCCGGGTTGGAGTTGGCGAGCACCACCCGGAACCCCTCCTCGGCCAGCACCCGGCACGCCTGGGTCCCCGAGTAGTCGAACTCGCAGGCCTGACCGATGACGATCGGGCCCGACCCGATGACCAGGATCGACTCGAGGTCGTCGCGGCGGGGCATCAGACGTCCCCTCCCGGGCCGCCGGAGGCGCCTCTCCGACCGGGCCCGCCGTGGGCGTCCATCAGCATCCGGAACTCCTCGAACAGGTAGCGGGCGTCGTGGGGGCCGGGGCCGGCCTCGGGGTGGTACTGCACGCTGAAGGCCGGGGCCCCGGTGCTGCGCAGGCCCTCGATGACTCCGTCGTTCAGGTTCACGTGGGTCACCTCGGTGGTGCCCAGCGAGTCGGCGGCCACCGCGTAATTGTGGTTCTGCGAGGTGATCTCCACCCGTCCGGTCGACGTCCGCTGGACGGGGTGGTTTCCGCCGTGGTGGCCGAAGGGGAGCTTGTAGGTGGTGGCCCCGAGGGCGCTGGCCAGCAGCTGGTGGCCGAGGCAGATGCCGAAGATCGGCACCGTGCCGTCCTCGACCAGGCGCCTGACCTCGGCGATGACGCCGGGCAGGGCGGCCGGGTCGCCGGGGCCGTTGGAGAGGAAGATGCCGTCGGGCCCGAGGTCGAGCACGGCGTCGGCCGGGGTGGACGCGGGCACCACCGTCACCGTGGCCAGGTCGCCGAGTTGGCGGAGCATGGCCTCCTTGATCCCGAAGTCGTAGGCCACCACCCGGTACGGGCCGCTCCCCCGTACCAGCCGGGTCGGCGTGGTCACGGTCGACACCAGGTCCCGTCCGTCGGTCGGCGGCGCCGTGCGGGCCGCGGCCAGCAGGTCGGACTCGGAGGCGGTGCCGAAGGCACAGGGCACCGAGCCGTGGTCGCGCAGGTGGCGGGTCAACCGGCGGGTGTCCACCCCGGTGATCCCGGACACGCCGTGGCGCTCCAGGAAGTCCTCGAGGGTGCCCTCCGAACGCCAGTTGGATGGGGCGTCGGCCAGGTCGCGCACGACCACCCCGCGGCAGTAGGGGCGGGCGGCCTCCTCGTCGGTGGCGTTCACCCCGTAGTTGCCGATGTGGGGGTACGTGAAGGCGATGACCTGTCCGGCGTAGGACGGGTCGGTGATGACCTCCTGGTAGCCGGACAGCACGGTGTTGAACACCGCTTCGCCGGTCGAGACGCCACGGTCGGGCTCGGCGCCGAACGCCTCGCCCTCGAACACCGCGCCGTCGGACAGGACGAGCAGGGCCTGCTCCCGGCGGACGCTTCCGGCGCGGGGACTCATCGCTGGGCCTCGGCATCGATCACGACGGGATCGCCGGCCAGCACGGTGTGGCGGACCCGGCCGGTGAGCTTGCGCCCGGCGTAGGGCGTGTTGCGGCTGCGCGAGGCCAGGGCGGTCGGGTCGACCGTCCAGTTGGCCGTGGGGTCGATGACACACAGGTTGGCCACCGCCCCGGGCTCGATCGGGCCGCCCTGGGTGCCGCCGTGGGCGGGGTCCAGTCCGGCGATGGCCGCGGGCTGCCAGCTGAGCAGGGCGACGATGCGCTCGATCGGCAGGTCGAGCTCGGTCGTGGCCAGGGCCAGGGCCGTCTGCAGCCCGAGCATGCCCGGGGGGGCCTGGTCGAAGGGGAGGTCCTTCAGCTCGGGGGCGTGCGGGGCGTGATCGGTGGCGATGGCGTCGGCCGTCCCGTCGACGAGGGCCGCCTTGACGGCGTCGACGTCCGCCTGGGGCCGCAGCGGCGGGTTGACCTTGAAGACCGGGTCGTACCCGGCGGCGCAGCCGTCGGTCAGGGTGAAGTGGTGCGGGGCGACCTCGGCCGTGACCGGCACCCCTTCGGCCCGGGCCCGCCGGACCAGGTCGATCGAGCCGGCCGTCGAGAGGTGGAGGAAGTGGACCCGTCCGCCCGTCGCCCGGGACAGGGCGATGTCCCGGGCGACCATGACCTCCTCGGCCTCGGACGGCATCCCGGGCAGGCCGAGCCGACTCGACCAGGCCCCCTCGTGCATGGTGCCGCCGGCAGCCAGGCTGCGGTCCTCGCAGTGCTGGCCCAGGATCACCCCGAGCCCCGTGGCGTACTGCAGGGCCCGACGCATCAGGCCGGCGGACTGGACGCCGTCGCCGTCGTCGGTGAACAGCCGCACCCCGAGGGCGGCCAGCTCGGCCATGGGGGCGAGGCGCTCGCCGGCCCGACCGACGGTGATGGCCCCGGCCACGGCCACCTGGGCCATGGCCCCTTCGGCCAGGGCGAAGACGTTGCGCACCGACTCGGCCGAGTCGAGCGGCGGGTCGGTGTTGGGCATGGCCACCACCGCGGTGAACCCGCCCAGGGCGGCGGCCCGGGTGCCGGACTCCACCGTCTCGGCCTCTTCGCGACCGGGCTCGCGCAGGTGGGTGTGGAGGTCGACCAGGCCGGGGGTGACCACGCAGCCGCCGGCGTCCAGGACCGTGGCACCCACCGGTGCGTCGAGTCCTTCGGCCACCTCGGCCACCCGTCCATCGACCACCCGGACGTCGGCCCGGCGCGACCCCGTGGCGTCGATGACCGTGCCGCCGCGCAGCACCAGCTCCGATGGGGTGGTACCCGTTCCCCCGTTCCCGGGTCTCGACTTCATGGCTCCCTCACTCATGCAGCTCGGCCTCTCGGGTGCCCTGGCCGAGGAGCAGGAAGAGGACGGCCATGCGGACGGCCACCCCGTTGCCCACCTGGTCGGTGATGCGGGCCGAGGGGAGCTCGGCCACTTCGGAGGCGATCTCGACACCCCGGACCATGGGGCCGGGGTGGAGGATGATGGCGTCGGGCGGCAGCTGCAGGGCCCGGCGGGCGGTCAGGGCGTAGCCGGCCGAGTACTCGCGCATCGTCGGGACGTAGGCCCCGCTCCCCCGCTCGGCCTGGAGCCGCAGCAGGGAGATCACGTCGGTGTCGGCCAGCACGCTGTCGAGGTCGTGGCTGACCCCGGCGATCGGCCACCCCTCGAGTGAGGGCGGCAGCAGGGTGGCCGGTGCCACCAGGGTGACCTGTGCCCCGAGGGCGGCATACGCGGTGATCTGGGAGCGGGCCACCCGACTGTGGCGGATGTCGCCGACGATGGTCACTCGCAGCCCGTCGAAGGCGTCGGTGCCCTCGTCGCCCCCGCCGAGCGACTGGCGCACGGTGTAGAGGTCGAGCAGGGCCTGGGTGGGGTGCTGGTGCCAGCCGTCGCCGGCGTTGATCACCACGCAGTTGTCGACCCACTCGGCCACCCGGGCCGGCACGCCCGATGAGCTGTGGCGGATGATGACGGCATCCATGCCGATGGCCTGGATGGTCTCGATGGTGTCGCGCAGGGACTCGCCCTTCTTGACCGAGGACGACCCGGCGCTGAAGGAGAGCACGTCGGCCGACATGCGCTTGGCCGCCGTCTCGAAGGACATCCGGGTGCGGGTCGAGTCCTCGAAGAACAGGGTGGCCACGGTGCGGCCGCGGAGGGTCGGGACCTTGGGGTTGGCCCGGCGCCCCACCTCGGCGAAGGAGTCGGTCACACGCAGCACCTCGGCGATGTCGGGGGCGTCGAGGTCGTCCATGCTGAGCAGGTGCGTCGGGAAGGGGCTCACCGGCTCACCAGTTCGCCGAGTGACACGCCCTCGTCGGAGACGTCGACCATCTCGTCCCGGCTGGTCGGCAGGTTCTTGCCCACGTAGTCGGGGCGGATGGGCAGTTCGCGGTGGCCGCGGTCGACCATGACCGCCAGTTCCACCACCTGGGCCCGGCCGTACTCGCCCAGGGCGTTGAGGGCGGCGCGGATGGTCCGGCCCGTGAAGAGCACGTCGTCGACCAGGACCACGGTGGCCCCGGTGAGGTCGGCGGTGATGTCGGTGGCCGCCTCGGGTAGCACGGGGCGCAGGCCGATGTCGTCCCGGTAGAAGGCGACGTCGAGCGTGCCCACCGGGACATCGGCCCCCTCGACCTCGGCCAGCGTCTCGGCGATGCGGTGGGCGATGCCCACGCCACCCGTCTGGAGACCGACCAGGACGACGTCGTGGAGGCCCCGGTTGCGCTCGGCGATCTCATGGGCCATGCGGGTGATGGCGCGCCGGACGTCGTCGGCGGACATGACCTGGACCCGGGGAACGAAGACGGCACCCCGCGGGCGGGTGTGACTGCGTTCTCGTTCGGCCACGCTGATCCTCCTGTCCGTACGGGCCTCACGGGACCCGCTTCACGGTCAGGACCTGACTATATCGCGTCGCCTCGGGAGCCGTCCGGCGCACCGGTGGAGTCCGGGCCGTCGAGGGGGTCTTCGCCGGCATCCCCCGGGGCCCGGTCACGGCGCCGGGCGCGGACGCCACGCCGGGCACGGAGCTTCGGGGCCACGAGCGAGGCGACCAGGACGACGAGGGCCGACGCGGCGACACCCACGGCGGCGCCGGCATGAGGCGGAAGGTACGTGAAGTGCACCGTCGTCCGTCCCGCCGGCACCGTCACCGACTGGAACGGCCCACCTCCGACCGGCCGGACCTCGACCGGCTCCCCGTCGGCACTGGCCGTCCACCCCGGCACGTACTGGACCCGACGCAGCACGGTCGCCGGTCGGGGGCAGTCCACCGTGACCTCGTCCCAGCCGCTCCCGGCCACCGTGCACCCCGGCGAGGTGGTCGCACCGACCGGCACCCGACCGGTGGTGCCGGTCACCGCGGTGAACACCGGGGCGGCACCCGGCAGCTCCCAGATCTCGGCGAAGGTGTCCCGGTGGACGAGCCGTGGCCCGGCCGGCCACCGCGGGGTCGCGGGCTGCGGGAAGGGTCTCCCGTACGAGTCGAGCCCGTTGGCCGACTCCACCACGTACCGGACCCCGATCGCCTCGTAGGCCGCCAGGTGGCTGGTGAGCTCCTCGGCCGGGGACGGCCCCGACGGGTCGGCGCTCAGCCATCCGGTGAAGTTGTTCCGCTCCGAGTTCGGATCGAGGCGGGAGGCGATGTAGTCGTTCCAGGACTTCGGGAGCGGGAGGTCGTTGACGTTGACCTGGGCGATGCCGAAGTACGAGCCGTAGTCGGGTTGGATGGGGCCGAGCGTGAAGAAGCGCTGGGTCCCGAGGTGGGCCTGGAGCCACGTGACGGAGCCGGCCTGCAGCGGTGTGGGCGGCGGCGCCGACAGGTAGGTGCACCCGAGCAGGACGACCGACTCGGTGGCCACGGCGACGGCCACGAGTGCCCGGCCCGTCCGCCGCAGCCGATCCTCGCGCCGGACGTCCCGGCGGGTGGCGTGTGCTCCCGGTACCTTCCCGGCGGCCATGAGCCCACCCACCGCCAGGGCGGCCAGGGCGGCGAAGGCCCCGGCCAGGCTGGCCACGACATAGGTGTGGGGATGCGTCCCCCGGTCCGCCGGGCCAGCGGTCGCACCGGCCAGCACCGGCCACGCGGTGACCGCGGCCCACGTGGCCAGTCCGGCGGTCACCCCGACGCCGGCGACCAGGACGCGATTCGTCGTCCGCCGGCGGGCCACGTCGTCGAGCCCGAGGGCGGCGAGCACCACCGCGGCCAGCACCCATGACGGGTTTGCGTACCGGAAGAAGGCCACGGCCTTCAGGCCCGGGACGGCCGCCATGGCGCGGAGGACCGTCGGGTCGCCGTAGGTCCGCAGCA